>NZ_JBFRDL010000026.1:0-85548 GCF_052113525.1 Rhodococcus sp. TAF43
AGCAATCTGCCGAGATATGTGGTTCGGATATGTGGTTCGGGCATTACGGTGGGACACGAGAACCTCCGAGCGGATGTGGGCCTTAGACAAGCCACACCCCACTCGGAGGTTCTCTTCACATCAAGCCGACACGCCCGCTACCAACGTCCTGACCGGGTACAGTTAGGGCGTGTCTCCTGGGCCGCGGTGGAGGGATCGGTGACGACTGCTGGTCGTGTCGGCCACCAAGCACTTCAATGATGAGCAGTGGTTGTTGATCGAACCGGTGCTTCCTTCCTCGGACGGCCTGCGGGCCGCCTGTTCCGAGACAACCGCCGGGTGGTCGACCGCATCGTCCACCGCTACCGGGCCGCAATCGCGTGGCGGCGGGACGTAACCTACCGATTTTCGGCCCGTGGCACACGATCTGGAAACGTCAGCGTCGGTATGTGAGATGGAACCTGGGACACGATTTCGGCCGCACATACCAACACTGCAGTCGATCCCGTCACCGTTTTGCACGGCGGGCGAGGACCACGAGGCAGCCGAGGGCGAGGACGGCCAGAGCGACGATCAACAGTCCCACCCGCCAGAGATTGTCGACCTCTCCGTTGATGAGGGCCACCATCGCCATCGGAGCCATGCCCCCGAGAATGGCTGCAGCCTGGTAGCCGAGCGAGGCGCCCGAATAGCGCACCTCCGGCGGGAAGAGTTCTGCGAACAGAGCTGCCTGCGGACCGGTCTGGAACGACATGACGACGCACGAAATGATCAGGGCGGCAGCGAGCGGCCAAATGTTCTGCGGTGACGAGGCGCCGACGAGCAACCACATCGGAACGGCCCATAGCCCCATGCCCACGATGCCGATGCCGTAGATCAGCTTGCGGCCGTAGATGTCGGACAGGTACGCGGTCAGCGGCACCATGGGTACAAGCACTCCCGCTGCCACCAGGATGATCGCGAGGACATCCGATCGGGCAATGTGGAGGGTTGTAGTGGCGACCTGTACCGACCCCGTGATGGTGAGATAGAACATCACGATGCCGACCAGGTAGGTGCCACCGGCCATGATCACGGTGCCCCCGTTGTTCCGGATGACCTCGAGAATTGGGGAACGCCGCTTGATCGGTTCGGCGGCCAGCTTGGCCTCGAGCTGCTGGAACTCGGGGGTTTCTTCGAGGTAGCGGTGGATGGCGAATGCGACGAAGAGCATGAAAAGGCTGATCCAGAACGGGACGCGCCAGCCCCATGACATGAACGCCTCCGGTGTCACCGCCCACGCTGCGATGAGGAAGACCGCGTTGCCGACGACCACGCCGATCGGGATGCCGAGCTGGGCAAAGCTCCCGTAGAAGCCTCGTCGGTTCGGGGGCGCGTACTCGGTGGCCAGCAAGACTGCGCCACCCCATTGCGCCCCGACAGCAAGGCCTTGGCAGATGCGCAGCAGCACCAGCATCGTCGGGGCGAGCCACACGATCGAGGTGTCCGGCACCAGTCCGATCAAGGTCGTCGCGATGCCCATGATCAGGATCGCAATCACAAGCACCGGCTTACGGCCGTATTTGTCGCCGAAGTGACCGGAGATGATCCCGCCGATGGGCCGTGCGATGAAACCCACCGCGACGGTAGCGAACGAATTGAGTGCGGCGACAACTTCGCTCTGAGTGGCAAAGAACGTCTTGTTGAAGACCAGAGCGGCGGCTGTCGCGTAGATGAAGAAGTCGTACCACTCGAGGGAGGTTGACACGGCGGCGGCAAACGCAGCCTTACGGGCCGCTCGGCGCGGGTGCGGCGGCGCAGCGTTCGCCGGCGCAGCGTTCGGCGCCGTGGTCTGCTGCGGGGAAGCCGATGTTGGGGGCATCTTCGCCTCTTTCGAACTCATGGGACAGACCGAGCGAACGCTCGGTAGCGATGTTCACGTAACATAGGTGACGCACGCCACTGCAGTCAACTTCTGGCGAGGACGCCACACTGTTGTCGAATGGGACTCCGACCGTGCGCTCCCTGGTCGCTGAGTCCCGTGAGGGCGGAGTGGGCTCGGTGGTGATTGAAGTGAAGCAAGCCGGGGTAGAGCAGTTCGGCGTTCGGCTTCCGAGGTGTAGAAGCGGGCGCAGGCCCAACCCACCGAGAGTGCGGTGGAACCGCTCGATCTTCCCGTTCGTCTGAGGCCACCCCTCCTCGCACCACCCCGAGGATGAGGAAGAGATGATGGCCGAGGCGGCCGTGCCGGTGGATCAGGCGAGCCGTCGCGACCCGGACGAGGTCGCCGCGGAGTTCCTCGGCGAAATCCTCGGCGCGCGCAAGATCGACGGTTAGGCGCCGGATACCGGCGACGTCGACCGTTCGAGCGTGAAGTCGATTGTGGCCCGGTCGATTCCGCCGACGCCGGGTCGGGGGTCGAGGATCGCCTTCGCCGGGGCGTCGTGGCGGATCCAGGCGTCGCGGCGGAAGTGCAGGCGAGTGGTCACGGTGCGCATCCGCGGCGCCTTGACCGTGACGTGCAGGTGCGCCGGTCGCCACGGGTTCCAGCCCTCGTTCGCGATGAACCAACCGGTCGGGCCGTCAGCCGGAATCTGATAGGGCGCAGGCGTAATCGTCGCAATCGTGAAACAGCCGTCGTCGTCGGTCGTGACCGTGACGACCGTAGAGGTGCCCGCACGGACCGTCCCGCCGTTGTCGCTGCGACGGACCTGGACGGAGACACCGCGCACACCCCGGCCCGTGTCGTCGTGGATGCGACCTGTCAGCACGAGTGGGCTGCCGACGGGATGTCTCGCAGGTGAGAAGGCCGTGGTGTGGGGAGCGGGCGAGCGAAGGCGGGTCGGCACGGACGTCGAGAAGAACACGGGGATCCCTTCGGCTGGATTATGTCGGCGGACAGAGGATCAGGTCGTGCGGAGGGCCGAGGACGGGGAGACGCCGAATCGGCTGCGGTAGGTGGCCGCGAAGCGGCCGGTGTGGGCGAAGCCCCAGCGCAGGGCCACCGCGGTGACCGTGTCGCCCGGGTCTGCGGCGAGGAGATCGTCGCGGGCGCGGACGAGGCGGATGTCGTTCAGGTACTGGGTCGGACTCCTGCCCACGTACTGCCGGAACCCTTCCTGTAGTCGGCGCACGCTCACGCCGGCCTGCTCGGCCATCTCGCCGGCCGTCCACCGGTGGGCGGGGTCGCCGTGCAGGGCGTCGATGACCCGCTTGACGATTCGTGGTCGCGCCGCGACGGCGCCCTCCGTGCCCTCCGGATCGTCCGGTACGGCCGCGAGGACGAACGCGGTGGTGACGGCGCTGAGCAGTTGGTCCGCGACCAGATCGTTCTGCAGCAGGCAGTTCGGTCCTTCCATCTGGTCGGACAGCGATTCGACGAACCGCATCCACGTCGTCCCTGCGGGGGCGGACAGGTCCACCTGGCTTGGCAGTGGACGATCGGGGCGCGCGAGGATTCGATGCATTTCCCGTTCCAGGTACTCGTGATCGAAACGGACACCGATGATTTCGCACGAGGCAGCCCAGTGAGGGATCCGGGTGTCGGTGTCGGGTGGGCACACCGTGGCGGTGCCCGGCAGCGACGACACCTCGCGCCCGCCGACGACCGAGTCGAGTCGACCCGACACCGGAATGTTGACGCCGTAGGCACCGGGGTGATCGGACCGGATCGAGACGTCGGCACCCCAGCCGAGTCGAGCGATGCGGACAGGTCCCTCCCCGGTGCTGCGCGGAAACGCGCAGTCGGTGCGGACGGGAGTGCGAGGTGTGAGGGTGTGCGGAAAGTAGGCGTCCGCGACTACTTGCGAGATCTCGTCCCAGTCCCGCGATTCGATCTTGCCCGACGGCATCGACATCGTTCCGACCTCCCGACTCGCGTTTCGGCTCCGCGTGTCTCAGGTGTATGAGCCAATTGAACGCCGACGGCAGGCGTGCCGCCAGGGGCGCCGACCGCTCGGTGAGAGGTTCCCGCGCGATCCGGATCGGGTCAGCGCTTTCCGGACTGAGCAAACGAACATTCGACCGGGCGTCGTCGAGCCGCGGCCGCAGCCGATCGGGACGTTGTCGCAGCTGTTGTCTAGCCTGATCGGCATGCTTGTTGTGACGACGAACGACATTCCCGGCTGGGAGATCCAGCGCGTGATCGGCGAGGTCTTCGGACTGACCGTCCGGTCCCGCAACATCGGCTCCCAGATCGGCGCCGGCCTCAAGTCGCTGGTGGGTGGTGAGCTCCAGGGCATGACGAAGAACCTCACCGAGAGCCGCAACGAGGCGATGAGCCGACTGATCAACGAGGCGTCGCAGCGGGGCGGGAACGTGATCGTCGCGATGCGGTTCGAGACGTCCGACCTCGGCGGCAACTGGTCGGAGATCTGCGCGTACGGCACCGCGGCCTACGCGGTACCCGTCACCGACGCCGCGAGGCAGACGGCAGCCGAGTTGGGCTATCGAAACTGACGCGAGCCGTCGAGTCGAACCGGTTCCCTGTCCCGTCCGCGGGACTGGCTGTCGGGAGTCGACGCCGCACGGTCAATGACCGAACGGCGGTCACGCGCGGCGAGGGGCCTGCGGCAAGGACGCGAAAGGCCCTGCCCGAGATCGGAATCGAACTCGGGCAGGGCCGGTCGCGCGCGGGAACTGGGTGACCGGGCTCAGGCTGTTCCGGTGCGTCGCCGGCGGAGCAGCAGGACGCCGCCTCCGGCCAGGCCCACTGCCGCCGTGATTCCGGCGACGGCCGGGTTCACGAGGGGGACGGCAGCGGTGTCGGCGGTCGCCATTTCGAGGCAGTCGGCGGTACCGGTGCACGAGGCCGGCACGCCTCCGGGCAGGGCGGACGGGGCGGCCACGAGGGACACGAGGTTGTGGTCACCCTGCTGCGCATACGTTTTGGTGACCACGCTGTAGACGATGGTCACCGTCTGGCCGGGCTGCAGGGTTCCGGCAATGCCGAAGGTGTCGACAGAGCCCTGGACTGACAGGGCGGCGTCCGAACTGGTCGGTCCGGAGACGAGGTCCGCGTCGTCGAGCAGGCCCGCGAGCGCCAGCGCCTGGTCGACCGCGAGCGGTTGGGCGCCGGTGTTGGTGAAGGTGACGGTGTAGTTGACCACCTGGTTGTCGTCCAGCGGGCCCGATGCGTCGGCAGTGTGCGTCACTTGCAACTCGCTCGGTGCCGCGTCGAGTCGCAGCGAGATGTTGTCGGCGTACGCGTCGAGCGAGCCGTAGGCGGCGGTGAAGACGAGGTCGACCGTCACAGAGCGGGTGCCGACCGGAACGGGCGCCGAGGCGTCGCGGCGGGCGAATCCCCGTACGCCACCGCGGTCACTGTTGGTCACGGCGGGCAGCGAGAAAGTGCCCAGGACCGTACCGGACGCGTCCGTGAAGGTGTAGTTGACGCCGACGCGGTCGTTCTGGCCGGCGATCGCGCCCAGGTAGGCCCCGCCGAGTGCGGTCACCTTTCCGGTGTCGATACTGGCCGCGGACGGCGTCAGGTCGACAACCTGCGTGGCCTTCCTGTTGGCATTACCCGAGACCCCGAAGTAGCTGGTGCCGCCGTCGAACGTCTTCCCGGTCGCGCCCTTCTCGTTGACGATCGTCGGCTGCAGACCGGTGCTGTAGGCCCTCGACGCGAAGGTGGTGCCCGTCCATTCGGTGATGCCGTTCTCGGCGTCGCCGTTGACGATCAGCTCACCCGGTTGCGCGGCCAGCGGATCCGCTCCGGCCGGTGCCGCGGCGATTCCCCAGGTGGTCGCGGTCAGAGCCGCAACCGCCAGACCGGAGACGGTCCTTGCGAACGACGCCATCCTCATTCTTGCTCCATTCTCGTGCCGCCTGCAGCGTCACGGGTCCGCAACAGGTGGGGACTCCCCCCACAGTCAGGTTCGCCCACGAAGTGGCACGGAGACGGTTCGGCGAGATCACTGTGCGGCCTCGCGCGCGGACTGTGCGCCATCCCGCACCGCTGCGGGATGGCACGAGCACGCTCCGACGGTCCGGCTATCCGACCGATACGGCGATTCGCGTCGAGGATGAGAAGTCACCGTCGGGTGCGTAGTCCGGCAACCGCGACCCGGCCCCGACCAGTTCGGCAATCGCGGCGGCGGCGCGCGCGCCGGCGTGCCCGTCGCCGTACGGGTTTCCGGCGGCCGTCATCGTTCGGTACGCGTCGGCGTCGAGGAATAGCCGCGTCGCCTCGCTGAAGATCGCGTCCGGTCGGGTGCCGACCAGCAGAGCACACCCGGCGTCGATGGCCTCGGGGCGCTCGGTGGTGTCGCGCAGCACCAGTACGGGTACTCCGAAAGTCGGTGCTTCCTCTTGGATTCCGCCGGAGTCAGTGAGGACCAGATGGGCGTGACGGAGCGCGGTTGCCAGGTCGGTGTACTCCAGCGGCTCGGTGAGCAGAATGCGTTCGTGCCCACCCAGGTTCGCGGTCAGTGTCTCGCGCACCATCGGATTCGGGTGCATCGGGCAGAGAACGACGATGTCGGGCACGGCCTCGACGATCCGTCGCACCGACTTCGCGATCGCGCTCATCGGTGGCCCCCACGACTCGCGGCGATGCAGCGTCAGCAGAACGAGGCGTCGACCGCCGGCCAACGCGGTCCGCAGGGCGGGGTCGGTGGGCGGGATGTCGCTGGACGCCACGGTGAGCAGCGCGTCGACGACGGTGTTGCCCGTCACCGTGACCCGATCGGGCACGACACCCTCGTCGAGCAGATTGCGGCGGGCCAGGTTTGTGGGGCACAGATGCAGCGCCGTCACAGCCGCCGTCATCCGCCGATTACCCTCCTCCGGAAACGGGTTGCCGAGGTCGTGCGAGCGCAGCCCGGCCTCGAGGTGGACGACGGGGATGTTCTCGCTGAACGCGGCCAGGGCGGCCGCGGTGGAGCTGGACGTGTCACCGTGGACCACCACCGCGTCGGGGCGTTCGGCGCGGAGCACCGCACTCGCGGCGGTGGTGACGCGGCCGGACAGCCGGCCCAGCGGTTGACCCGGCTCCATGAGGTTCAGGTCGTGGTCGGCGGAGATCCCGAACGTGGCGTGGACCTGGTCGACGAGGCCGGTGTGCTGGCCGGTGACGATGACGGTCGGGTCGAGTGCGGGATGGGCCTCGAGTGCCTTCACCAGGGGTGCACATTTGATGGCTTCCGGGCGGGTTCCGTAGATGACCGCGATTCGAGCCGACTGTGACTCGCTGCGCGCGGATTGGTGCGACAATTTGCTGTCCCTTTCGCTCATCTCGATCCGCAGTCCGACTGTCGGATCGGTGCATTCGTCGACAGCCAACCCGACCTCTCGATGCTGTCGGGTCTTGCGGAGCCAGGAGGCGGGGCGCCGCACAGATCGGTGCGGCACCCCGCAGTTCCCGCACCGATTCGGTGAAATCCCCGCCGACCCGTGGTTTACGGAGGCGGAGAGCTCTGGTCAAGCGTTAGATATAGGCGATCACGATCAATATGACTGGGAGAAGGGCGCGACGGCAACGATGAACGACGGCGGATTCCGCAGCCGCACGGCCGAGCCGATCTCCACCCTTCGACAGGTTCAGGATGCTTTCGAGGCCGCCGAACTCGGTCTCGGATCTGCGCTCGTGATCACTGGACCCACCGGGTCCGGACGCACTCGTCTGCTGGGCGAGTTGGTCGTCAATTCCTCCTTCGACACGGTCTCCATCGGCGGCGCGTCGAACGTGTGCGAGCAGGTCGACTACAGCCTGATGGCGTTGCTCGGCCGATCGGGTCGGCAGCGCGATGCTTCCCGGCGGACGGCGGGGCTCGAGATCCGCAAATCCGCGATCGCCACCCGCGCCGAACATCTGCTCGACGCGATCGCGCGGCATGCCGATCACGAGGGGCCGTTGGCGATACTCGTCGACGATGCCGACCGCATGGGGGAGGACTGCCAAACGCTCCTCGGGTACGTGGGGCGAAGGCTCGCGAATCATCGGGTCGTCCTGGTGCTCGTCAGCGGAGTCGAACCGCCCGAACCGTTCCTGCCCCTGTCTCAAGTCGCAGTGCCCCCGCTCGGGAAGGCCGCTGCAGTCGCGCTCATGACCGAGGCGCTCGGAAGAACCCCGGCGCCGGCTCTCGTCGATGAGCTGCACCGCATCTCGCGCAGTAATCCGGGTGCGTTGCTGGAACTGTGCGAGACGGTCACCGACYGGCAGGTCGACGGAATCGAGTCGATCCGCTATCCGATCGTGGTCAGCGGCTCCCGCGCGTCGCGTTGGATGGAAATCGACGACCGTATGACCGAGAACCAGCGGACGATGTTGTCCCTTCTGGCGGTGGCAAAGTCGGTTGCGGTACCGGATCTGCTCGAACTGGCTGCGGACCGGGCAAGCGCCGACCCCGAACGCGAGTTGGACGGATTACTCTCGCTGCGACAGCTGGAACGGATCGGGGACCGGGTACGGATCGGCAATCAGCTGGACCGGTGGGCCGTCTACGGGACTGCCACCCCCGGTCGCCGGACGCTCGCGCACACCCTGGTCGACGAGCGTGGGTATCAGAGAGAGCTCGGTAGCGGACGTGACGGCGTCACGGACGCTTCGGTCCTGCGTCCTGTCGACGCGGAACTCGAGCCGCAGCAGGTCCTGGAGAACGCCGACGCGATGGCCCGCGAGTGGTCGTGTTCTGTCGCCCTGTCGATTCTGCGTGACGCAATCTCGATGTCGTGCGGCACGAGCGCGAGCGCACTGCGGTTGACCGCCGCGAAGCTCGCGCTCGAACAGGGATTCCGCAGCGACGCCGAGAGTCTCGCGGACGAGGTGGTGTGGTCGGATGCATGCGTGGCAGACCGTGCCGCGGCCGAACTCGTCAAGATCGAGGCGCGCTATCTCGCCGATCGGCCGATCAACGTCGAGTCCGTCGTCGATGCAGTGCGCGAGTGTGCCGACGAGGCCCCCGCCGCCGCGATGGACTTGGCAGGGGTCGCGATACTCTTTCAGCTCGAGCAGGGCCAGTTCTACGGTGTGTACGAGCTGTACAGGTTGGCGGAGCGTATCCACACCCGCCACCCCGGAAGCCCCTGCGATGCGCTCACGCTGGCACGCATGAGCCTGGCGCTGGCGCGGGAGAACTCCGAGGAGGCGCAGTCTCTGCACAACGAGGCGGACGCCGTCGAGCCGTTCTCCCGGCGTGACTTTCGCGGTATCGCCGCCTCGGGAATGTTCCTCACCCGGCTGGGACGGGTCGAGGAGGCCCGGGCACGGTTCGAATGCGCTTCGAATCCGTCCCTGACCCCGCTCCAACGGATGTACCTGCTCACGGCGCAGGTCGACTGCGAGATCATTGCGGGAAACCCCGTCGGAGCGAGGAATCTCTGGGAACACGCCGACGCGATCCTCTCGTCTCACACGCACCTGCGCACGCTGCGGCTCGCTCAGCGCGTGCAGATCCTGGGGTTACAGGGACAGTTCTGTGAGGCCGAACAGATTGCGGCCCAGTTGCTTTCCGTCAGTGCGTCGGGGGAGATCGACAGCCTGCAGGCGAGGGTGCTCGCCGTGCTGGGCGAGAACGCATTGATGCAGGGTGATGCGGAACGGGCGATCGCCCTGCTCGAGCAGAGCATCGACCACGTCGACCGGCATGCGTGCATCTGGAAGACGCAACGGTACGTCGACCTCATCGAGGCGCTCGTGCTTGCCGGCGACCTGCGGGCCGCGGCGCGCATGCTGGACGTGACGACCGAACGGCTGCAGCGGCGCACCCAGACGACTCTGACGTCGGCGATCCTGGCACGGGGACGGCTGCTGGTCGCCGAAATCACTGATGCCCGTGAGCTGGTCGAGTTGGCGCTGGGTTCCCGGGACGACAAGGTTCCCGCTCTGGAGCGGGCTCGTTCCCTGGCGATCTATGCCGACAGGCTGCTCGAGCACGGCAAGGTGACCCAGAGCCGTCAGCGTGCGCGGACGGCCTTCGCGCTGTTCGAGCGCATCGGCGCCGACGGGTGGATCAGTGGTGGTCGTTGGTCCACCCGCACTGGTATGGAGGCCGCCGCGCCCCCGGCATCCGGTGATCCTCGACTCGGGACGCTGAGCGACATCGAGCGGCGGGTGGTCCAACTCGTCGTGCAGGGCATGCGCAACCGTGAGATCGCTGCGCAACTGTACGTTTCGCAGCGCATGGTGGAGAAGCATCTCACCAGCATCTTCCGCAAACTTGGTATCCGTTCGCGCGCCGAGGTCTTCGCGTTGATCAAGAACGAGCAGCCGGCGTCTGCCTCGAGCATCCCTGTGTGAGGTTCCGAATCCCCTATGCCCGGACGACATCGATATTCGCCGTACAGCCCCACGCGGGTGGTCCTGGACGCGCCGGTCACACGCGCGCAACGAATCTACCGTGGGGCAGGCGAGGCGCTGCTGACCCTCGCGCTGATCGGGGTCCTGTTCATCGTGTACGAGGTGTACTGGACCGACCTCACCTCCGACCGCAAACAGCGCACGGCCACAGAGCAGCTCGATCAGCTCTGGTCCGAGCCCGACCGCGAGCGGACTGCGACCGAGTCGGTGTCCGGACCGGTCGGCTTCGCGAAGCTGCACATCCCAGCCTTCGGCAACGATTTCCAGCTGACGGTGGTGCAGGGCACATCCGACGCCGAGTTGGAAATCGGGCCGGGGCACTACGAGGGAACCGCGCAACCCGGAGAACGGGGCAACTTCGCGCTCGCCGGTCATCGCGTGGGCAAGGGATCCCCGTTCAACGACATCGACCTGCTGAACACCTGTGACGCGGTGGTGGTGGAAACCCGGACCCATTGGTTCACCTACCGGGTGCTGCCGAGCGCGAGCGAAGCGCTGGACTGGGCGACCAACAGGAAACCTGCCACGTGTTCGGCGGATTCGGTCACCGTCACGCCACTGCCGGCGCCCTATCAGCGCGCGGTGGGGCAGCAGGTGGTCGATCCGACGGCTATCGGTGTGATCGCACCGGTGCCGATGGACGCGGATTACGCGGAGCCGCCGCAGGACGGAGTCGCGCTGCTGACGCTCACCACCTGTACGCCCCGTTTCTCGGCGACGGATCGGCTGGTCGTGCAGGCAGTCCTGGTCGACACGGCGGAGAAGGATCCGCTGAATCCCGTTGTTCCCAAGTCCCTCTCGGAAGGATAGTTGTGTACGCCTGGATCTGGCGGCATCTGCCCGGCCCCTGGCCGGCGAAACTGGTCGCCGCGGTGGTGCTCTTCGTCGCGATGGTGGCGTTGCTGATGCTCGTGGTGTTTCCCGTGGTCGAGCCGTTCGTCCCGTTCACCCGGGTGGCAGTGCTGTGAGGGCCGACCACGCGTTGGCCGGTGTCGTCGTGGCCGTTCTGCTCGGCGCAGTTGTCGGTTGCGGTGCGGCACAGGATGCGCCGGAGGTGGCGGCGGCACCGTCGGCCGTCGTCGCCGCGGTACCCGACGTTCCGGTCCCGCGTACGGCGGGCGACTGCTCGGTCCTCTCGGTCGAGCAGGTCGAGGAGCTCAACGGCGAACGGGTCGGGTCGGTGCTCGTCGATCCGACCGTCGACCCGCCCGCGTGCGTCTTCACCGATCCCGGCGGCGCCGTGGTGGCCTCGGTGTGGGTGGCGCGGACCGAGGCCGAGACGACGGCGGTTGAGGTGGTTGACCGCGCGGCGCCGATATCGACCAGCTCGCCCGCGTCGGAACCGGCGGGCTGGAGCGGCGGCCGGTTCGGGGGTCCGGACGGCGCGGTGTACGCGGTTGCACGTGGAACAACCGCGGTCGTCGTCACCACTGCGCAGCCGCAGTCGGTGCGTGCGCAGCGGTTGGCGCTCGCGGTCGTCGAGACGATCGGGTGACGGGCCGGCCGAGCAGGGCGGTACGGCGCTGCGCACCATCGCGTGCGTGGTTCCGCCCTTTCGTCGCGAGCCGTGGTTCGAGTGTGCGGGGACCAGTACCGTCGGTGTGTTCGCGTCGCCGCGGAACGTGTCAGGACTCAACGAGGAGCGGTTGGTTGTTCAGGTCGATCTTTGTGATCGCGGCGGCGTCGGTGGTCGCGACGTTCGTCGTCGCGTGTGGGACCGAACCGGACACCGCGCTTCCCACCTATCAGGCCGCCGAGGGCACCTGCTACGTCCGCGAGACTGCAGAGGAGATGCTCTCGCTCAGCAACGTCTCTCCGTGGATCAATTGCGAGTATCCGCATCAGCTCGAGGTGTACGGATTCGGTGTGTTGCCGGACGATCTGCTGAATCAGCCCGATCGTCCGTCCAATGCCTTGGAGCGCCTGCRGGCCTCGGATGTCTGTCCGTGGGACGGGATTCGCGGATACCTGGGTGCACGCGAATTCGATTACCAGTACGGAATATCGGTGTGGGCGAAGTACCCGACCCAGAAGGAATGGGCCGGCGGGCTCCGCACGGTGGTGTGCTCGCTCGGTGTGCAGGATCCGCTGCAGCCGGAGAGCCGCCCCGAGTTCACCGGATCTCTGCGGAACATCATGGGACGCACCATCTCCGATGGCATTCGGCTGTGCCGTTCGGGTGAGAAGCAGACGGTGTGTTCACGTCCGCACGACGCCGAGATGACCGGGTCGATCCCCGTGCCGAACGGGGACGCCCAGGTCCGCCTCGATGCGGCCTACCGCGCCTGCCAGCCGGTGATCGACCAGTACACGGCGGGGCAGCGGCCGGACGACTTCGTGATCAAGCCGCTCGTCGGTGAGACGTCCGCGGATTGCTGGTACGGCCCGGCGACCGGCACCGTCATCGGCAGCGTGCGCGGTGGACTCAGATGAGCGACAAGTTCGAACTCGTCGACTCGGACGGTGTCGGATTCACCGAGGATCCACTGGCGTTGGTGCCCGGCACCAAGCCCCCGAAGCCGCGCCCGCGACTGCGGGCGGCGCTCGCGACGGTCTCCCGGATCTTCGGATACCGGATCGAGGGCACGGCGCTCGGCTGGGTATCGGTGGGCGCGGGCGCGGCCTTCGCGGGCCTCATGCTGATGCGTCTGTTCTACGGTGGCGCCATCGGCCTCAGTGACCAGGGCGATGGTCAGCGGCTCACGTGCGGCATGGGTCTGCGCGCCGGAAACCCTTACAACACTCCGGTCGACGACCTGGTGTACACGACGTACTTCGACCACCGGTGGTACGGCGAAGACTGCCCGTGGAACACATACGGGCAGGCGTACAACTCGTCGCAGCTCTACCTGCTTCAGCTGGCCGAGTGGTTGACTCCGCTGTTGCGCCTGCCTGGAGTCATGGACCTGCGAGCGCTCGGCGTCCTGTGCGCCGTCGTACTCGGCCTGCTCGCCGGACTCCTCTTCGCCTGGACCCCGGGATCGTTGGTGGGCAAGGCGTTCGTCGTCAGTGGCGTGTGGCTGGTGGTGGCCGACGCATCGTTCGCCGGCTACTTCGTGTCGCCCTACAGCGACACCGGGGCCATCCTCGGTGTACTGGCGTTGATGGTGGCGTCCCTGGCGATGTGGCGGGCGCAGCGCGTGCACTGGTGGCACGTCGCCGCGATTGGGCTGATCGCGCTGTTCACGGCAACGACCAAGACCCAGGCGGTGACGTTCGCCRTCGTCGCGGCCGGGCTGATGCTCTGCCGCCGTGTGGGTGACCCGGCGTCCCTCGGCCAGTATCCGTTGCAGGGCAGGTGGTTCGGAATCGGCGCGGTTGGTGCACTGCTCGCCTCGGTCGGCCAGTACCTACGCACGCAGCCGGCCCGGTTCGCCGAACTGAACCAGTACAACGCGGTTTTCGTCGAGATGCTCCCGCACAGCCCACATCCCGACCAGGACCTGGCCCGGCTGGGGCTCGATCCGTCGCTCGTGTCCGGTGTCGGCTCCCGCATCAACTCGCCGAACTCGGTCACGGAACTTCCGGGTTACCAGGGCTTCCTGGACAAGACCTCCATGTGGGATCTGCTCTCGCAGGTCTACCTGCACGAGCCCACCCGACTGCTCTCGATGATGGGGCGGGGTCTCGTGGGAATGTCCAAGCTGCGGGCCGACTACATCTACTCGTATCCGTGGTATTCGGGACGGCCCGACACCCAGGAGTGGCGGGTGTCGGTCTTCTACCACTTCTGGCGCATGATGTTCGGCGCGCTTCCGCTGCTCATCGTCGCGTTGACGCTCGTTGCATGCGTGCTGTTCGTCGCGGTGCTGCGGGTGTGCCCGGACCAGCAGGACAAGAGCATCGGCGCGACCGGCCTGTTCCTCGCGGTCGCCGCGATCGCACAGTTCTGGGCGGTGAATCTCTCCGACGGTGCGTCCGATCTGATCAAGCACCTGATGCTCACCAACCTCACCGTCGGACTGGTACTCGTGCTCGGCGTCTATTCGACGGTCGTGTTGCGGTCGAGTGTGATCCGGGAACGAGGAGTCCCGAAGTGACCGCCGGACGAGGGGTGCGCATGCCGGATGCTCCGTCGGTCCGATGGATGGGGGTCGGGGTCTATGCCCTGATCATCGTGATGCTATTGATTCGCCAACCTCAGTTCCGTGCCTGGGAAGCGGGGTTGGCGGCGCTGCTCAACGGCCTCGTCGGGGCGCCCACCAAATGGGTGCGCGGGTCCGACACCTTCTATGTCGGCATCGGCACCAACAAGGTGTTCGCCCTGGAACTGGTCACCGGCTGCAGCACCGCGCTGCTGATCCTGCCGATGCTGCTGCTGGCCGCCATCTACCTCCACTTCGGCCGGGTCCGGCTGTTGCACATGACGATCGGACTGGTCATCAGCTGCGTGGCCATGCTCAGTGTCAACATGATCCGCCTGGTCGTCGTGGGGGTGTACACGGTGCACAACGGGCGCTCCGGCTTCGAGATGGCGCACACCATCATCGGGTCGCTCATCGTGTTGGCGGGTGGATGCACGACCCTGGTGGTCTTCAGTAGGTGGATCGGTCGGGCCAGCACGGTCGCGGATGGTGCCGGTCCGATCCGTGCGCGATTGAAAGAGAGTCCCTGTCAGTGACCTTCGATACCGTGCTCGGCCTGACGATCGTGCTCTCGCTGATCCTCGGCCTCGTGTTCCTGGTGTATGTGATCGCCATTCTCGTCCCGTTCCTGCGCCACGTTCCCGAACGCCCCGGCGACCCGGACGAATTCGAACTGCACTTCATCATCCCCTGCCTCAACGAGGAAGTGGTGATCGGCGACACCCTGAGCTACCTGCGGCGACACTTCCCGGACTGTCACGCGTGGGTGACCGACGACGAGTCGGAGGACGGGACGCGCGACGTCGTCGCTGCGATCGAGCAGTTCGATCCCATGGTCCACCTCCTCCCACGCACCCTCCCGAACGCCCGTACCGGCAAGGGCGACGCGCTCAATTTCGGTTATCGCGCGATCGACGCCCAGCTGCCCGACGACGTCGACCGGAACAAGGTGCTGATCTGCATCGTCGACGCGGACGGACGACCTGCTCCGAACATGCTGGAGATCTCGGCGGGCCCGGACTGCTTCGGCAACGACTACGTCGGGTCGGTGCAGGTCGAGGTCCGGATGAGCAACCGCGCGGATCCGCAGCCGCTCGGCCCGGGTCGGAAGTGGAAGAACAGGTTCGCCCGGACCCTGGTGCGTCTGCAGGATCTGGAATTCCGGGGTCCGATCTCCGCGATGCAGATGGCCCGGCGCTACTCACGGACCGTCAGCATCGGCGGCAACGGTCAGCTGAGTCGGCTGTCGGCGCTCGACGCGGTCGCGGCCCGATTCGGTGAGCCGTGGCACGGCGCACTGCTCGAGGATTTCGAACTCGGACTGCACCTGATCCTGCTGGGATGGCGCAATGCGTACACCACGGCGAGCTGGGTCGATCAGGAGGCGCTGCCGGAATTGAAACCGCTGATCCGGCAGCGGGTTCGCTGGGCGCAGGGCGGAATGCAGTGCATCCGCTATCTGCCGGCGATCTGGCGCTCACGGCGGGTGACCAACCTCGGCGCATGGGAGATCACCTATTTCATGCTGACTCCCTGGCTGCAGGTGATCGGCACGATCGTCTATCCGTTGCCACTGCTGGTGATGACCTGGAACATGGTCAACTACCCGGAGTTCTTCAAGTCGTACCTGGTGAGCGGCGGGTGGGCGCTGTTCGTGTCCTATCTGATCCTCGGTGTGGGCGAGTTCGCGATCTGGGGTCCGCTGTATCGCCGGCGCAGCGAACCGCAGCTGTCGCGTCTCCACGGGATCGTGTTGGGCATGAGCTACGTGGGCTACATGCTGATGTCCTACGTCGTGGCGTGGAGGGCCTTCGGGCGCCTCATCAGTCGTCAGAGCGACTGGGTCAAGACGAAACGCAACGCCGAGCGAACGTCGGTGCCGATGCACCGGATCGCCGGCACCTGAGTGGTGCGGTAGCGCGCACCGAACCCGCACATCGGGACCGCCCGGCGCTGGCGGCGGTGCTGCGCGAGGCATCATCGAGCGGGGTAGCGGAGTATCGGAGTCGAGAACGACACGAGAAGAAGAGGATTCGGATGTACACACTGGGTGCGGGGCCTAGTGCCGGTGCGGGCTCGGCGGCCGTGGCCGGTGGGGGAACGCTGGCCTTCACGGGCGCGCCGGTTGCCGGCGCCCTGGTCCTGGTGATGTTCGTGCTGGTGATGGGGCTGCTCCTCGTCCGTGCATCGCGGGTGCGGCCGAACGAGCTGCCCGATCTGGCCTGACACTTCCGTCGTGCGTCGTCGAATCCTTCTGTCGGGAGCGGCGATTGCGTTCGTTGTCGCGTCGGTACTCGCCGTCGTGACGGTGTGGGACACACGTGACGCAGACCGGCTCGACGGCGGCGGACACGACGACCCGCCGACCGCCGCGTATGCGGCACCTTCCGTGGTGCCGGCCGAGCCACCGATCCGGACGCCGGACCCCGCTCGGACCGCGGGACCGTTCGTCACGTACAACACGTATCCCGGTTCGGCGCATGCGCAGTGGGGCAAGTACTCGATAGCGCTGGAACGGGACGGCAGGTACTACCTGCTGTCTGCCGGTCATGTCGGCGGCAAGGTGGGTGCGCACCTCGAGCTCGGGTGGTCGGGGCCCACGCAGGCGGTTGTCAGCCACAGCACCCGCCGCTGGGATGCCGACTTCGGCTCGGTCACGGGTGGATCCGGTCTCGACATGTCCATGGTGGACACCGGTCCGGAGCCCGTCTCGCCGGTGCTGACGTTGTCGGCGGCCCGCGGCGCGACGCCGGACGACGTCGTGGTGGTGCCGACAGGGTCCGGGACCGATCGAGTGACGCTGCCGCGCACGGCGAGAATCGCCGCTGTCGCCGACGACCTCGAGCCGGGGGCCGTCGTGTGCCAGTCCGGCGCCGAGTGGTTCGCGTCGGAATACACCGCGGCGGCCGGCAACGTCCGGTGCGGACGCCTGACGGCACCGTGCCCCACTACGAGCGACACCTGCAGTTTCGCCGGCCTCGACGCGGCCCCCGCCGTCGCCCCGAACGATTCCGGAAACCCCGTGTGGGTACCGCGGGCCGACGGCACGGTCGCGGTCCTCGGGATCGTGTACGCCGCCGGCGGGTGCGACAGGTCCTCGGGTACCTGCCCGACCGGCCTGTTCACCCGGGTGCAGGCGTACACGCGACGGGAGTGGGCGGCCGATGAGACCCTGCCGGGGGCGCCGACCGGCGAGGGCGGTCGGATCGTCATGGATCACTGAGCAGGTCGAGTCCCGGGCGGTGACGATCAGATGGCGACCGTCGACGTCGTCGGCAGGAAGTGGAATCCGAAACCGATGTTCGCCGTGTTGGTCGGATCGGGGCCCGGACCGGGGGTGGTGACCCGGACCTGCGGGATCTGCCGCGGCGCCGGCGCCACCGGGGGCGCCTCGGTCCAATCGGGGCGCGCCGCCTGTAGTTCCAGTGCGATCTCGATCAGCGCGGTCTCGTCCCACGGGCGCCCGCCGATCTGGACCCCGAAGGGCAGCCCGGTGGCCGCGGAACGTCCGGCCGGCGTGCAGATCACGGGGGCGCCGGTGAGGTTGGCCCACCGCACGTCCCCGGTCGTACCGCCGAACACCGAGACGCCCGCGATCTCGAGTCGCTTGGACCCGTCCACCTTCGAGCCCGGCACCAGGACGGCGTCGAGGTCGTTGTCGGCGAACATCCGGTTGTACTCGTGCTGGTACACCAGTCGGTTGCGGGCAGCGGTCATGTAGTCGATCGACGGAACCGCCAGTGCCGCCAGGGCGCCGGCGACGGTCACGTTGTTGTCGAGGCGGTAGGAGCCCAGCTTGTCGGCGAACTGTTTGTGGTAGCTGCCCATCTCGGCGGAGTCGCCGGTCAACAGGTCCGGGCCGGCGATCGGCAGCGCGACGTCGACGAAGCTGCCGCCGAGGCGTCCGATGAGATCGAGGTACTCCGCGAACAGTGTGCCGAGTGGTGCGGGCAGCGCATCGACACTGCGTCGGGCCACACCGAACCGCTTGCCCGACAGCGGTGTCGGGCCGCCCTTCGCGGCGATCGGGTAGCCGCCGGCCGGGACGTCGGGGCCGACCGTCGTCGTCGGATCGTCGGGATCCGCGCCCGCCATGAAGCCGAGGAGTAGTGCGGCGTCGGCGACGCTGCGGCCCATCGGTCCGGCGTGGTCGCGGGTCCACGTCAACGGAATGACGCCGCGGGTGCTGCACCGGCCGAACGTCGGTTTGATCGACGTGATCCCGCACGCGCTCGCCGGCAGACGGAGCGAACCGCCCGTGTCGGTGCCGGTTGCGAGCGGGACGAAACGCGCCGCGAGGACGGCCGCGCTGCCGCCCGACGATCCGCCCGGTGAGTACTCGGTGTTCCACGGGTTGCCCACCTGTTCGGTGGCGACGCCGATCGCGAACTCGTCGGTGTGCGCGTGACCCATCAACACCATGCCCGCGTCGCGCAGGCGCGTCCACGCCGTCGAGTCACCGGCGGCGATGTTGCCCTCGAGAACCTTGCTCGACGCCGTCAGCGGCAGGCCCGCGACCGCGAACAGGTCCTTGAGAGCCAGCGGCAACCCGCACACCAGCGGGGCGTCGCCGACGGCGGCGCGGCCCTTGCCCGACAGTCGCTGCGCCGCAGCATCGGCTGCCTCGTACGCCATCTCGGGATAGATCCGCACCCAGCCGCCGGTCGCGCCGTCGAAGGCGGCGCTGCGGTTCAGGCAGGCGTCGAGCAACTCTCGGGGATGCAGCGTGCCGGACTGCAGGAGGCTGGCGGCCTCCACCGCGCTGAGCAGCGCGGGATCCGTCGCCGTGATGGATCCGGGTGCGGGAAGACCCTGCGCGGGGGCACTGCGGCGGACGGTGGATCGCGCCGCGGCCACCCCGGGGGCCGCCACCGCCGCCACCGCCGTCACGCTCGCCGCGCCGGCCGCACCGAGCGCGGCCGCGCCCAGGAAGCCCCGTCGTGTCAGCCCGGACCGCGATCCGCCCCCCACTGCACTCATCGACTTCGATCCCTCCGCACTGCCCGACTCCCCAGAAGGCTAACGGCCGAATCGATCGAATGCTTGATGGCGACGCCCGCGGGAGGGTCCGGTGATCGCCTCGGTCACAGACCGGGATCGCTTCGGTCCTTCCCGCAAAATGGAACACGTTCTAAGGTGAAGCGAGCCGAGGTCTGTGCCTCGAATGGGCAGGTCGCTGCGGCGGCACGCAGACGTGAACAGGAAGGAACACCTCACAGTGACCACAGAGGCATTCATCTATGAAGCCATCCGAACCCCGCGCGGCCGGGGCAAGAACACCGGTTCGCTGCATTCGGTCAAGCCGATCTCGCTGGTCACCGGCCTGATCCAGGAACTGCGCACCCGCTTCCCGGACCTCGACGAGAACCGCATCTCCGATGTGATCCTCGGTGTCGTCTCCCCGCTCGGCGACCAGGGCGCCGACATCGCCCGCACTGCCGTGACCGTGGCCGGGATGCCCGAGACGGTCGGCGGCGTGCAGATCAACCGCTTCTGCGCCTCCGGCCTCGAGGCCGTGAACATGGCCGCGCAGAAGGTGCGCTCCGGCTGGGACGAGCTGGTCATCGCAGGCGGCGTCGAGTCGATGTCCCGGGTGAAGATGGGCTCCGACGGCGGCGCCTGGATGCAGGACCCCGCCACCAACTTCGACACCTACCTGGTGCCGCAGGGCATCGGCGCCGACCTGATCGCCACCATGGAGGGCTTCACCCGCGAGGACGTGGACGCCTACGCGGCGCGCTCGCAGGACCTGGCCGCCAAGGCGTGGGCGGGCGGTTACTTCGCCAAGTCCGTCGTCCCGGTCAAGGACATCAACGGCATCACGGTCCTCGACAACGACGAGCACATGCGTCCGGGCACCACGGCCGAGGCGCTCGGCAAGCTGGCGCCGTCGTTCGCGGGTCTCGGTGAGTTGGGCGGCTTCGACGCCGTCGCGCTGCAGAAGTACCACTGGGTCGAGAAGATCAACCACGTCCACCACGGCGGCAACAGCTCCGGCATCGTCGACGGCGCCGCGCTGGTGCTCGTGGGCAGTGAAAGCGCAGGGCAGGCCATGGGCCTGACACCGCGTGCCCGCGTCGTCGCGACCGCCACCTCCGGCGCCGACTCGACGATCATGCTCACCGGCCCGACGCCGGCCGCGCACAAGGTGCTCGCGCAGGCCGGTCTGACGGTCGACGACATCGACCTGTTCGAGATCAACGAGGCGTTCGCCGCCGTCGCCCTGAAGTTCCAGAAGGACCTGAACATCCCGGACGAGAAGCTCAACGTCAACGGTGGCGCCATCGCGATGGGTCACCCGCTCGGCGCGACCGGCGCCATGATCACCGGAACCATGGTCGACGAGCTCGAGCGCCGCGGCGCCAAGCGCGCCCTCGTCACGCTGTGCATCGGCGGCGGCATGGGCGTGGCCACCATCATCGAGCGCGTCTGACGCTCACGGACCAAGCAGGAGATACGAAACAGTGAGCGATCAGAACATCATCAACTGGGAGCAGGACGCCGACGGCATCGTCGTGCTCACCATCGACGACCCCAACCAGGGCGCGAACACCATGAACGACCGCTACATCTCGTCGATGCAGGAGACCGTCGACCGGCTGTACGCGGAGAAGGACTCGATCACCGGCGTCGTCCTCACCTCCGGCAAGAAGACCTTCTTCGCGGGCGGCGACCTGAAGAACATGATGAAGGTCGGCCCCGAGGACGCCGAGCAGATCTTCAACCACAGCCTCACCCTCAAGGCCGACCTGCGTCGCCTCGAGACCCTCGGCAAGCCGGTCGTCACCTGCATCAACGGTGCGGCGCTCGGCGGCGGCCTGGAGATCGCACTCGCCACGCACCACCGCATCGCGGCGGACGTCAAGGGCGTCAAGATCGGCCTGCCCGAGGTCACCCTCGGCCTGCTGCCCGGCGGCGGCGGCATCGTCCGCACCGTCCGGATGTTCGGCCTGATGACCGCGCTGACCCAGATGCTGCTGCAGGGCCAGCAGCGCGGGCCGCAGCAGGCCAAGGAGGTCGGCCTGGTCGACGAGGTGGTCTCCTCCGTCGACGAATTGGTCCCCGCCGCGAAGGCGTGGATCAAGGCCAACCCCGAGGGCGGCGTCCAGCCGTGGGATGTCAAGGGCTACAAGATCCCCGGCGGCACCCCCGCCACCCCGGCGTTCGCGGCGAACCTGCCGGCCATCCCGGCGAACCTGCGC
The DNA here is from genome assembly GCF_052113525.1 of Rhodococcus sp. TAF43. Taxonomy (NCBI): domain Bacteria; kingdom Bacillati; phylum Actinomycetota; class Actinomycetes; order Mycobacteriales; family Nocardiaceae; genus Rhodococcus; species Rhodococcus sp. TAF43. The sequence goes on from NZ_JBFRDL010000026.1 coordinate 21,546, forward strand.
AAGACCCTCAAGGGTGCGCCGATGCCGGCGCCGCGCGCGATCCTCGCCGCCGCGGTCGAAGGCAGCCAGGTCGACGTCGACAACGCGCTGCTCATCGAGTCCCGCTACTTCACCTCGCTGGTCACCGGCCGTGTCGCGAAGAACATGATCCAGGCGTTCTTCTTCGACATGCAGGCGATCGGTTCGGGTGCCTCGCGTCCCAAGGACATCCCCAAGCGTGAGATCAAGAAGGTCGGCGTCCTCGGCGCCGGCATGATGGGCGCCGGCATCGCGTACGTGTGCGCCAAGGCCGGAATCCCGGTGGTGCTCAAGGACGTCACGATCGAGGCCGCCGAGAAGGGCAAGGCGTACTCCGAGAAGATCGAGGCCAAGGCGCTCTCCCGCGGCAAGACCACCGAGGAGAAGTCCAAGGCCCTGCTGGCGCTGATCACGCCCACCGCGGATCCAGCCGACTTCGCGGGTGTCGACTTCGTCGTCGAGGCCGTCTTCGAGTCGCCCGACCTGAAGAAGAAGGTGTTCCAGGAGATCGAGGACATCGTCGAGCCCGACGCGCTCCTCGGCTCCAACACCTCGACGCTGCCGATCACCGATCTCGCGACCGGCGTCAAGCGGGCCGAGGACTTCATCGGCATCCACTTCTTCTCGCCCGTCGACAAGATGCCGCTGGTGGAGATCATCCGCGGCGAGAAGACGTCCGACGAGTCGCTGGCGCGGGTGTTCGACTTCGTGCAGGCGATCCGCAAGACCCCGATCGTCGTCAACGATTCGCGCGGGTTCTTCACCTCGCGCGTGATCGGCACCTTCGTCAACGAGGCCATCGGCATGGTCGCCGAGGGCATCGAGCCGGCCACCATCGAGCAGGCGGGCATGCAGGCCGGCTACCCGGCGGCACCGCTGCAGCTGTCGGACGAGCTGAATCTGACGCTGATGCAGAAGATTCGCGCCGAGTCGAAGGCCGCCGCGCTGGCCGAGGGCAAGGCACTGCCCGCCGACCCGGCCGGCGACGTCATCAACTACCTGGTCGAGGGCAACGACCGTAAGGGCCGTCTCGGCGGCGCGGGCTTCTACAACTACGAGGACGGCAAGCGTTCCGGCCTGTGGCAGGGCCTGCGTGAGCACTTCAACTCCGGTTCGGTCACGCCGCCGATCCAGGACCTGATCGACCGCATGCTGTTCATCGAGGCCATCGAGACGCAGAAGTGCTTCGACGAGGGCGTCATCACGTCCACCGCCGACGCCAACATCGGCTCGATCATGGGCATCGGCTACCCGGCATGGACCGGTGGCGTGAGCCAGTTCGTCGCCGGCTACGAGGGCGGCAAGGCCGGCTTCGTCAAGCGCGCCGAGGAACTCGCCGCCAAGTACGGCGAGCGCTTCACCCCGCCGGCGTCGCTCGAGGCCTGAGCGGCGAATTTTCGGCAGAATCTCGAAGGTGCCCTCCGTCCGTCACCGGACGGAGGGCACCTTCGTCTCTGTCGGTGGGAACTCGTGCCTGCGGGGCGTGCGGGGGAACTATATTTCGGGGCTGTACATCTCGATGTCAGAAGGATCGGTGTCTGACCTGTCTGACCTGCCCTAGCGGAGAGGACTCGGCCGTGTCGGATGACCGTGAACAGGCCCCCGCCACGTCGATGCTCGATCGGATCGAGCTGGTGCTCGAGGCGCTCGACGACAACGGGTATCTGACCCTGAGTCAGACGACGCGGCTCACCGGAATTCCCAGCTCGTCGGCGCATCGTCTGCTCGAGAAGATGGTGTCGATGCGCTGGCTCAACCGTGACGGATCGCGGTACGAGCTGGGGGTTCGCCTGTTCGAACTGGGATCGCGGGCAGTGCGCAATCACTGGTTCCATCGGACCTCGTTGCCGATCCTCCAGGATCTGCACCGGTCCACCGGTGCCGTCGTCCACCTCGCGTTCCTCGACGGTGCCGACAGCATCTACTGGGACAAGCTGTCGGGCACGTTCGGTGCCAACGTCCCGTCCCGGATCGGCGCCCGCTATCCGGTGCACCGCTCGGCGGTCGGGAAGGCGCTGCTCATGACCCTTCCGCGCGAGGTATTCGACCAGCCGGCGTTCGCGCACCTGGAGGCCGGTGTCGTGGGCGGGCGGAAGGCCCTGGAGGCCGAACTGGATCGCGCCCTCGCCGAGGGGGTCACCTACGACCGGGGCACCGCCGTCCCGGAGCTCGGGTGCATCGGGGCGCCGATATCGCGGGGGATCCCCAAGCCCGCCGCGATCTCGATCTGCGGTCCGCTCGACCGCATCACGAACGACCGCCGGATGGCCGAGGCCGTGCAACGAGCGGCCGCGGCGATCGAGCGGGCGGCACGCCAGGTGAACGCGGCCTCCCGCACGACGTGACGATGCCCGCCGTCCGTACTCGGACGACGGGCATCGGCGACATCGGTGTGGCGGCGATCAGCCCTTCCACCACGGGCGCAGCGGCACGTTCGCCTCGCCGTCGGGTCCGAGCTTGACGGCCAGCACCTGGTGCAGCTGAACGACGTTGCGTTCGAATCCCAGCCGCGAACCGGCCATGTACAGGCCCCACACCTTCGCGGTGCCCTCGCCGACCTCGGCGACGCACGCGTCCCAGTTCTCGACCAGGTTCCGGCACCAGCCGGCGAGGGTCAGCGCGTAGTGCTCGCGCAGGTTCTCCTCGTGCCGGACCTCGAGGCCGACGTTCTGGATCTCGCTGATTATCCGGCCCGAGCCGGTGAGCTCGCCGTCCGGGAAGATGTACCGGTCGATGAAGTAGCCGGCCTTGGCGCCGCTGCGGTTGTCGGGCCGGGTGATGCAGTGGTTGAGCAGCCGTCCGCCCTCGCGCAGCTTCTCCTTCATGAAGCCGAAGTACGCCGGGTAGTTGTGGACGCCGATGTGCTCGGTGAGGCCGATCGACGAGATGGCGTCGAACCCGGTCTCGTGGACGTCCCGGTAGTCCGAGAACCGCACCTCGGCCAGCTCGGACAGGCCCTCCTCGGCGATCGCCTTCTGCGCCCACTCGGCCTGCTCCCGCGAGAGCGTCGCACCGATGACCTTGACGCCGCGCCGGGCGGCGTAGCGGACCATTCCACCCCAGCCGCAACCGATGTCGAGCAGCCGGTCGCCTTCCTTCAGGCCCAGCTTCTCGAAGACCAGTCGGTACTTGTTCTCCTGCGCGTCCTCGAGGCTCTGGTCCTCGGACTCGTACGCGGCGCACGTGTACGTCATCGAGGGGCCCAGCACGTGCTCGTAGAAAGTGTTCGAGACGTCGTAGTGGTGGTGGATCACCTCGGCGTCGCGGGTCTTGGAGTGCCGCAGGCCCTCCGCGAATCGGCGCCACCGCGGCAGGTGCTCCTGCGGCGGGGGAGCGATGGGACGCAACTTGTCCCAGCCGATGGACCGGGTGATCGTTGCGAGTTCCTTCGCCGACGGGCGGTGGAAGTGCAGGTCGGTCATCGCCTTCAGGATCGCGTACGGATCGCCGGGATGGACGCCGACGGCCTCGAGATCGCCGGAGACGTACGCGCGGGCCATGCCGAGGTCGCCGGGGGCGGTGGCCAGGTAGGTGGTGCCGCGTGTCGACTTCAGGTGGAGGCCGTACTGTGCGTCCTCCGGCCCGGTCGCGCTGCCGTCGTACGCGGTGAATCGCAGCGGGATCCGGCCGTCGGAGACGGTTTCGAGAATCTCCGCGATGCTGAGTTTCTGCGCCGTGTCGGGGTTCGTTCTGAGAGTCGTCACTTTCGTTGCACCGCCTTCGAATAGAGGTCCAGGAGACGTGAATCGGGGTCGTACCGCTTCTTGATCTGGGTGTAGTGCTCGCCGCCGTAGAGCAGCGCGAACTCGTCCTCGCCGTAGAACGAGTCGGAGTACAGGGACTTGTGACCGTCGAGGTCGCTGACCTTCTTCTCGATCAGCCGGTTCGCCGCGCCCTCGGGTGCGCCGGCCTCGATCGGCACGGACGACCAGAATCCGACGTTGACGTAGGTGCGTCCGGGCTCGAGCGGGTACAGGGGCCACGGCCGCGTGGTGTCCGCCGCGGGATGCGCGGGATCGCGAAGGCGCAACGGGCACAGCCACAGCGGCTCGATCGGGATCTCGTCGAGGAACCAGTGCAGGAAGTCCGCCGTGTTCTCGATCGGTACCTCGATGTCCTGTACGACGCGCTCACGCGGCGGCAGCCCCTTGCGGGCCTCGAGGCGGTCGGCGATGTCGTACTTCTGGTCCAGCCCGATGAGCTTCCAGTAGAAGCTGCTGCGGCGGTAGCGCTTCGGCCAGAAGCGGCGGATCTTGGGGTTCTGGGTGCCGAACGCGCGCGAGCACCAGAACCAGTCGGTGTCCCAGCGCCACAGGTAGTCGTGGATGGTCAGGCGGTCCGTCTTCGGGTGGTTGACCGATTCGTGCTGGATGGACCGGTAGTAGATGTCCATGTCGGTGTAGTCACTCACCGGGCCCGGCTCGTCGGTCTGCACCCCGAGCGTCAGGTAGGCCTCCGTCGCGGTGAACACGACGCCGTCGAGGTAGTCGACCGCGATCCCGTCCCATCTGCGCTCCTCGACGATCCGGTCCATCGTCTCCTCGAGCTGCTTCAGGTCGGTGAAGCGCAGGTGGCGCAGCGCGACATAGGGTTTCACCGCCTCGAGCTCGATCCGGATCCGCGTGGAATAGCCGAGGGTCCCGTACGAGTTCGGGAACGACCAGAACAGATCGGAGTGCTCCCCGTCCGGGGTGGCGGTGATGATGTCGCCGCTCCCGGTGAGGACGTCGATCTCGAGCACCGACTCGTGCGGCAGGCCGTTGCGGAACGACGTCGATTCGATGCCGAGCCCGGTCACCGCGCCGCCGAGGGTGATGGTCTTGAGCTGCGGAACCACCGGCGGCGCCAGCCCGTACGGCAGGGTGGCGGCCACGAGGTGCTCGTACGTGCACATGCCGGCGACGTCGGCGGTGCGCGCCTCCCGGTTCACCGAGATGACGCCGTCGAGGCCCGAGACGTCCAGTCCGGGGGCGGTGCTCTTCGCCCGTGCTCGGAACAGGTTCGACGTCTTCTTCGCCAGTCGCACGTTCGCGTCCGGGGGAATTGCCCGGTAGCTGGTCAGCAGACGATCGACTCCTGCGCGATGCGCGGCGAGTCCAGTTTCGCGGATACCACTCGTAGAGTCGGCCACACCCTGACGCTATCGCTAGTCGGATCGGCGGGCCACGGATATCCCGGTGCGTCGCCATTCTGTAGCCATGCTAACGACTTGGCGGCCGCGGCGTGAGGTGCCCGCACGATCGTCGCCATCGCGGGCGAACGTGCAGGATGGAGGGGTACACCCAGAGCAAGGAGACAGTTAGTGGCACAGGTCAGCGCCAGCAGTTCGATCACCACCACCGCGGCCCCCGAGCATGTGCTCGCCGCCCTGTCGGACTACGAGACCGTCCGACCGCGGATCCTGCCGCAGCAGTATCTCGACTATCGGGTGCTCGAGGGCGGCCAGGGCGCGGGCACGGTTGCCCAGTGGACGCTGCAGGCCACCGAGAAGCGCTCGCGTGACATCAAGGCGTCGGTCACCGTTGCCGGCCACACCATCACCGAGCGTGATGCGAACTCATCACTCGTCACGACGTGGGAGGTGGCCCCCTCCGGGACCGGCTCCACGGTCACCACGACGACGGAGTGGAAGGGCGCGGGCGGCATCGGCGGCTTCTTCGAGCGCACCTTCGCGCCCCTCGGGCTGCGCAAGATCCAGGAGAAGACGCTGTCGAATCTGGTTCGCGAGCTGGGGTAAGGCCCGCGACGGACTACGCTGGCAACGCGACTTCAGAAAGGACCATTCAGGTGCAACCAGGTGGACAGCCCGACATGCAGCAGCTGCTCGCGCAGGCGCAGCAGATGCAGCAGCAGTTGATGGCCGCGCAGGCGGAAATGGCGCAGGCCGAGGTGACCGGTCAGGCCGGTGGAGGCCTGGTGACCGCGACGGTCAAGGGCACCGGTGAGGTCGTCGGCCTCACGATCGATCCCAAGGTGGTGGATCCGGACGACGTCGAGACCCTGCAGGATCTCGTCATCGGTGCGATCGCCGACGCGTCGAACAAGGCGCAGGAGTTCGCGGCGAGCAAGCTCGGCCCGCTGGCTGGCGGCTTCGGTGGGGGCGGTCTGCCCGGACTGCCCGGTTTCTAGGACCGCGCGTTGTACGAGGGTCCCGTCCAGGACTTGATCGACGAGCTGGGCAAGCTGCCCGGTATCGGGCCCAAGAGCGCCCAGCGCATCGCGTTCCACCTGTTGACGGTCGAGCCGCCGGAGATCGACCGGTTGCAGGCCGTCCTGCAGCGGGTGCGCGACGGCGTCCAGTTCTGCATCGTGTGCGGCACCGTCTCCGAGGAGGAGAAGTGTCGCATCTGCTCCGACCCGCGTCGGGACCGGACGATGGTGTGCGTCGTCGAGGAACCGAAGGACGTGCAGGCGATCGAGCGCACCCGTGAGTTCCGGGGGCGCTACCACGTTCTCGGTGGCGCGCTCGATCCGCTCAGCGGCATCGGGCCGGACCAGCTGCGGATCCGGGAGTTGTTGGCCCGCATCGGCAATCAGGAGGACGGCGTCGACGTCGCCGAGGTGATCATCGCGACCGACCCGAACACCGAGGGGGAGGCGACGGCGACGTACCTGGTGCGGATGCTGCGGGATTTCCCCGGCCTGACGGTGTCCCGGCTGGCGTCGGGGCTGCCGATGGGTGGCGATCTCGAGTTCGCCGACGAGCTCACGCTCGGTCGCGCGCTGTCGGGGCGCCGGACGCTGTAGCGGCTACCGAGCCTGCGGTGTGCCCCCGAGTCCGTGTCCCGGATTCGGGGGCACACTGCTCTGCGCGGTCACCGTCCGGCGGAGCGACTCGACCAGGTCGGACAGGCCGGGGGAGGCGGCCGCGCCGGTGCGGACGATCCCGCTCACGGGCACGCGCAGCCGGTTGCGAGCCTCCCGCATGAGGGCCAGTCCGGTGCGGGGTGCCTCGCCGACGGTGCTCGCGTAGAGGACCGTCCAGGCCCGGGGGTTGGTGATGACGTCGAGGATCGCGGTGTGGTCGCGCGCGATCGGTGGCCCGAGTTGCACCCGGCGTCCGACGTCGACGAAGGCGTTCTCGACGACCGTGTGGATCAGGACCTGACTGGACCGCGGTGGCAGCAGTAGCGGGTAGGGGGCGAGCTCGCCCAGTTCGACGGTGGAGAACGCCGACACCGGATGCCGGCTCGACGTCGCGATCATCAGGTCCTCGACGCCCAGTTCCACCGTCTCCAGGCCCGGTCGGTCCACCTCCCCGCGGATCAGGGCGATGTCGGCGTCCCCGGCGGACACCGCGTCGATGCGGTCGGTGAAGTTCTTGATCACGAACTCGATGTCCAGGTCCGGGTGCCGCTCGCGCACGCGGGCGATGGCGTCGAGGCTCTGCGGCGCGAAGCTCATGCTCGCGGTGATCCGGATCCGGTCGCGCGGTCCCTTCGCGACGGCGAAGGCCTTGGTCTCGAGGCTGAGCACCTCCTGCGCGATCGGTACGAGCCGGGTTCCGGCCGGGCTGAGGCGCACGACCCGGGTCGATCGTTCGAACAGCGGCGCGCCGAGTTCCTGCTCGAGCTTGGTGATCTGGTGGCTGATGGCAGACTGCGAAATGAAGCAGCGCTCGGCCGCTCGGCTGAAGCTCAGCTCCTCGCTCACGGCGAGGAAGTAGCGCAGCTGTCGGAAGTCCATGACGACATACTACTTATGAGTAATCGAGATAACTGTTTTCCGAATATCCCTGATTACTGGCGCAAACGTCGTTAGCGCTCCTACGGTGTTCCTCATACATCTCGACGAGGAGGTACCCGTGAGCGAAGTAGCAGTCGACCGGACCGAAGTAGTGATCGTTGGTTCCGGATTCGGTGCCCTCGCTGCGGCGAAGAAGCTGGCCAAGGCCGGCAAGCCCTTCGTTCTGATCTCGGAGACCACCGAGCATCTCTTCCAGCCGCTGCTGTACCAGGTGGCGACCGGTGTCCTGGCCGCCGGTGAGATCGCCCCGTCGGTGCGCGCGATCCTCGCCAAGTACCCCAACGCCGACGTCCGGCTCGGCCGCGTCGTCGACGTGCACCCGGAGGAGCAGGAGCTGGTCTACGAGGCTGCCGGTCAGCGGCACACCCTCGGCTACAGCTCGCTGATCGCCGCCACCGGCGCACGGCAGTCGTACTTCGGCCGCGACGAGTTCGCGAAGGTCACCTACGCGCTCAAGACCGTCGACGACGCCGAGCGGCTGCGCGCCCAGATCGTGCGCTGCTTCGAGGAGGCTCACACCACCACCGACCTCGAGCGCCGCAAGAACCTGCTCAGCTTCATCGTCATCGGTGCCGGTGCGACCGGCGTCGAGCTGGCCGGGCAGATCAAGGAGCTCGCGGGTCGCTACTTCGAGCAGTCGATCCGCGGCGTCACCGCCGACGACGTCACCGTCACCCTCGTCGAGGGCGCCGGGGTCGCGATGCCCGCGTACGGCGGCAAGCTCAGCGAGTACACCAAGGAGTCGCTCGAGAAGTCGGGTGTCGAGGTGGTCCTGGGCACCCTCGTCACCGATATCGACGAGCACGGCGCGACCTTCAAGGCGCACGGCAGCGACACCGGTGAGCGTCGCACCGCCGAGACCATCATCTGGTCGGCGGGCGTGCAGGCCAACGACTTCGCGGCCGCGCTCGCCGAGCGCACCGGTTGCGAGACCGACCGCGCCGGACGCCTGCTGGTCAACCCCGACCTCACCGTCGGTGGCCGCGCCGACATCTTCGCCGTCGGCGACATGACGTCGCTGAACAACCTGCCCGGGCAGTCGCCTGTCGCGATGCAGGGTGGCCGGCACGTGGCCGCGACGATCCTCGGTAAGACCAAGCGCGGCACGCCCTTCAAGTTCCGCGACAAGGGCTCGATGGCGATCATCAACCGCTTCCGCGCCGTGACGAAGGTCAAGAGCATCGAGCTCACCGGCTTCGTCGCGTGGGTGCTGTGGCTCGCGGTGCACATGGTGTACCTGGTGGGCTTCCGCAACCGCTACGTCGCGGTGATGTCGTGGTTCGGATCGTTCCTCGGCCACCGGCGCCCGCACTTCCACTACGCGCAGGAGATCGGGCCGATCGAAGCCCCGGACACCCGCCTCACCGACGACGAACCAGTCAAGGCTGCCGCTTAGCTCATCGACAACGGGCGGTTACTGCGACATCGGCCGAGAGCCGAGCGCAGTAACCGCCCGTTCGGCGTTTCTAGGCGAGGGCGCGCAGCGCCAGATCGCGCAACTCGTGCTTCTTGACCTTGCCGGTCGCCAGGCGCGGCAACCGCTCGCAGAACTCGATGGTCTTCGGAACCTTGTAGCCCGCCAGGTGGGTTCGGACGTACTCGCGCAGCCGCTCGGCGGTCACGTCGTCGGCGGGAACCCCCGGATCGAGTTCGACCACCGCGTGGACGTATTCGCCCATCTCGGGGTCGGGAAGCCCGAAGACCGCGACGTCGGACACCTCGGGGTGGGCCGAGAGGCACGACTCGATCTCGGCGGGACAGATGTTCACGCCCCCGGAGATGATCATGAACGACTTGCGGTCGGTGAGGAACAGGTAGCCGTCCGCGTCGAGGTAGCCGACGTCGCCGACGGTGGACCACCGCGCGTGGTCGGGATGCCGGGAGTCGGCCGTCTTGTCGGTGTCGTTGTGGTACTCGAACGGCACGACGTCGCGCTCGAAGTAGACGGTGCCGATCTCGCCGGCCGGGAGCGGGCTGCCGGCCTCGTCGCAGATGTGCGGGACGCCGAGCACCGCGCGGCCCACCGAACCGGGGCGGTCGAGCCATTCCTGTGCGGTGATGAACGTGATGCCCATTCCCTCGGTGCCCGAGTACAACTCGCACACGATCGGCCCCACCCAGTCGATCATCTGATGCTTCACCGCGGGAGGGCACGGGGCGGCCGCGTGCAGGACGTTCTGCAGCGTCGACAGGTCGAAGCTCTCCCGTTCCGCGGCGGGCAGTTTCAGGAGTCGGACGAACATCGTCGGCACCACCTGCGTGTGCGTGACGGAGTACTGCTCGATCGCGGCGAGGAAGTCCCTGGCGTCGAAGCGCTCCATGAGGACCACCGTCGCACCCAGCGCCTGCGCGCCGACCGACCACTGCAGCGCCGCCGAGTGGTACATCGGTGCCGGCACCAGGTAGGTGGAGGTCTCGCCCATCCCGAGCAGGCTGCTCGCGAAGTGGCCGGCGCCCATGCCGCGCGGGTCGTCGATGTCCATACCCGTCAACGGCCGTCGAATGCCCTTGGGGCGACCGGTTGTTCCCGACGAATAGAGCATCATGTCGCCGCGGGGCTGCTCCGCGAGCGGGGCCGGATCGAACCGCGCCATCGCGGCCTCGTACGCCTCGAACCCGTCGACGGTGCCGTCCATCATGAACCGGTGCGGCGTGTCGGTCAGTTCAGGGAGGACCGCGACCGCGAGGTCGGTCATGCGTGTCGTCGTCACCAGCACCTTCGCCCGGCAGTCGTTGGCGATGTAGGCGGCCTCGTCCGCTGTGAGATGCCGGTTCACGGCCGTGATGTAGAGCCCGGATCGGACTGCCGCCCAGTACACCTCGAAGTATCGCGGGTGGTTCTCGGCGAGGATCGCGACGTGGTCTCCTTTGCGGAGTCCGAGCGCAAACCACTGCTGCGCCAGTCGGTTCGAACGGTCCTCGAGCTCTCGATACGTCACCGTCTCGCCGGTGGCGGCCATGACGACCGCCGGCCGGTCGGGTGAGGTCGCTGCGTAGACGCCGGGATACATGAGTCGAGCCTCCTAGCTGTTGTGGCCTGAGAGGAGTCCCGGGCCCGATCTGCCTTGCCCGCCGAAACGGCGGAACCAGGGGTTGCGCTGGAGGCACCATTGTCGCCTCCGTCACTATTGCGTGTGCCGAATCTCGCTCAGTGGGACCGCTTTCCGCGAAACGCCCGGTCGAATCGAGACGAACCAGGCCGCCCCGATCACCATGGTGCAGCCGACGAGCTGCGGGAGCGTGGGGCGCTCCCCGAGCACGACCATCGCGGCGGCGATCGCGAGAACCGGTTGGAGCAGCAGGAGGGTGGCGCCGACCTCGGGTGCCAGTCGGGGCAGCGACCGGCCGAGCATGATCCAGCCCAGGAACTGCGCCGACAGTGCCAGGGTGAGCAGCCAACCGAACGCACTCCACCCGGGGGTGAGATCGACCGGACCCCACAGTGATCCGGCGGCCGAGCCGACCACGCCCGCCGCGGCCGTCGAGACGAGGACCTGGGCGGCGGCGGTCTCGGCGGAACCGGATCGGCCGACGATGAAGATGTAGCCTGCGTACGCGACGCCGGACAGCAGCGCGAGGAACGCTCCCCACGCCAGGTCCGGGCCCGTGGACGCGCCGTCGCTCAGTCCGGCGGCGAGTGCGATGCCGGCGAACAACACCGGGGCGGACACGACGAACCGCATCGGAATGCGCGTCCGGAAGATCAGGAACGAGAACAGCGGGACCACGACCACCTGGACGTTCACGAGGACGGTGGAGATACCGGCTCCGATCAGCAGGATGGACTGCGACCACAGTGCGAAGTCGACACCGAGCAGGGATCCGGCGACGGCGTAGCGGGCGACGGCGCGGCGGGACAATCCGTGTCCGGCCCGGTGCTCGCGCAGCGCGAGGAACGCGAGTGGCGGCAGCGCGAGCAGGCATCGGTAGAACACGGCCGTCGCGGGGGCCACGTCCGCGAGGCGGATGAGGACGGCCGTCAGCGAGATGTAGAGGGCTCCCCAGACGGCAACGGCCCGCGGGTCGCGGAACCCGCCGAACGCGGGGCCGGCAGCCGGGCGGGCGGTGGGGAAACGAACGGTACGCACTTCTGAGATTCTGCGTTCTACCTGCGGAAACGACAAGTAAGAAGTTCTTCTTACGATTCGGTAGTGTTTCTACCGTGTTGAACCTCGATCGAGTACGAGCGCTGTGCGCCGTGGCGCAGGCGGGGTCGGTGGCCGCGGCCGGCCGGATCCTGCATGTCACGCCCTCCGGGGTGTCCCAGCAGCTTGCCAAACTCGAACGCGAGGTCGGTGCGGTCCTGCTCGAGCCGACGGGGCGCGGGGTGCGGCTGACGCCGGCCGGTGAACTCCTCGCCCGTCGCGGCGACCAGTTGCTGTCCCACGCCTCCGGGATCGAGGCCGAGATCGTGGCGATGCGTAGTGAGGTCGTCGGCCCGATCCGGTTCGGGGCGTTCGTCACCGCGTCACGGCTCGTGCTTCCGGGCGCGGTGACGTTCCTGCTGTCCCGGTACCACGTCCACGTGACGGTCACCGAGGCCGAAACCGAGGTCACACTCGAGTCCGTCAGCCGGGGCCGGATCGACATCGGTGTCGTCGACAGTTGGGAATCGGCGCCCGTCGAGATCCCGACGGAGCTGGAATCGCGACTGATCCACCGCGACACCGCCGATGTCGCCCTCCCCGCGGATCATCCGTTCGCGCGCAGCGCCGTGGTTCCGTTGTCGGCGCTGTCGGCAATGCCGTGGGTGGCATGGGGCTCGGGGACCGCCTTCCACGCGTGGCTCGTGCGGACGCTGCGGCGGCAGGGTTTCGAGCCCCGGGTCGACTTCGAGGCGTCCGACATCTCGACGCACCTCGCCTTTGCCGCCGCCGGACTCGCGGCGGCGCTGGTGCCCCGTCTGGCGGTGGACCGGCCGCCCGCCGGGGTGGCGCTCGTGGCCACCGAACCCCGCCTCCACCGCGACATCTACGCGGTGGAGGCGGCGTTCGGGAGCGGGGAAGCTCAGGACTCGCGCAGTGAGTGATCCTGCTCGACCCCCAGGTCCCGCGGGCAGTAGCCCACCGGATACCCGGGGTAGGTGCGGTTCCGCGGATCGTGCGCCGACGCCGACGCCCGCCGCTTCGGGAGCAGGCGCACCACCGCCGACCTGGAACGCAGCCCCGCCTCGGCGGCTGCCCGCACCCGGGGTGAGCCCTTGGGGAATCCGAACGCGGTACTCATGCGGTGGTCGATCAGCGCGTAGACGGCCGCCGCGACGGGGCGGGCCAGGGCCTTCGGGTACCACGACTGGAACAGGCCGAGCGTGTACGTACCGATCCGGTGGTTGTCCTCGCTGTAGACGAAGTGCTCGCGCTCGTAGTCCATCTTGAAGCGCTGGAAATCCTGATACGAGTCGGGAATGTCCTTGATTCCCATGCAGATTCCCACCTGACGGTAGAAGTGGAACGACGCCAGGCGCTCGTGCGGATGCAGCCGACGCCAGCCGTACCGGTCGATCCAGTCGATCGGGTCGTACACGAACGTCGACAGCACGTACAGCATGTCGTCGTTCGAGATCGTGTAGCGGCCGTGCATGCGGTTGATGTTCCGCAGCGACTCCCGCCCCCTCGGCGAGTCGTAGCCGTGCTCGATGAGTTCGGCCATCAGGAGCGCGGTGTCGTCGTAACGCTTCTGCGGCCGGTTCTCGAATTCGCCCGTGCGGGCGAGGAGTTCGGAGATCGTCGGAACGCAGTACGTCCGGAACAGCGCGAACTCGAGGGAACGTTGGTAGTCCCACGGGAATTCGTAGCCCGCCGTGATCCGCAGGATGTCCTGGTGCCGGGTCGCTGGATCGAGTTGCTCGATCACCTCGACCCACCCCATCCGGCCCGGACCGGGCCGCTGGTCGGGGTCGGGTGGAGGGAAGGTGCCGGCGCGGCGAGAGTTGGTGAGGCTCATCCCGGTCACCGACCGTGCCGGGCCTTGAGCATCCACGCGGAGATCTTCATGTCCCGCGCGGACCGCTCGAGGGTCAGCAGGTTCAGTGGGGCCGAGAACTTCTGGACGGTCACGGCCTTGGGTCGGCTGAACTCGCGCAGACCGTCGGCGCCGTGGATGCGGCCGAACCCGGACTCCCCGATGCCGCCGAACGGCAGCGACGGGATGCCCGCGAACCCGAGGACCGAGTTCACCGACACCATGCCGGTGCGCAGGCGGTCCGCGATGTCCTTTCCGCGGGAACGGTTTCCGGTGAACACCGACGCACCGAGGCCGTAGGACGTGGCGTTGGCGCGCTCGATGCCCTCCTCGAGGTCGCGCACCTTGTTGACCACGACGGTGGGCCCGAACGTCTCCTCGCACACGGCCGACGAGGATTCCGGGACGTCGGTGAGGATCACCGGATCGACGAATCGTTCGTGCACGGAGTCGATTCCGCCGATCACCGCGCGAGCGCCCTTGTCGAGGGCGTCGGCAATGTGGCCGCGTACGACGTCGACCTGGCGGGGCAGGGTCATCGGGCCGTACGTGTCCCCGTCCGTGCTGCCCGGACGGACGCGCTCGACCGCGGCGGTGAACTTGTCGAGGAACTGCCGGTACACCGGCTCGGCGACGTAGATGCGTTCGACGCCCGCGCACGTCTGGCCGGCATTGCCGAACGCGCCGAAGGCGGCGAACTCGACGGCCTTGTCCAGATCGGCATCCTCGGCGACCAGCATCGCGTCCTTGCCGCCGCACTCGGCCACCAAGGGGGTCAACGTCTCCGCGCACACCGCCATCACCTTGCGGGCGGTCGGGCCGGACCCGGTGAACGCGATCTTGTCGACCCCGGCCCGGCACAGGTCCGCGCCGGTGGCGCCCAGCCCCGTGATCACCTGCAGCACGGGCTGGGTCGGGGCGAGCGAGTTCCACTTGGCCTCGAGCCACTTGCCGACACCGGGGGTGAGCTCGCTGGGCTTGAACACGATCGCGTTGCCGGCGGCGAGGGCGTACGAGATCGAACCCATCGGCGTGTACACGGGGTAGTTCCACGGGCCGATGACGCCGACGACGCCCATCGGCTTGTAGCCGAGGGTGGCCGACTGGTTGGCGCTGACCAGTCCCGATGGCACCCGACGGGGCTTGAGGACCTTCTTGGCGTTGCGGGCGGCCCAGTCGAGATGCTCGACGGCGAGCATCACCTCGAGGAGCGCGTCGTCGTGCGGCTTGCCGGTCTCTGCGGACACGACCCTCGCGAGACCGTCGGCGTCCGAGGCGATCGCCTTCTTGAACTCGAGCAGCCAGTCGCGGCGTCCACGGAACCCCTGTGCTTCCCACCAGCGGGCCGCGCCGTGTGCTCGCTCGACGGCCGCGTGCACGTCGGCCGCGTTCGCGACGGGGTATTCGGCGAGCACCTGGCCGGTGCGGGGATCGAGGCTCTCGATCGCGGGTGCGTCGGTGGGGGATGGAGAAGCAGGTAAACCGGGTGCCGCGTCGCTCGAAGACAGTTCTCGGGTCATGTCGGGCTTCCTCCAAGGGATCGCATCAAATATATTTGATGTGATTTACTGTGGTGACGCTCACACTATTCGGCGCGGCCGGTGTGGACAACCCCCACGCGCGGCGTCCTCGCCCGGCCCGTACCGCACGGATCTCGGTTCACTCGATTCTTCGCAGGCAGGAGCACATCAATGACGATCGACTTCACCGCCGAGCAACAGGATTTCGCGCAGGCAGTGGCCGCGTTCTGTCGCAAGGAATGCGGTACCCGTGAACAGCGTGACGCCCTCACCGGACGCGGCGAGCACAACCACAACCAGGACCTCTACCTCAAGATGGCGGCGCTGGGGTGGCTCGGTGTCACGGTCCCCGAGGAGTACGGCGGATCCGCCGGCACCGCCGTCGACATGTGCATCCTGCTCGAGCAGGCCGCCCGCGGCATGGCGCCGATCGGCGGTATCGGGCCCACCCTCATCACCGGCGCCGCGTACGAGAAGTTCGGGACGCCCGCGCAGAAGGAGGCGGTGCTCGGGGGCATCGTCCGTGGGGCGTCCGAGTCGATCTCGATGTCCGAGCCCGAGGCCGGTTCCGACGTCGGCAACCTCAGCTGCCGGGCCGAGAAGGTGTCCGACGGCTGGCTGATCAACGGGCAGAAGACGTGGTGCTCCAACGCGCACTTCGCCGAGAACATCCTGCTGGTGGCGCGCACCGATCGCAGCGGCTCCAAGCACGAGGGGCTCACGATGTTCCACCTGCCGGCGGACACCCCGGGACTGAAGATCAGCGGCATCGAGACGATGGGCGGCAAGGAGGTCAACGACCTGTACCTCACCGATGTCCTGCTGCCCGACGACGCCGTGGTCGGCGAGGTGGGCCGCGGGTGGACGCAGTTGATGACCGGACTCAACATCGAACGGCTGATCCTCGGCGCCATGATGCTCGGCACGGCGCAGCGGGCGTTCGACGACGCGCTCGAATTCATCACGCAGCGAAAGCAGTTCGGCCGACCGGTAGGGACGTTCCAGGCGCTGCGGCACCGCATCGCGGACCTCGCCACCGAGATCGAGTGCACCCGGCTGCTGGTGTACAGCACGGCGCGACTGATCGACGCGAACCCGACGAAGCTGTTCCCGCGCGAGGCGTCGATGGTGAAGCTCAAGGCCACCGAGACCGCGAAGAAGGTGGCGCTCGAGGGCATGCAGATGATGGGCGGCTACGGGTACGCCACCGAGTTCGACATGGAGGGTCACGTTCGCAAGACGCTGGTGTCGTCGATCTACGGTGGCACCAACGAGATCCAGCGCGACATCATCGGCAAGACGTACGGGTTGTAGGAGCCGATCGTGGTTGCACCGGTACGTCCGACGCGGCCGCTGCGTCGGACACAACTCTCCGACGACGTGGCGGCGCATCTGCGCGGCGCCGTGATGTCGGGGCGATTGCGGCCCGGCGAGTTCGTGCGACTCGACGAGACCGCAGCCGAACTCGGGGTGAGCGTCACGCCGGTGCGCGAGGCCCTGCTGACCCTGCGCGGCGAGGGCATGGTCGAGTCGGTGCCCAACCGTGGCTACGTCGTCTCACGTCTGGCGCCGGAGGACGTGCACGACATCTTCTGGCTGCAGGGGCAGATCACCGTGGAGCTGGCGGTGCGTGCATCCAGGTCCGCGGGGACCGAGGACCTGACCCGGCTCGGGGAACTCAACGACGTGCTGCGTGACGCCGTGACACTCGCGGACCCGGACCGGATCGCGGACGCGGAGTACGAGTTCCACCGCGAGCTGTGCCGCATCGCGGGCGGCCCGAAGCTGGCGTGGTTCCTGCTCAACGCCGCGCGGTACACGCCCTACCGGCTGTACGCGGCGGATCCGGCATGGGGTGAGCTGGCGGTGCGATCCCACACGAGTCTGATCGAGGCGATCCGTGTCCACGATCGGGACGCGGTAGTGCGCCACACCCGCATCCAGTTCGACGATGCGGCCGAGCGGCTGGTCGCGCACCTGGGGCGAGCGGGGATCTGGACATGACCGCGGGATCGAATCCGGTTGCTGTGGAGAGCAACTCGACTGGGAAGGGAGGCCATGCGATGGCCACCGAGACCGCTGGCCGACAGACCGGGATCCGGGCGGGGGAGCCGCCGGCCGGCACGGTCGACCTGGCCGACTTCGTCGGGGAGTCCATGCTGCTGATCGGGGCAGGGGCGACCGTCCTGCTCCAGCTGGCGCTGCCGGGCGTGGGGCACGGCGTCGCCGAGCACAGCACGACGCTCGAACGACCGCTGGACCGACTGCGCACCACGATGACGTACGTGTACGCCGTCACGCGCGGCACGCCCGAGGAGAAGCAGGCTGTGGTCCGGTTGGTGAACCGGGCACACGTCCCGGTGCGATCCGAACGCTACAACGCGTTCGATCCGGAGCTACAGCTGTGGGTGGCGGCGACGCTGTACCGCAACGGCTCCGACATGTACTCGCGGTTCTTCGGTGCCCCCTCGGATGCCGACGCGGAGCGGCTGTACCGGCAGTCCGCGGTGTACGGCACCGCTTTGCAGGTCAGGGACGACATGTGGCCTGCCACCCGGGCCGAGTTCGATGCCTACTGGGACCGGATGATCGCGTCGGCGGAGGTGGACGATCAGGTGCGAGCGTACGTGCGGGGCCTGCTCTCCGGTGGCAGGGCGCCGCTGCCGGTGCGGCTGGTGATGCCGCTGCAGCGCTTCTTCACGATCGGATTGCTGCCGTCCCGGATCCGTGACCAGTTCGAGCTGCCGTGGAGCCCACGCGATCAGCGCCGCTTCGACCGGTTCATGGCGGTCCTGCCCGTCGTCTACCGGCGAGTTCCGCGGCCGATCCGCCAGATCACCGCCACGTACTACCTGCGGGACATGCGCCGGCGCCTCGCGGCGCACCGGCATCTCATCTGACGCGCTCGGGCCGGATCGTTCAGCTCGACGCGGTCGGAGGTCGGCGCCCCGGCAGGCCCAGCGCCGTCCGCTCGCACACCCGCACCAGATCCGTGGCAGTGATGACTCCGGTGACCTGCTCGCCGTCCACAACGACGAGGAGGTCTCGGCCGGGTCGCAGCACCGCCTTCGCCGTCACGTCGGCCAGACGATCGCCGGGGTGTACCCGAGCCGGGTCCGGCAGTCGTCGTGCGAGAGCCCCGAGTTTCCCGCGCCGCTCCTCGGGCGACGCGCGGGAGATGTCGCGTAGCGACAACACGCCCACCGGTCGGTTCCACCGGTCCACCGCCGGGAAGGTGCGGTGGTGCAACGTCGGCAGGACGTCGGACACGAACGTCGTCACGTCCTGGTCCGCGTGTACGACGACGGCGGGGGTGCTCATCACGTCGTGGACCGTGAGTTCTCCCATCCGGTGACGCATCGACGCGCCCATCAACTCGACGGAAGCCGCGTTGCGGAGGAACCAGCCCAGCAGCATCAGCCACAGCCCCGAGATGCTGCCGACGAGCACGACCTGTACGGCGCCCAGCACGATCAGACCGAATCCGATGATCCGACCGCTGCGGGCCGCGCCGGCCGCCGCGGTCAGGCGGTCCCCACTCCTGCGCCAGAGCGCGGCATGCAGCACCCGTCCGCCGTCGAGTGGGGCGCCGGGCAGCAGATTGAACACGGCCAGAATCATGTTGGCGGTGCCCAGCCAGGCGAGAGAAGCGGTGACGACCGGGTCGACGAGGTCGTGCACGCCGAAGGCGAGGATCACCGCGCTGATCCCGATCGCGAGACTGGCCAGCGGGCCGGCGAGCGCGATCCGCAACTCCGAACGCGGATCGGCCGGCTCGCCGCGCAACTCGGACATCCCGCCGAGCAGCCACAGCGTGATGCGCTCCACCGGCACACCGTCGTGGATAGCCACGATCGAATGCGCGACTTCGTGGGCGGCGATCGAGAGCAGGAACAGCACGGCGGCGACCGTGCCGACCGTCCAGTACTCGATGGCCGACCGTCCGCCGAACTCTGTCGGAAGGACCGACGTGGACATCAGGCCGGCGATCAGGACCAGGGTCGCGAGCAGGGACCAGTGCGCGTAGATGCGAACACCCACGACCCGACCGGCGGGCATCGACCATCGCAGCATCCCGRCCACCTCCGATCCGGGCCGCGTGTTGCTCCACACCCATTCTTCCTTCGATCGTCTCGGTCCCGCCACTGCGGAGCCGTCGGTCGCGAAATGGGGGCGGCGTCAGAGTGCGACGTCGCGTTCGAGCCCGAACCAGAAGTGCTCGCCGCCGTCGAAGACCAGCGTGCCCTTGCCGTTCATGACGCCGATGACGGTGTCGTCGTCGACCTTCTTGAAGTGATCGAACACCGGCATGCCGTCGTAGACCATCGTTGCGGTCACCTCGCCGCGGAAGGCCACCTCCCAGAGGCTGGCCTCGCCGTGCCCGGTCCCGATGTCGGAGAACAACTGTCCGTCCTCGCCGCGGCAGAGCAGGGGCTGGACGTCCGACTCGCTCGCGAACGCCTTGCCGTACCAATGTGCCTTGTCGAGAAGACGGCTCGTCCGGTGCCCGGTGTCGAAGGCAAACCCACGCCAGCGGAATCCGATGAGGTCGACAGGGCGGCACGGCTCCAGCCGTGCCCAGAGTTCGTCGAGTTCGCGCGGATCGATCCGATCGGTGCGGGCCCGCAGCGCCGCGACCTCGTCCTGCAAGTTCATGCTCAACCTCCTGTGTCGTCGGTCGTGAACGTCAGTACCGCCTTGACCACGTCGCCGGACCGGGCCGCGGTCACAGCATCGTCGATCCGGTCGATCGGGAACGTCCGAACGATCTTCTCGATCGGGAACCGGCCCTGCCGCCACAGATCCACGAGCCGGGGTAGGAACACCAGTGGGTCGGCGTCGCCCTCGATCACGCCGGTGAGGGTACGGCCGTTGAGCAGGTGGCTCTGGTCGACGGTGATCGGGTTCCGCCCCGGTCGCAGGCCCAGCGTCGCGCACGTTCCCGGAGCGCGAAGCGACGACAAGGCTTGACGGACAACGGAGTCCGTGCCGACCGACTCCACCGCGAAGTCGACGCCGCCGTCCGAGGCGTGGCGCACCGCCCGGCCCACGTCGGCGTGGTCGGTGGGGGAGGCCATGACCGCCGCCATCCCCACAGCCCCGAGACCGAACACCGCGAGGGACGCACCGGGTTCGGGGCGGAGGACCTCGAGGACGGTCCCCGCCCCCGTCTGCAGGCCACAGCCCAGAGGTCCCGCGAGCGCGACGGGCACGTCGCGGGGTAGTGGCACCGTGTTACGGGCGGAGGTGACCGCGTACGAGCACATCGACGACTGTCCGAACCAGTTGCCGTGCAGTGCAGACCCGTCGGCCTCGGTGAGCGTGGTGCTGCCGTCGGCGCGGGTGCCGCCGTAGTTCAGTGCCGCGAAGCGCGTGCAGTAGGCGGGCCGGCCCCGCACACAGTTGCGGCAGTCCCGGCACGAGTCGAAGCCGAGGACCACGGGATCGCCCGGCGCCAGCCCGGTCACCTCGGCCCCGACCGCTTCGATCACCCCGGAGCCCTCGTGTCCCAGAACCGCCGGCAGGGGGAAGGGGACGCCGCCCGCCGCGGCCGTGAGATCGGTATGACAGATGCCCACGCCGTGGACGCGAACGAGCACCTCGTCCGCGCGGATGGAGGGAACCCTGACGGATTCGAGCCTGAAGGGCTCTCCGTGCCCGCGCAGTACGGCAGCGGTCGCCGAGACACTCACGCGTCGGTCGTCTCGCCGAACAGTGTCGCGAGCATGAGTGTGCGAACCCGCGCCTCGTTGGCCGCGGTCGGTTCGAAGCGCATCACCCGCCCGACGTCCAGCACCAGGCTCAGCGCCGCATGGACGAGGAACCGGCATTCGACCGCGGAGAGTCCGGGCCGGGACTCCCGGAGCAGGCGGGCCCACTCCTCGACGTTGAGCCGCTGCGTGTTTCGCAGGTCCGTGCGATGCGCATCCGGAAGGCTGCCGATCTCGGCGAAGTACACGCTCATCAGTTCCGATTGCGCGAACGACAGCCGCACGTAGACCTCCACGAGCGACGCCAGGGCCTCGCGCGGCGTACTGGAATCGCCCAATGCGGTACTGACCGCGACGGCCAGCCGGTCCGCTGCACGGTGGAACGCCGCGGCCAGCAGGTCCGACTTGCTCGAGAAGTGCCGGTAGACGCCGGACGCGTTGATGCCTGCAGCCTGCCCGATCTCCTCGATGCTCACCTCGTGGTACCCGCGGGCGTGGAACAGCAGGATCGCCTCGTTGAGCAGCACTTCCCTCTTGTTGGACAACGGGATTCCGCTGCCTCCGTCGGAGGCAGTCTCGGGCTCCTCGTGCGTGGGGAGTTCGGCCCGGGACACAGACCGGCAGGCGGCGAGGAGCAGGCTCTCGAGGCGGCGAGCGGGCAATGTAGCCCGATGGACGGTGATGCTCCCGATGACGCTGAGCATGGCGACGCAGATCTGCAGGTTGTCCCGCCGACCGAGGTCCGGGCGGAGTTCCTCGAGCGTCGCGCCGATCCGCCGGTTCACGGTCGAGATGGTGTCTCGGATGCACGCACGGTCGCGGGACTCGAGATATCGGCTCTCCCAGCGGTAGAGACCGGCGGTCCGCCGGTTGGCGACGGTGGTGCGGATCGCGGCCAGGATCTGTTGATCGAGACGTTCGGCCGGGTCGGGAGCGACCTCGTTCGCGTCGTCTGCGATGGCGTCCTCGAGTGCGGTCGCGAGCCCGGTCGCGGCGTGCAGGAAGAGCGCGTACTTGTTGGGGAAGTGGCGGTAGAGCGCCGGACCGGAAATGCCGACAGTCGTGGCGATCTCGTCGATGCTGACGCTGTGGTAGCCACGCTCGCTGAAGGCTTCCGCGGCGACCGCGGCGATCTGCGCCTTCCGGTTCTTCGGCCTGCGCCGAGGCTCGCCGGTGGCCACGTGTTGCACGTCGATGCGGACACGTCCCGCGCGGGCCCCGGCCTTCGTCCGTTCCGCCACCGAACCTCCTGACGCGTGGGGACTGGTGGCCGAAGCATAACGCACAGGTGAGTCCCGATGACCCTTGTTTGTGAACTGGATTGTTCCGTCCGTCAGTGACATTCGCCTGGACACGAGGGGTTGACAAACCGGCGGTGCGTCGCGAAAGTTAACGCCAATTCTTGCACGGTCCGGTCTGAGTCAGACGGCCGGATGCTTCGCCGCTCGTGTCGCACCGCCCTTTCGTTCGCGTCCGATTCTTTCGTTCCTGTTCGTTCATCCGAGTTCATCCGAGTCACCCGGATCCGAGGAGGCCCATGTGAGAACCCGCTTCACGGAGATGTTCGGAGTCCGCTATCCGATCGTCCAGGGCGGAATGATGTGGGTGGGGCGTGCCGAGCTGGTCGCGGCCGTCGCGGAGGCCGGCGGACTCGGGTTCCTCACCGCGCTCACTCAGCCCACACCCGGCGATCTGGCGAAGGAGATCGAGCGCACGCGGCGTCTGACCGACAAGCCCTTCGGCGTCAACCTCACTATCCTGCCGTCAATTTCACCACCGCCGTACGCGGAGTACCGGCAGGTGATCATCGATGCCGGAGTTGGCATCGTCGAGACCGCCGGCGCCAATCCGGTCGAGCATCTGCCGCACTTCAAGGATGCGGGCATCAAGGTCGTCCACAAGTGCACCAGCGTGCGGCACGTTCCGGGGCTGATCCTGATCCCGGCGGCCGCCCGCACACTGCGCATCCCCGTCATCGCGTCGGGCGGGATTGCCGACGGCCGGGGGTTGGTGGCTGCGCTCGCGCTGGGTGCCGACGGCGTCAACATGGGCACCCGCTTCATGTGCACGGTGGAATCACCGGTGGCGCACCGGGTGAAGGAACAGATCGTCGCCAACAGCGAGCGAGACACCCGGCTGATCTTCAGGACGTTGCGGAACACCGCCCGGGTCGCCGCCAACGCGGTCAGTGACGAGGTGGTCGACATCGAATCGCGGGGATGCGAGTTCGCGGACATCCAGCACCTCGTTGCCGGCGCCCGCGGCAGGCGTGTGTTCGAGGAGGGGTATCTCGACGCAGGTATCTGGACCGCCGGACAGAGTCAGGGGCTGATCGACGACATTCCCACCTGCGACGTGCTGGTCCGGCGGATGATCGAGGAGGCCGAGGAGATCATCCGGGGACGGCTCACGGACTCGATCGAGGAAGGGGCTCGGGTATGACCACGACGACAGGCAGCGGCCTGCAGCAGGACCTGCGCGATTCGGTTCTGGAACTGACGATCGCGCGGCCCGAAAGGATGAATGCCGTCGACATGGCCACGATGCGCGATCTCGGTGCGGCCGTCCGCGCGGCCGGAAGCGATCCGAGTGTGCGGTCGATTCTCGTCACGGGGGCCCGTAGGGCCTTCTGCACGGGCGCCGATCTGGCTGCAGCCGCGGAAAATCCGGCCGATCCATCGGTCGTCATGGACGTGGCGAACGAGGTGATCCGAGCGATCGTGGAGGTTCCGGTTCCCGTCGTCGCTGCGGTGAACGGGCCGGCTGCGGGGGTCGGCGTGTCGATCGCGCTCGCCGCCGACCTCACCTATGCGGCGGACAGTGCGTACTTCCTGCTCGCGTTCGTCGGCATCGGTCTGATGCCGGACGGGGGATCGAGCGTGCTGGTTCCGGCCGCGATCGGTCGGGCGAAGGCCGCAGAGATGGCGTTGTTGGGCGAGCGGGTGTCCGCGGGCGACGCCGACCGGTTGGGTCTGGTGTCGCGCACGCTGCCGGACGACGACCTGATGGCGCACGCGCGCGGGGTCGCGTCGACACTCGCGGCGGGGCCGCGTCGGGCGCTCGAGCTCACGAAGCGGGCGCTCAACGCGGGCACGCTGGCCGCGCTCGACGAGGCGCTCGAGACGGAGAAGCGGGGTCAGTCCGAACTGCTCGTCTCCGCGGACTTCGCGGAGGGGGCGGCGGCGATGCTGCAGAAGAGGCGTCCGCACTTTCCGTAGGAAGTGGAATCTGTGTCTACTTTTCGAGGCGTTCCGGGCGCGGTATCCGACCGGAGGTTGTCGGACGATCGTCCGATAAGTGCAGGTTGCAAGGCATTGTCGGCGCCCGCGGGGCTGTCGTCGCCGGGGGCCGCCCGGGTCGGTACCTCTCGAGAATCCCAATTAACAAAGTGCTCACTGAAACTGCCCATAACATGTAATCTGCCTCACATCGAACCACGGGTCCGGTCAGGTCGGGAGGACCCGCCACGCACGAGAGGAACCTTGATGGTCACTTCCGCTGCTGTTCCCGCCGCCGCCCTGCAGGCGCGCCGGTTTCGTCGCAACAATTGGAACAATCAGGTCGCGCGGCACGCGGAGATGATTCCGGACCGGACCGCGCTCCGATTTCAGGGTGCGACCGTCACGTGGTCGACCCTGCACGAGCGGGTCGAGCGGGTCGCGGATGCGCTGTCCCGACGCGGTGTCGGCGCCGGCGATCGGGTGCTGATCCTGATGCTCAACCGTCCCGAGTACCTCGAGGTGGTGCTCGCAACCAACGCGGTGGGCGCCATCGCGGTTCCGGTGAATTTCCGGATGACCGTGCCCGAGGTTGCATTCCTGGTGCGCGACAGTGGTGCTCGCGTGGTGGTGGCGGACACGACCCTGGCGCCGCTCGCCGCGGCCGTGCGGGCCGAGGTCGAGGGACTGGAACTGTCCGTCACGGTCGGCGGCGACACCGAGCGGGGCGTACTCGGATACGAGGATCTGATCGCGGAGGAGGGTGCGCCGCGTCCGGAACTCGACATCCCCGACGACACGCCTGCACTCATCATGTACACCTCCGGCACCACCGGCCGTCCGAAGGGCGCCGTGCTCACGCACAGCAACATGGAAGCGCAGGCCTTGACGTGCATCCGCGCGTTCCAGTTGAACCGGCCTGACGACATCGGCTTCTGTGCCTCGCCGATGTTCCACATCGCCGCACTGGGGTCGATGGCGCCGAGTCTGATGCTGGGCCTGAGCACCGTGATCTACCCGGTCGGTGCGTTCGATCCGAACGCGCTGCTCGACGTCCTCGAGGAGGAGCAGGTCACCACGCTGTTCCTGGTGCCCGTCCAGTGGCAGGCCGTCTGTGCGATTCAGCAGGCACAGCCGCGAAAGCTGAAGCTGCGCGGTATTTCCTGGGGCGCGGCCCCCGCATCGGACACCGTACTGCGGTCCATGGCCGAGACCTTCCCGGACGCGTCGAACGTTGCGGTGTTCGGGCAGACCGAGATGTCGCCGATCACCTGCGTGCTCGACGGTGAGGACGCACTCCGCAAGCTGGGCTCGGTGGGCCGGGTGATCCCGACCGTCCAGGCCCGGGTCGTCGACGACGACATGAACGACGTCGCGCCCGGCGAGGTCGGGGAGATCGTCTACCGTGGGCCGACGATGATGCTCGAGTACTGGCAGAACCCGGCCGCCACCGCGGATGCGTTCCACGGCGGGTGGTTCCACTCGGGAGACCTCGTGCGCATGGACGACGAGGGTTTCGTCTACGTGGTCGACCGCAAGAAGGACATGATCATCTCCGGCGGAGAGAACATCTACTGCGCCGAGGTGGAGAACGCGCTGTTCGCGCATCCGAAGATCCAGGAGGCGGCCGTGATCGGCCGCCCGGACCCCAAGTGGGGCGAGATTCCGGTGGCGGTGATCGCCTTGCGGCCGGACGCCGGCGGAAGCCTCACGCTCGCCGAACTGCAGCCGTTCCTCGACGAGCAGCTGGCCCGCTACAAGCACCCGAAGGCGGTCGTGTGCGTGGAGGCGTTGCCGCGCAACGCGAGTGGCAAGGTCGTCAAGGGCGACCTGCGGGGCGGGGCGGCCGCCGTCGTGCAGGGCTGACGGCGCAGCCGACCGCGCGGGGGGCCGCAGCGGTCTCGGGTTCGACACGGAACTGGGGAGGGCCGGCGAATGACGTACGAGTTACCCACCGCCAAGGGGCCGATGCAGGACGTCGCCCTCCAGAGCGGGTACCTCATCGGTTTCTCCGTGCAGGCTCTCGTCGCGCTCGTGCGGGCGCTGCTGCGCGGGCGACTCTCGCTCGGAGAAACGGTGACTCAGACGCTGTTCATCGGCCGCGTGAGTACCGGTCCCTCTCTGCTGCTGATGATTCCGATCGGGGTGTTCGTCGCGGTGTCGGTCGGTGAGTTGGCGGGGAGGATCGGCGCCGGCGGGTACTCCGGCGCGGTGGTGGCGTTCATCATCGTGGGACAGGCGTCGGCACTGGTGTGTGCACTGATGATGGCCGGGGTGGCCGGATCGGCTATCTGTACGGACTTGGGCTCGAGGAAGATTCGCGAAGAGATCGACGCGATGGAGGTCATGGGGATCGACGTGCTCGAGCGGCTCGTCGCGCCCCGTCTGGTCGCGGCTGTCGTGGTGTCGCTCGCGCTGTGCGCGATGGTCACCTTCGGCGGCGTGATGGCCTGCTACCTCTACCACATCTACGTCCAGCACCTGCCGGCCGGAACGTTCATGGCGACCTTCAGTCAGTACGGCCGCATGTCGGACTTCGTGATGGCGCTCGTGAAGGCCGCGATCTTCGCGCTCGCCTCGACGCTCGTCGCGACCTTCAAGGGTTTGCACGCCAAGGGCGGACCCCGTGGGGTCGCGGACGCGGTCAACGAGGCCGTGGTGATCGCGTTCGCGCTCGTGTTCATCGTGAACACCGCGCTGTCGGCGCTGTACACGGTGATCGTCCCGGCAGTGGGAGCGTACTGATGGTCGGCTTCGACACCAGGGTGCGATTACGCCGGGCCGTCCGGCCGGTATCCGCCGTGCTCGACGGTCTCGCCGATGTGGGCCGACACGTCACGTTCTTCTACCGCACCCTCGTCTCGCTGCCGTACGCGGCGACGCGGTATCGCAAGCACGTCCTCACGCAGATCAGCGAGGTCAGCTTCGGCACCAACTCGGTGCTGGCGGGCGGCGGGACGATCGGGATCGTGTTCGCGATGTCCCTCGCCGCCGCGATGATGCTCGGTGTCGAGACCCACCGTGGCCTCGAACTCATCGGCATGACAACACTTTCGGGGATGCTTTCGGCTATAGCGAACACCCGCGAACTCGCGCCGGTGGTGGTCGCGATCGCGCTGGCCGCCAAGGTGGGGACCRGATTCACCGCGCAGCTGGGCGCGATGCGGATCTCCGACGAGATCGACGCCCTCGACTCGATGGCGGTGCGGTCGATCCCGTTCCTCGCCGGCACCCGGGTGCTGGCCGCGATGGTGTGCGTCCTGCCGATCTTCATGATCGGTCTGCTCGCCAGCTACCTGTCGACGCGACTGGTGATCGTGTTCTGGGGCGGGGCCTCGGCGGGCACGTACGACTACTTCTTCCACCTGGCGTTGTCGCCGACCGATCTCGTGTACTCGGCGCTCAAGGCCATCGTGTTCGCGGGCGTCGTCGCCCTCGTGCACTGCTCGTACGGCTACTTCGCGTCGGGCGGCCCCGCCGGGGTGGGGCAGGCCGCCGGACGCGCGCTCCGGACCGCGATCCTCGCGATCGGCATCCTCGATGTGCTCATGACGTTCGCGCTCTGGGGCCTGGTGCCCACGATCCCCGGAATGGGGGTCTGACGTGGACGTGTACAGCCGTCGCCGAACAGCCTTCCTCGTGCGCGGCGCGATCGCTGTCCTGGTCGCAGTGGTGGCCGGCACCGCCATGGTGTTGCGGGGAACCGGTCAGTTGCACCGCGACCCGGAGGTGGTCGTCGCGATCCCGGCGTCGGCGGGACTCATCAGCGGGGAGGCGCCCGTCCGCTACAGCGGGGTCAACGTCGGCCGCATCTCGGGGATCGAGCCGGGCACCGAGTCGTCGGTCGTCCGGCTGCAGCTCGACGCCGACGCCATCGGACTGATCCCGGCGACCGTCACGGCCCGGGTGGTACCCCGCACGTTTTTCGGGGACATCTACATACAGCTCGTCGACGATCCGGGGCCCGCGGCGCTGTCGGAGACGAGCCTGTCCGACGGCGACGAGGTGCGCGTCGACACCGGGCCGGACGCGGTGGCGCTGTACGGCGTCTACACCAGGCTCGTCGACGTCCTGGACCGGATGCAACCGCAGAAGATGCAGGTGGCCCTGTCGGCGCTGTCGCAGGCCCTGGACGGACGCGGCGAGACGGTGGGCCGGATCGTCGGCCGGCTCGACGCCGCGTCGCGGACGCTCGCCCCGGCCGCGGAGACGTTCCTCGACGCGACCCCCGAGTTCCGGGCGGTGCTGCAGGCGTTGGACACCGCGACCCCGGACGTCGTCGCGACGCTGTCGTCGGCGGCGTCGGTGTCCAGGAGTCTGGTCGACAACCCGGATTCCCTGTCCGAAAGTCTCTCGGCAGCCGCGAGTTTCGCGCCCGTCCTGGCCGGATTCCTCGGTGAGCAGCGGGACCGGATCGTCACCGTCGTCGATTCGACCGGCGTGATTCTCGCGACCACCGCGGCGGACCCGACCGGGCTCGTCGACACGCTCGAGGGGGCGCGAACCTTCGGCGCGGCCGGCGCGCGGGTGTTCTCCACCGGCCACTTCGACATCACCGCCGTGCCGACGTTCGCGGATCCCATGCCCTACACGGCTGCCGACTGTCCTTCCTACGGCGCGCTGGCCGGGGCGTGTGGGCCCGTCGGCGTCGACGGCGGCGCCGACGAGCAGCAGGCGCTGCAGGTGCTGCAGGATCGGTTGCTCGGCGCGACAGCGGATTCGGAGCCTGCACAGAGTCCGGTGTCCACGCTCATGCTGGGCCCCCTGGTGCGCGGAACCGAGGTGCAGATCCGATGAAGGTGGCCTGGGTTCCGCTCGCGAAGGTGATCGGTTTCTGCGCGGTGGGTGTCGTGTGCGCCTCGTTGGTTGCGAACACGCTGTCGGTCCCGGTGCACGGTGCCACCGAGCGATACGCCGTCGAGTTCACCGATGTCGAGGGTCTCAACCAGGGCAATCCGGTGACGATGTTCGGGGTCCGGGTCGGCCGGGTCGACTCCATCGAGTTCGCCGACGCGGGCGGTGGCACCAGCAAGGCCGTCGTCGGGATCGAGGTGTCGTCGGACTATCCGCTCGACCGGAACGTCACCGCGGCCGTGCGGTACGGCGACATGCTCGGTGCCCGGTACCTCGCGCTCACCCCACCGCCGGGCGGCGCCGTCGAGGCGGTCGCGGCCGGTGCGTCGTCGGAGGCACTGGCGCCGGGTGGCGTCGTCCCCCTCGAGCGGACCACACCGCCGGTCGACCTCACCGCCCTGATGAACGGATTCGCGCCGCTGTTCGACGCACTCGACCCCGCCGAGGTCAACACGCTGACCCGCGGCTTCGTGGAGACCTTCGACGGCGGTGGGGCGACGGTAGCGACGCTGCTCGACCGGATCGGGACCCTCACCACCGATCTCGCGAACCGCCGGGGTGTGTTCGAGGAACTGCTGTCGAACATGAGCACCCTGATGGGATCGGTGAACTCGCGCCAACCGCAACTCGAGGAACTCGTCACCGGTCTGCGTGATCTGAGCACCTCGGTGGCCGGCAGCAACGATCAACTGGCGGCCTTGTTGGACAACGGGAATCGCGCGGTGGCGTCGCTCGCGGACGCCCTCACGCACTCGCAGGGCGCGTTCGGCAGTTCGATCACCGACCTCACATCGGTCACCGATGCCTGGATCGCGGACACCGATGCGTTCGAACGCTTCGTCGCACAGATGCCCCAGTTCGCGGATGGGGTGAACCGGATCAGCAGCTACGGCGGGTTCGTCAGCCTCTACCTGTGCAACTTCGTCCTGAAGGTCGGCGACGTGGAGGCGAACATCTTCGGTACCACCCATTCGGAGGTGTGCCGATGATGTTCCCCGTCCGGATCATCGACGTCGTCGTCGGGGTGTGGCTGTTCGTCTTCCGTGGTGAGCGCCGCCCCGGTGCGGGCACTCCGCTGGCGCTGGGCACCGTCGGCATCGTGCTGTTGGTGGCCGGTCTCGCGGCGGCGATCGGCATACCCAAGGTGTGGTACCTGGCCCGGACCAGCCCGTACACGGCCGAACTGGCCAATGCCAGCGGCCTGTCCGGCGGCGACCCCGTCTACGTCGCGGGCGTGCCCGCCGGACGCGTCGAGGGCATCGACCTCGCGGGTGATCATGTGCGCGTGGACTTCCGGCTCGACAACGGACAACCGCTCGGGAACCGGACCACCGCCACCGTGCGGCTGAAGACGGTGCTCGGCAAGCGGTACCTCGAGGTGGTCCCTGCCGGGATTGTCGACGAGGCTGCGTCCGACGGGGCGGCGGCGAACCTCATCCCGCTCGCCCGGACCACCGTGCCGTACAGCCTCGACGACGTCAGCCGGGACGCCACCGATGCGTCGACTCGGATCGACGCGAAGTCGTTGGAGGCGATGATGACGACGCTGTCCGAAGTGATGCCGGACGACCCCGAGCAGCTCGGCAAGGCTCTCGCGGGTATCAGCGGAGCGTCCGCGGTCGTCGCGCAGAACGCCGAGCAGATCGACCAGTTGCTGACCATGTCGCGCTCGCTGTCGGATCTGGCCGTCCGACAGAGCGACTCGCTGACTGCGACGGTGGCGAACGCACAGACCATCGTCCGCACCCTGGCGGTGCGCAAGGAGGTGCTCACCCGGTTGGTCCAGAATCTCCGGTCCGTGCTGTCCACCCTCGCGACCACCTACACCGAACACGAGGAGGAGTTCGGGCAGATGACCACCAACCTGGTCGAGGTGACGGACACGTTGCAACGCAACGCCGATCACATCGACCAGATCCTGACCCGGCTGCCGCGGGCACTGCGCGCGGCCACCGACGCGACGGGCAACGGATCGTGGACCGACGTCACCGCCCCCGCCGCCGTGGTCCCCGACAACATGCTGTGCATGCTCGGCGTGATGCAGGGCTGCCGATGAGTGCCCCCCACCGACGGATCTCCGGCCGGATCGTGCTCGCGCTGGTCGTGGTGATCACGGTGGCGGCCGGCGCCTGGTTCGTGTTCGCGGGGACCGACCGCACGAAGACCGTGCACGTCGACTTCGCGTACGTCAACGGTCTCTACCCGGGCAGCGACGTGACGGTGCTCGGGGTACCTGTCGGCACGGTCACCACAGTGGAACCGCTGGGTACCCACGTCCGGGTGACGGCGTCGGTGCCCGACACCGTCGACCTGCCGGCGGACGCGCACGCGTACGTGCTCAACCCCTCGGTGATCAGCGATCGGCACCTCGAGTTCGGCCCGGCCTACCGCGGCGGCCCGAAACTCGAGGACGGTGCGGAGATACCGCTCGAGCGCAGCCATGCACCGATCGACTTCGACGGCCTGATGGGCAGCCTCAGCACGCTCACCCAGGCGCTGGGACCGGACGGCGGCGACGCGGGCGAGCTGCTGTCGCGGGCCGCGACCGGGATGAGCGGTCGCGGCGCCGATTTCAACCGTGCGGTCCGGAACCTCGGCGCCGCAACGGGTGTCGTGGGCGCGCGCAGTGAGGACATCGGAGCCGTGGTCGAGAACCTGAACACGCTCATGGTCCAGCTCGACGAGCGGCAGGTGAGCCTCGACGCGCTGGTGTCCGACCTGGCTGCGCTCGGCGACGAATGGGCGGCCCAGGACCTCGACATCTCCCAGCCGCTGCAGGATCTGGCGACCGTCTTCGACCAGATCGACCGCTTCACCGCTGAACACGGCGACGACGTGGGGGTGATCTCGCAGAACATGGCGACCCTCGGTGACGCGCTCGCCGCGAATCGGCCGGGCCTGGCCGAGTTCATGGACCTGGTGCCGCTGCTGATGCAGAACCTGTCGAAGACCGTCGGACCCGACGACCGCGGCCGGATCCGGCTCGACATCTCCACCGCGCTCACCCAGTTCGCGGTTGCGCAGCCCCTGTGCGAGCAGTACCCGATGCCGCTGTGCACGGGCGCCGGCTTCACCAATCCGATCTCCTTCCCGATCAGCGCATCCGACCCGTTGGGTCTGGCCACGCTGCTCTCGGGAGGTTCCGCGCCGATCGGGGGGAACTGATGCGGCGCCGAGGAATCGTGACGGTTGCTCTGGCCGGAGCCCTGGCCGCCACCGGGTGCGGCACCGGCATCCAGGACCTGCCGCTGGGGCGGTCCGTGCCCGGCGACAACTACACCGTGAGCGTCCAACTCGCGCACGCCGACGGACTGCTCCTCGGTGCCGACGTCCGCCACGGACAGCGCGTGATCGGTCGGGTCGCGCACCTGTCCACCGACACCGTCGGAGCGGTCGTGGACCTGAACCTGACGTCGTCGGTCGAGCTGCCCGACAACGTCGAGGCCGCGGTGGAGCTGCCGTCCGCGCTGGGCAGTCCGTTCATCCGGCTCCGGGAGCCCGAGCAGCCGTCCGGAACCGCGCTGTCCGACGGCGACGTGATCGCTCTGTCCCGCACCGAGATCGGGCCGCAGATCGAGAGCGCGCTCGCCACCCTGGGCGCGGTCCTGACCGGTAGCGGCTTCGACCAGTTGCAGACCGTGATCGGCGAACTGAACGCCGCCTTCGACGGACGACCCCAGCAGGTCCGGAACCTGCTCGACACGGTCACCGCCCTGACCGGGACGGCGACGCAGCACCAGCAGGACTTCGATGCCGCGACCGATCTCGCTGCGGACATCTCGCGCCAACTGGTGGCGCAGCTGGACGTCATCGACGGGTTCCTCGACACCGCGCCCGAGACGGTGACCATCCTGGCGGGACAGCGGGATCGCATTGCTTCCCTGCTCGATTCGAGCGCACGGCTGGCCGAGCACGTGGACTTCGTGACGTCGCAGTCGTCGACCGGCCTGGGTGCGGTGCTCGGTGACACTGCGACAGTGCTGGCATCGCTGCGCTCGTACAACTCTCGCATCGGCGAGACCCTCGCGAACATGAACAGCTTCCTCGGGAACTTCGATCGTGCGGCCAAGGGTGACTATCTGATGTTCGACGGCACCCTCGACATCCCCGCCGGCATCGAGAACCTGATCACCGGCGGGACGGCCGCACTGCCGCCCGAGGCAGGGTCGATGCGCTCGCTGTTGTCGGGAGGTATCGGATGAGGCGCGTCGTGCTGGTCCAGCTGATCCTGTTCGCGCTGACGGCCGCAGTGGTCGTGCCGTTCGGTATCGCGTACGTGGCCGGTCCACGCGCCTTCGGAGACCCGATCCGACTGCATACGAACATGTCCGACGCACTCGGGCTCACCGCGGGAACGACCGTCACCTACCGCGGCGTGCAGGTCGGGAAGGTCGCGTCGGTGGCGCTCGACGCCGAACACGGCGGTGCGCGTGTCGAGTTCGACCTCGATCCGGGGACCCGGATCCCGCAGGACAGCATCGCAAAGGTCGGGATGGGGACCGTTGCCGGCATCCAGAACGTCGACATCTTCCCGAACACCGCCGCCGGGCCGTATCTCGAGGACGGCGACACCCTGGCCGCGCCACAGGATCAGCAGCCCGTCCAGATGGACCAACTGATGGGGGACGCCGCGAGGCTGCTCGGCAGTATCGACCCCGACGCCGTCAGCACCCTCGGCACCGAGTTGGGCGCATCCTTCGAGGGGCTCGGGCCCAGCCTGACCGGACTGATCGACGACGGCGACCGGCTCACCGCTCTGCTCGAACGGCAGGCACCCGAACTGCGCTCACTGCTCACGCGCACCGCGAGCCTGGTGGGGACGATGGCAGAGGCCTCCGATTCGTTCGTCCGCGGGATGGGTGCGGCGCGCACCTTCACCGGCCAACTCGACGACAACCGGCCGGTCCTGGTGTATCTGGTCGACCGTTCGCCCGAGGCGCTCACCCGCACCAGGGAACTGTTCGACCGGTACCACGACACCTTCGGTGCGCTGCTGGCGAATCTCGCGACGGTCACCCCGGTCATCTCCGACAGACATGACGCACTGGCCGCGGGACTCGACGAGATCCCCGAAGGGCTCGGCAAGCTCGAATCGATCGTCAAGGGGGACCGGGCGGAGTTCGCGCTCGTCGGTACGCAGGGGCCCGTGTGCAACTTCGACACGACCCGTCGCGCCGTGGGCGCCCTGACGCCCACCGAGCCGAACCTCACGCTGTACTGCCCGCCCGGAACCGACATCGCGCAGCGCGGATCGCGAACGGCCCCACGCCCCGACGATCTCGGGCTGCAGAACGCGACGACGCCGGGAACGGTCATCGGCCCGCCGATGGTGCAGGACCCGATCCTCGTCCCCACCGGGGTCGAGGCGCTCGACCAATGGAACCAACTGCTGGAGGAGCTCGGAGATGGCGAACGATAAGCCGGACAACGGCGACGACACCGCGACCACCGGTGCGGTTGCCACGGCGGCGCAACCGGTGGTGGACGCGGCCGCGGACACGAGCGAGCCGTCTTCGACCGACCGGCGCCGGTTCGGGATCGTCCCCGTCGCGATCCTGGCGGTTCTGGCCGTCGTCCTCGGAGCGGTGGCGGGCTGGCAGTGGTGGGAGCAGCGGCAGCTCGATTCACTGCGCGACGCGGCGATCGACACCACCGGTGACTACGCGCAGACGATGGCGTCGTTCGACTACCAGAACCTGGACGCGAACCGCGACAAGATCGCGGGGATGTCCACGCCCGAGTTCACCGGCAAGTACAACGAGATGGTCGACGCGTTGCGGGCACTCGTCACCGACGGTCAGGGGCAGGCGACGGCCACCGTCACGAACATCGGTGTCCAGAGCCTCGACGATTCGAGTGCGGTGATGCTGGCCTTCGTCGACCAGGAGGCGAAGAACGTGATTGCCCCCGAAGGCAAGTCGCAGAAGTACCGGATGGTCGTGATGCTCGAACGGGACGGCGATCGCTGGGTCGTCGACAACGTCGAGACCAAGTAGCCACGGGCAGCGGAGGGGTCTCATGCCGACCAACTATCTGGACCTCGCGGGCGCCGAGCCGCGACTGACCAACGAGCGCACCCGGATTCGCATCGCGACCGCGCCGCGCCGGGCACGCGGCCCGGCCCGGATCTCCGATGCCCTCGACTTCTGGTCGTTCGCCGGCGGCGCGGCGAACGTCGTGATGCAGCTGTCGTGGCCGGAGGTGGGACACGGGGTCGCGGAGAGCAAGGTCGAGTCCGGCAGTCTGGTCAAGCATCCGTGGAAGCGTGCCCGCACCACGTTCACGTACCTGTCGGTGGCGATCCTCGGCACCGACGACGAGTGCCGTGCCTACCGGGAGGCGGTGAACGGCGCCCACCGGTACGTGCGGTCGGACGAGAACAGTCCGGTGACCTACAACGCCTTCCACCGGGAACTGCAGTTGTGGGTTGCGGCATGCCTTTTCATCGGGTTCGAGGACACTCACCAGCTGCTGCACGGGAAGATGACGCCCGCGCAGGCCGAGGAGTTCTACCGCTCGTCGTCGACCCTGGGCACCACGCTGCAGGTCACCGAGGACATGTGGCCGGCCACGCGCGCCGACTTCGACCGGTACTGGAACATCGCCTGCGAGCGGGTCGCGATCGACGACACCGTCCGCGGATACCTCACCGATCTGATCGGACTGCGGATGGTGTCGTGGCCGCTGCGACTGGTGTTCGGTGACCTGCTGCAGTTCCTCACCGCCGGATTCCTGGCGCCGCTGTTCCGGGAACAGCTCGGGCTGGAGTGGAGCGAGGACGATCGCCGCCGGTTCGAGCACCTGTTCATCTTCGTCGCGTTCGTCAACCGCTTCGTTCCCCGATTCGTCCGGCATCTGCCGAGTCGGGTGCTGATGCGCGACCTGCAACGTCGGATCCGGCGCGGCAGGCGACTCGTGTAGGTGCAGGCCGTGCCGACGTCGGCACGTTCCGGTGTTGCGCGCTGTGCGCGGGCATTCGTCCGGTTTGATAGAGGGCGCAGGGTGCCCAGCGCCCCAGACCGGAACAGAGGATGAAGGTTTGACCGAGTCGCAGCAACCGGTGAAGACCGATGGTGCCGCCATCGACTACTTCGAGCCCGACGATCGATGGGTTCCCGTCGATCGACGATGGTTGGGCCTCGACCGCAGGACCATCGCTCCGACGCTGGTCGTCCTGGCGTTCGTCCTCATCATGGCCACGATCCTGCCCGCGATCGACGACGCGACCCCGTACGACGACCGGGTGGCCGCGGGCGACGTCATGGAGGTCGAGGGCGGCGTGACGTTCGTTCCGGCCGCGGACTGGGGAATCACCTCGGGCGTGCGGGTCGGCGACAAGCCGACTTCCGGGTCGTACCCGCCCTCGGCAAAGGTTGTGGACGGCGACGTCTCCTTCGCGGTTCGCAGCGCTCCGTTCACCGGGGATGCGGCCGGGCTCCTCGACCAGATCAGGCAGACGACCGAGGCGCTCAATGGTGCCAACGGATTCCAGGTCGCCGGCGACCCGGCCGACATCACGACCGCGGACGGCGGCCGCGGTGTGCTGGCGCGGTACTTGGGCACGACGTCCGACGGCGTCATCGCGGCGTTCGTGTTCGACGGGATCGGTGTCGAGGTCGTGGCCGTCGGCTCCACAGAGATCGACCACGATCAGTCCTCGGATATCGGACGCATGATCTCGAGCATCAGCCACCGAACGGGAGGGGGTGCATGACCACCACCGAGACGATCGACGAGCTGCAGCAGTCTCGCGTCGCGGCGATCGACAATTCCGGTTGGGGTCGGCCGTTCATGTTCTACCAGCCACGCAACGCGGCCTTCTGGGTGTACCTGCTGTTGGTCGCCAGCGGAATCCTGACCTTCTTCTCGATGCTTGCCACTTCGTCGGGCGCGTACGGTCGGGCGATTGCCGTCGCAGCCGTCTCCTTCACCGTGTACGGGGCGGTGTTCTGGTGGTTCACCCGGCACATCGACCGGTACGCCCGCCAGCCGGTGAAGCTGATCGTCGTCGCGTTCCTGTGGGGTGGATTCGCCGCTACATGGGTGATGGCGGCTACCGCCAACGATGCCCTGCTGGCCCTGTATGCGAAGGTGTTCGGGCAGGCGTGGTCGCTCGACTGGGGAGCCGGTCTCGCTGCCCCCTTCACCGAGGAGGTCGCCAAGGGGATCGGCCTGCTGCTGCTCGTCTCGTTGGCGCCGCGACTGGTGCGAACCGCCTTCGACGGCTTCATCCTCGGCGCATTCCTGGGCCTCGGATTCCAGATCATCGAGGACATCGTCTACGCGTTGAACTCCGCCGGGTCGCAGTTCGGGGCCAACCAGGTGGAGGCCGCCATGTCGACGGTCTGGCTGCGCATGGCCACCGGAGTCACCGCACACGTCCTCTACAGCGCGATCTTCTGCGCCGGCCTGGTCTACCTGATGGGGCGTCCGGGCGAGCCGCGCCGGGCGGGAAGAGGACTGGCGCTGATGGCGTGCGCGATGCTGCTGCACGGCGTCTGGGATTCCGCCGGGGCGATCACCCGCGGCAACGGTGCGCTGATGCTGGTGATGATCGTCGGGATGATCCTGGTCGGGCTGTACGTCGTGGTTCGCGTCTTCAAGATGACGGTTCCGCGCGAGCGCGAGTACCTGCGGCACGTCATGGCGCCCGAGGTGGCGAACGGTGTGATCACCGATGCCGAACTCGAGGCGATGTGTGGCGACCGCAAGGCGCGCAGGGCGTTCCGGAAGGCTCCGGACACCCACCACGAACGCAAACGCGCCGGTTTCGTCCTCGAGGCGGCCGGGGACCTGGCGGACGAGTTGGCGGGGTCTCGCGGAACCGACACCGGCCGCGTCGAATTCGCGCGATCCGAGGTTCGGCGGATCCGTGCCGGCGTCCCCTCGGCGAATCCGTAGGYTCCACCCTGAAACGAACGGTCGTGTTGCCCCGAGTGCTCCTGCCGGCGACGCCAGGAGCACACGGGAACTCCGATAACACTCAGGTCACATTGTTCAGGAAACAGTCACAAATTGGATCGGCCCGTTCGAGGCATTGCGGCGCGCCGGTCCGCGCGTAGTATTAGCAGTGCGGATCGAGTGAGTAATCGGTAACGGTGAAAGGCTCGTGAAACAGAGATCCGGCCGAGGGTGTGAAAGCATTCCCGGCCGAACCCCTGTCTGGGGACCTTTCCCTCGTCGGCGTCGATCCGACTCAGCGCACCCGCAACCGTTCGCGGCGCAGCTGCTCCACCTCGGGCAGATCCAGCGGCGCCAACTCGTCCACCCCGAGGGCGCGCTTCAGCAGCAGGTCCGCCAGCTCCGGATTCCGTGCGAGTACCGGTCCGTGCATGTAGGTGCCGATCACCGAGCCCTGCGTGACGCCTTCGAGTCCGTCGCCGACGCCGTTGCCCACGCCGTGGGTCACCCGGCCCACGGGCTCGGCGTCGGCGCCGAGAGTGTCGTATCCGCGCATGCGCAGGCGCTGCCGCAGGATCAGGGCGTTGCCGCCGTCGCCGTAGGTGCCCATGACGTCGGGCAGGACCAGGCCGATGCGGACCGTCGACTCAGACATCGCGGCTGTTCTCCTTCGCGATCGCGGTGTTGAGGTCACGGAACGCCGTGTAGTTGGCGAGTACCTCGACCCGTCCGGGCGGGCACGACGCGATCGCCTTCAACGGGTCCGGCTCGAGCGTGTGCTCGACGCCGGCGTACGTCAGGCGGACCGCGAGGTCGGTGCCGCGCTCACCGGCGGCGACGACCTTGACTCCCTCGAAGTGCTCGAAGCGCACGTCCCACAACCACGACAAATCCTCGCCGTCGGGGACCTGGCCGTTGACGGCGATGACGAGGCCGTCGACGCTGTGGTCGATCATCGACAGCGCCTCCTGCCAGCCGGCCGGGTTCTTCGCCAGCAGCATGTGCACGGAGTGCGCGCCCACCTGCACGGTGCTGTAGCGGCCGGCGACCTCCTCGACGATCGATGCGGCGGCCACGGCGTCCTCCGCCTTCGCCCCCATCGCGACGGCGGCGGCGACGGCCTGGGCCGCGTTGCCGCGGTTCGCCCTGCCCGGCAGCGTCAGCTTCATCGGGAGCACCAGCCCGTCGGGGCCGTACAGGTTGTCGTCGTCGAGCCACCAGTCCGGCGTCGGACGCGCGAAGTCGGAGCCGGTGCTGCGCCAGTTCGGGCCGTCCCACACGATCGGCTCGCCGGTGCGCGGGCAGCTCACCGAATCGCTGGCCCAACCGCTGCCCGCGGCCACCCAGATCACGTTCTTGCAGTCGTAGGCGACGGAGGTGACCAGCACGTCGTCGCAGTTCGCGACCACGATCGTGTCGGGGTGCCGTTCGAGGCCGGCGCGCAGCTTGCGCTCGATCATGTTGATCTCGCCGACCCGGTCCAGCTGGTCGCGGCTGAGGTTGAGCAGTACCACGACTTCGGGGTTCACGGCGTCGGACACGTGCGGGACGTGCAGCTCGTCCACCTCGAGGGCCGCGAGCGGGGCGTTCACGCGCGCGGTGAGCGCGGCGACGATACCGGCGTCCATGTTGGCGCCGTCGGCCTGCGTCGCGACCTCGTCGAGCGTCGCCAGCGCCGCCGCGGTCATGCGGGTGGTGGTCGACTTGCCGTTGGTGCCGGTGATCACCACGCTGCGGCGTCCGCGACCCAGTTGCTCCATCAGGGTCGGGTCGATCTTCAGCGCGATCAGGCCGCCGATCATCGAGCCCTTGCCGCGTCCGGCCTTCTGCGATGCCCACGCCGCAGCGGCCGCGGCACGCAGGGCGAGGCGTCCGCGCAGACTGATCCGAGTGCTAGTTCCCACGTGCCGAGTTTTCCACAGGCCGATCGGGGACGCCGCCCGGCGCCGGGCTGCCGCTCCGGAAACGGCGATGCCGCGCTCCCGATCGGGAGCGCGGCATCACGAAAAGCCGAGCGACGAGTGCCGCGTGGACCCGCGAGTGCCCAGGTCAGCTGGCGAGAGCCTTGGCCTTGAGCGCCTGGAACTCCTCCTGCGTGATGGTGCCGGAGTCGAGCAGCGACTTGGCGTCGGCGATCTGCTCCGCGCCGGACTTACCGGCCACCTGGCGGATGTAGGAGTCCTGCGCGTCCTTCATGTGCTGTGCGGAAGCGATGGACCGCTTTGTCATGTCGTCGCCCTTGACGATCAGGTACACGAGGGCGGTGATGAACGGGAGGATGATCAGGAAGACCACCCAGATTGCCTTGACCCAGCCGGAGCTCTTGTGATCCCGGAACAGGTCCGTGATGATCGAGAACAACAGCATCAGGTAGGCGACGAACGCGAAGCTGACGAGAATCACCCAGAGAAAATCCCAGAAAGAGTCCAT
This sequence comes from Rhodococcus sp. TAF43, assembly GCF_052113525.1. Lineage (NCBI taxonomy): Bacteria > Bacillati > Actinomycetota > Actinomycetes > Mycobacteriales > Nocardiaceae > Rhodococcus > Rhodococcus sp. TAF43. The sequence continues at coordinate 61,905 of NZ_JBFRDL010000026.1, forward strand.
GCGGACGGCTCCATTCACGTGTTCGGTCGAGAGTGCAACTGACTGTGACACAACGGCCGCCGCAATTGGGTCATTCGTTGTAGGTGAAATCCGCGTCACGATCTCGACGGCCGCGATTACCGTCGGATTCCGCGTTCGTCGGCCTCCCGCATCGGCCTGAGCGCCCACTCCTCGTCGGCTTCCGCGGAAACCCGCGGCTCGCGTCGAGGAATGGGCGCTCAGCTCAATTGCGGTGCGGTTGCGCCGCACGACCCAGGAGCGCCGCCGCGATACCCGCTACGAATCGGAATCCCATGCCGAAGAAGGGGCCGCACCCTCACGGATGCGGCCCCTCTCGAGGAGTTCGGAAAACTCAGTGCGCCCGGTTGACCGCCGAGACGACGGCCCGCAGCGACGCAGTGGTGATGGAGGTGGCGATGCCGACGCCCCAGACGACCTTGCTGGTGCCGTCGGGCAGGGTCACCGCGCACTCGACGTAGGCCGCGGCCTGGGCGTCGTCACCGGCGGACATCGCGTGCTCGGAGTAGTCCAGGACGCGGACGTCGAAGCCGATGGTGCCCAGTGCATCGACGAACGCGGCGAGCGGACCGTTGCCGGACCCGGAGATCTCCTGCTCGGCCCCGTTGACCTTGACGACCGCGGTGATCGCGTCGGTGCCGCCGTCCTCCTCGGACGCCGTCACCTTCTGGCGCATGCGCTCGAGCGGGTTGACCGGGGCCAGGTACTCCTCGGAGAACACGTCCCAGATCTCCTTCGGGGAGACCTCGCCGCCCTCTCCGTCGGTGATCTTCTGGACGGCCTGCGAGAACTCGATCTGCAGACGACGCGGCAGCTGCAGGCCGTGGTCGGCCTTCATGATGTAGGCGACGCCGCCCTTGCCGGACTGCGAGTTCACGCGGATCACGGCCTCGTAGGTGCGGCCCACGTCCTTGGGGTCGATCGGCAGGTAGGGGACCTCCCACACGATGTCGTCGACATCGGCGTTCTGGTCGTCGGCCGCGGCCTTCATCGCGTCCAGGCCCTTGTTGATCGCGTCCTGGTGGCTGCCCGAGAACGCGGTGTAGACCAGGTCGCCGCCGTACGGGTGCCGCTCGTGGACGGGCAGCTGGTTGCAGTACTCGACCGTGCGACGGATCTCGTCGATGTTCGAGAAGTCGATCTGCGGGTCGACGCCGCGCGTGAACATGTTCAGACCCAGTGTCACCAGGCACACGTTGCCGGTGCGCTCGCCGTTGCCGAACAGGCAGCCCTCGATGCGGTCGGCGCCGGCCTGGTAGCCCAGCTCGGCGGCCGCGACACCGGTGCCGCGGTCGTTGTGCGGGTGCAGGGACAGGATGATGCTGTCGCGCTTGGTCAGGTTGCGGTGCATCCACTCGATGGAGTCGGCGTACACGTTGGGCGTGGCCATCTCGACGGTGGCCGGCAGGTTGATGATCACCCGGTTGTCGGGGGTGGCGCCCAGGGTCTCGACGACCGCGTCGCACACCTCCTTGGCGTACGACAGCTCGGTGCCGGTGTACGACTCGGGCGAGTACTCCCAGCGCCAGTTGGTGTCGGGGTGGTTCTTCGCCTCCTCGAGCACCAGCGCGGCGGCGTCGGTGGCGATCTTCTTGATCGCGTCCTTGTCGGCGCGGAACACGACGCGACGCTGCAGGATCGACGTCGAGTTGTAGAAGTGCACGATCACGTTCTTCGCGCCGTCGCAGGCCTCGAAGGTGCGCTTGATCAGCTCGGGACGGGACTGCGTCAGCACCTGGATGGTGACGTCGTCCGGGATCGCGTTGTCCTCGATGATCTCGCGGACGAAGTCGAAGTCCGTCTGGCTCGCGGACGGGAAGCCGACCTCGATCTCCTTGTAGCCCATCCGGACCAGCAGCTCGAACATGCGGCGCTTGCGGGCGGGGCTCATCGGGTCGATCAGGGCCTGGTTGCCGTCGCGCAGGTCCACGGCGCACCACTGCGGGGCGCGGTCGATGACCTTGTCGGGCCAGCTGCGATCCGGCAGCGAGACAGTCTCGACCTCTTCACCGAACGAGCGGTAGCGGAAAGTCGGCATCGACGAGTTCTTCTGGGTGTTCCAGATCGGCTGGTCAGCAGGCGCCGGCTTGGACGGCGGAGTGATGGTGCGCGATCCGGAAGTAAAGGCGTCAGCGGGGGACATGGGATTGATCTCCAAGTTCGAATGTGGACTTTATGAGTCCGACAGCTGAGTCGACCGGCGCACGAGAGAACCCCGCGACGGGAAGCCAGTCTGGATCAGACCCCGCCGCGGCACCCAAGGAGGAGTGCGCGCTGCATAGCTGGCACTGTACTCCTGCGTCTCTCCAGCACGCGCGGAGTGGGGAGCAAATTCACACCGAGGGCGGGGTCGACGTGGTCGACTGTGCGCATGACAGCACAGCTCGACGCGGCCCGCTCGTATGTGGCCGCCCTGCTCAGCCACGACGGAGATTCGGTGCCGTACGCGCCGAACGCGGTGCGTTACGAGGTGGGCCTCAAGACGGGCCTTTCAGGAAACCACCTGCGCCGCAGCCTTTCGCGTGGCCCACAGTTCCGGGTGATCCGCGCAATCCGTGACGAGCAGTATCGAGTGGAGGGCGACGAGGTAGTGGCCGACTACCTGATCGACGCCGGCATGTTCGGTCGCACACTCGCCACCGCGCACGTTCACGAGACGTTCGTCATCCCCGCCGACGACCCGCGCATCCACCGGATCGAGGCGAAGATTCGACTGGTCGGCCGGTAGACGCGCTGGACATCATCCGCGGCGAGTGAGGACGCGGACCGCTCCGCTGCGCAGACTGGCCGACATGTCCGATGTGCGCGGGGCGGTGCGGGGATGGATTCGTGCGCGTCTCCCGGAGCGGAAGTCCTTCAAGGCCGACTTCGTCGCGGGAATCCCCGGTGCGATCAGCAGCGTGCCCGACGGCATGGCGTCCGGTGTGCTTGCCGGCGTGAGCCCGGTCCACGGGCTCTACGCGAGCTTCGCGGGTCCCCTCTTCGGTGGTATGCAGACCAGCACCAAGCTGATGGTGATCACCACCACCAGCGCCGCCGCCCTGGCCGCGGGATCGGCGGTGGCCGACATCCCCGAAGAGGACCGGTCCGGGGCGTTGATCCTGCTCACGCTGATGGCCGGTGTCGTGATGGTCGCGGCAGCGCTGCTGCGCCTCGGCCGCTACACGCGATTCGTCTCGCACTCGGTGATGACCGGTTTCCTCACCGGCATCGCGGTGAACATCGTGCTCGGGCAGGTCCCCGGTCTCGCGGGCGCCGACGCGAGCGGGTCCGTCGCGGTCGCCAAGTTCTTCGACGTGGTGTCCAACCCGTCGAGCATCGACTGGCGTTCCCTGGTGACGGGCGTGACGGCGCTGCTGCTGTCCGTGGTCCTCGCCCGCACGCGACTGGCGCTGTTCGGCGCGCTGATCGCGCTGATCGCGCTGATCGCGCTGGTCGTGCCGAGTGCGATCGTGATCGGGTTCGGCTGGGGCACTCGTGGACCGTGTGTCCGACGTCGGCACCATCCCCACCGGCCTGCCGCTACCCAGCCTGCCCGATCTGGGGCTCTTGTCACCCTCGCTGGTGAGTGGGGCACTCGCGGTCGCGGTGATCGTGCTCGTGCAGGGCGCCGGGGTGGCCGAGGCGGCACCGAACCTGGACGGCAGCCGGTCGCAGGCTGACGTGGACTTCTCGGCGCAGGGCATCGGCAACATCGGCTCGGCCTTCTTTCGGGGGCATGCCGGTCGCCGGCTCGGTCGGGCAGACGGCGCTCAACGAGACCGCGGGCGCGCGCAGCCGCTGGGGCGCCGTCTGGTCGGGCATCTGGATGCTCATCATCCTGGTGTTGTTCTCGGGGCTGGTCGGGAAGGTGCCGATGCCGACGCTCGCCGCGGTGCTGGTGTTCGCCGCGGTCGGCTCCATCCGGCCGAGCCGGATCCGGACGATCCTGCAGTCCGGCCCGAGCTCGCAGATCGCGCTTGCGACCACCTTCGTTGCGACACTGTTTCTTCCGGTGACCGCCGCGGTCGGAATCGGCGTAGCGCTGTCTTTGCTGTTACAGCTCAACCAGGAGGCCATCGACCTGTCGGTGGTGGAACTGGTGCCCGGTTCGGACGGCGCTCTGCGCGAGCAGCCCGCCCCGCGCGCCCTGGCCGACGGGCAGATCGTCGTCCTCGACGTCTACGGCAGCCTCTTCTATGCCGGCGCCCGGACACTGCAGGCTCGGCTGCCCGATCCGGGTGGAGCGGTGAATCCGGAAGTGATCCTGCAACTTCGGGGTCGTACCACGCTGGGTGCGACGTTCTTCTCCGTCGTCCGTGACTACGCGAAGCGCCTCGACGCAGCCGGTGGGCGGGTGTATCTGAGCGGCGTCGGCGAGGGCGCCTCGCGGTACTGGGACGACGAGCGGTTGGCCGGTCAGGGAATCGCGTTGGAGATCTACCCGTCGACCGACACCATCGGGGAGTCGACGCGTTCGCCGCGGCGGAGAATCGCCTGGTGCGGGTGACCGAACGCCACGACGGTTGAGCTGAAACGACTCAGTCCGGCAGGCGCCGCATCTCGATGACGGTGAGTCCCAACGAGTCGAATCGCGCGAGCATGCCACGCAGTTCGGTGGGGCTGCGGACGGGGCCGTAGAGGGTGGTGTGGGCGCGAGCCGTCTCGGACACCTGCAGTTCCGGAAAAGCCGCGAGAACCCGTTCGGACAGTTCACCACCGACGAGGAACGCGTAACGCACGGTGGCCGGCCAGCCCGGATCGGATTGCGCCATGACGCCTCCCTCGGCATGTCAGGTGAACTGCCCCGACCGGGTCGCGGAACCCGGTCTTCCGAGGATGCCGTCGTGCGGTCCGGGTCACCTCACCCATCGATGGTGAATCCCGATCAGAGCAGTCCGCGCGTGTGCGCGGCGGCGACCGCGTCGCGCCGGGTGGTGACGCCGAGTTTGCGGTAGATCCCGCGCAGGTGGGTCTTGACGGTGTTCACCGATACGCAGAGGTCGTTCGCAATCTGCTCGGCAGTTCGCCACGACGGAAGTTCGCCGAGCAGTTCGAGTTCCCGGGGAGTCAGCGCCTCGGTGGGCCCCGACTCGCGGGCCGGGAGCGACGCGACGACGCGATCCGCGAAACCTCCGAGGTGTCCGAATCTGCCTTGGCTGTTCAGTAGCAGGTCTCGAATTGACGGGTCGACGTCATGGAACGGGCGCAGCACCGACTCGGGTTCGGCGAGTCGCAGCGCCTCCGCCAAGGAGGAGTGGGTACGAGCGCGGTGTCCGCGCCGGTGCGCCGCCACGGCCTCGGCGAGCCACGCAGTGATCAGGTTCGTTGCTGCAATGCACATCAGGTTGCCGTCGAGCACCGGGACGAGCAGCTTCCGGGCCCGCTCGAGGTGCTGGTCGTGCAGGTGCGCGAGCGCATCGATCACGACCGCGTCCCCGGTCCCGGGGAGCGCGACAGCGGAACGGGCGACGCATTCGTTGGCCCACTGTGATTCGCCCCCAAGCAGATAGGCCGAATGGATCGAGGGCAATACAGCGGCCGCGATGCCCGGCGGCGGCCGGTGTCGACTCGATCCGCCACCCGCATGGATCGCGGCCACCGACCCGTGTCGATCCTGCGACGTGGCGAGTCCGAACAGGGCGGCGAGGGACGATGCGGCCCGGGCCAGGTCGGTGTCGAGGTCCACCAGCGCCACCGTGGCAGTGCCGGCGGACTCGGTCGCGTCCTCGAGCCGGATCCATCGGCACCACGCGCCGAGCAGGACTGCCAGGTGGGTCTCGACATCGTGCGTCAGCTCCGCGTCGCGGCCCAGTTCGACTGCCTCGTCAGCGAATTCTGCTGCCTCGGAAACCCTGCCGCGACAGACGGATGCCGCCGCGAGGGCGGCGAGAGCATGCAGTACCGTGCGCGGGCTCCGGCCGGCCCGCGCGTGCGCGAGCGCTCGGCGCAGCGGGCCTTCGGCCCCAGCGGCGTCTCCCTGGTAGAGCCGCCCACGCCCCAGTTGGAGCAGGACGAACGCGTCCAGTTCGGGATCGCCGGTGGTCCCGGCATCGACGAGGGACAGGCGCGCGAGTGCGGGAGTGAGGTCGCCGGTCCGGATCGCCGCCTGCACGCGCAGGGATTCATGGAGCAGACGCTGACGATCCGCGGTTCCATCGAGCGGCGGCCAACTCGGTTCCAGCGCTGCAAGTGTGGACTCGGCGGCAGGTGTGTTGCCGATGGCAAGGGCGGCCGCGGCGTCCGCCAGTCGGGCCGCGGGATGATCCCGCACCGACCTCGACGCTCGCGCGAGGAGCCGTTGGACGGTCTCACCATGGCCGTTCTGCACCAGGGTGAGGCCGGATTCGGACAGGACCCCGACTACGTGGTCGTGATCGCCGGCGTTGATGCCGTGTTCGAGTGAGAGCAGAGCATCGCCGAACTCGGTGTACCACTGGGCGGTTGCCTGCTCCAGTTGTGCCACAGCCTTCGCGCCGAGGCGCGTCGTTTCCGCGCGCAGGTAGCTTCGGAGGAGCGGGTGGTATCGAAAGACTGTGGGGGACTCCTCGATCCGGCTGAGGAGGCAGTTCTGATGCTCGAGTCGATCAGTGATGTCGTGTGCATCGGTGTAGCCGGTGAGCTGTTCGGCCAGTGCGACAGTGAAGGTGGCGGGTACCGATGTGTAGAGCAGGAACTCGCGTTCTCGGGGTTCGAGCCCTTCGAGGACCTGTTCGAAGAGGTAGTCCGCCACCGCGCGTCGATCGCCGGTGAAGTTGGCGATCAGTCCGGCGGGATCGGGGTGGCCTGCGAGCGACATTCCCGCCAGTCTCAATCCTGCCGCCCACCCCTCGGTGCGTTTCATCAGCGCGGCGAGATCAGTATCAGGAAGGTGCACATCGTGTTCGGTCAGCAGTTCGGCAGCTTCGTCCGCGGTGAAGGCGAGATCCCGGAAGTCGAGGTCGAACACCTTGCCGTCGAGTCGCAGGCGCTGAACGGCAAGGGGCGGTTCGAATCTGCCGGCGATGACGATTCGGAGGCGGGCAGGGGGAGCGCGCAGGAACGACTCGAGATCCGCGAGCGCATCGGGGTCGTGCAGCAGGTGTGCGTCGTCGATGACGAGGCGGATCGGATCGGCGAACTGTCTCAGCGCCTCACCGATCGGAAACCGTTGCGCGGGAGACGGCGGCGGCAATCCCCGGCAGATGCGGCGCAACTCGGGATCGCCCGCGTTGACGAGCGCTGCGACGAGCGTGTCGTGCAGTACGTGCGAGTCGTTGTCGTGGTCGTCGACCGTGGCCCAGGCGGTGATCGGTTGTCCACCGTCGCTGCGCGCTCGACGAGCCCAGCCGGACAGTAGGGTGGTTTTCCCTGAACCTGCAGGGGCGCAGGCCAAAGCGACGTGCACGGCGGCCGGACCCTCGAAGGCGGCGTCGAGCGCATCCGCGAGCCGTTCCCGAAACACGATCCGATCGCTCCGGAACGCTGGAATATCAGCGCCCGCAGCGCAACTCCTGACCTGCGCGATCGACACCCGACATGCCTCCCACATAACGAGCCCTCACCCGAGAGGGCTCCCGGGTGAACCCCACGTAGCGCCCGAAGCTTAACGCGGGCAGGCGATTTTTCGCGCGATATGTCTCTCAATCTCTGGCCATTGCGGCCTGCAGRTGCTTTTCGACGTCGACATACGCGTCGTCGGCGACGTCGAAGACCACCTTGACGATCCGGCCACCTCGATACTCGAAGCGGCCGGTGTAGTCGCTGGTCACGGCATCGCCACTGTCGTAGCCGATGCACAGGCCCTCACCGCACAGGGAGAAGTGGCCGGTCATCGTGCGAATCTCCGCGGACGCGACCTCCGTGCCGTCGATATGGAGGGCGGCGGGTCCGTAGGACTCGTGATGTTCACCCGTCCGTTCCTTGCGGAAGTCGACCCCGATGATGTGGTGGCCGGCCCGAGGCGCCGGTGCCTCCACCACCTGCACGTCTCCCACACCGAGGAAGTTGTAGACGTACCGGACCGCGCCGTCCTTGATGTACAGCGCGTGGCCGCCGAACCGCGAACCGTGCGCGAAGATCACGCCCTCGGTGTCGGTCTCGGTGTGTACCTCGGAGAGGACCTTGAACGACACGCCGTGCGTGTTCGCCGCCGATCGCTCTGCGATCTCGCTGGTGTCGGGGTAATAGATGTACTGGCCACTCGGCGGCACCGGGACGTTGAACTCGAGCTTCAGGAAGGTCTCGAGGTCTTTACCCACCACGAGCAGATCGTTGAGGGGCAGTACCTTGTTGACCTTCGCCTCCTCCATCCACAACGCGGACAACTCCTGCACCATCTCGGGATGATCTGCCGACAGGTCGCGCGCTTCGGAGCGGTCCTGGTCGGTGTGGAAGAGCTGCCACTTGTCCCGGTCGAAGTTGCTCATGCCGCTCATCGGGCCATGTTCGGTGACGGCCTTCCATCCGTCGTGCCGGATTGCGCGGTTGCCGAACATCTCGTAGTACTGCGTTCGCTTGCGGGTCGGCGCATCCCCGTCGTCGAACGAGTATCGCATCGACACCCCGGACAGGGGACTCTGCTTCACACCGTTCACGACGTCCGGCACGGCGACACCGCACGCCTCGAGAATGGTCGGAACGATATCGGTGCAGTGGTGGTACTGGTCGCGAACCTCGCCGCGTGCCGCGATGCCCTTCGGCCACGAGATCACCAGCGGGTCGCAGATGCCGCCCTGGTACGTGTATCGCTTGAACATCCGGTAAGGCGTGGAGAATGCGACCGCCCACCCGGTCGGATAGTGGTTGTAGGTGTCGGGGCTGCCAAGCTTGTCGATGAGCGGGAGGTTGTCCGCGATCGTGTCGGGGTAGCCGTTGAAGAACTTCCCCTCGTTGACGGACCCGTTGGGACTGCCCTCTCCGGACGCACCGTTGTCGGCGGCATAGATCACGAGAGTGTTGTCGAGCTGGCCCGATTCCTCGAGGTAGTCGATGATCCGCCCGACCTGGGCGTCGGTGTATTCGGAGAATCCGGCGAACACCTCCGCCATCCGGCTGAAGAGTCTCTTCTCGTCGCCGTTGAGTGTGTCCCACGGCCGGACCGCATCACCCTCGGAGAACGTGCCCGGCGGCATCGGGTTGATCTCGGTGAGTTCGGTGTCCGCGGGAACGATGCCACGCTCGATCAGCCGGGGCAGCACCCATTCCCGGTACGCCTCGTAGCCGTCGTCGAACATGCCCTTGTACTTGTCGATGTACTCCTGCGGCGCGTGGTGCGGGGCATGGTTCGCGCCCGGGCAGAACCACAGGTACCAGGGCTTGTCCGGCTCCGTCTGCTTGGAATCCCGGATGAAGGCCGGCCGGTCAGGAAGCAGGACCTGGTGGGGGAGCACAGTGCCGTGGTGTGCCACTGGCTGTAGGTGAGTCCGTCGGCAGCGAGGCGGTCGAGGGTCGGCATGCTCACCCGATGCCCTCGAACTCCTTGGCCATGAGATCCTCCAGCACAGTGCGGTCATGGTTCGGTACAGGTCCGTTGTCGAGATAGTGGGCGCTACGGTGCGTTTCCTCTTCACCCGTCGTGTGTGAAGAGGAACTGGTGATGGCGACGGAGCATGGCGACGTGACGCCTACGAAACGGACATGGCCCGTCTTCGGCTCGTTGCAGTCCTACCGACGTGAGTGGATCCGCCCGGACGTGGTTGCCGGGCTGACGGTGTGGGCCGTGCTGGTGCCGGAAGCCCTCGCGTACGCCACCATTGCGGGCGTTCCCCCGGTAGTCGGTCTGTACGCCGCTGTCCCGGCTCTGATCCTGTATGCGGCAGCGGGCAGTTCGCGTCACCTCATAGTCGGGCCGATGTCGGCCACGGCCGCGTTGTCGGCAGCGATCATCGCGCCGCTGGCAGGTGCCGACGGTGGCAAGTACATCGCGCTGTCGACGGTCCTGGCGATCGCGACGGGAATCGTCGGGCTACTGGCCGGGTTGATCCGCCTCGGATTCATCGCGTCTTTCATCTCCGAGCCGGTGCTCAAGGGTTTCATCGTCGGCCTGGCGCTCACCATCATCATCGGTCAGGTCCCCAAGCTGTTCGGTGTCGAGAAGTCCGATGGCAACTTCTTCGAGCAGGCGTGGGGCGTGATCCGGCATCTCGGCGACACCGACTGGCGGACGCTGGTGGTCGGTGTGCTGAGTCTGGCGGTGGTGCTCGGCTTCAAACGGTGGCTACCGTTGGTTCCCGGTTCCCTGCTCGCCGTTCTGATCGGTATCGCCGCGGTCGGCGTCTTCGGCCTCGCCGATAAGGGCGTGACGATCGTCGGCCACATCGATTCGGGTCTGCCGTCGCTGGGACTGCCGTCCGGCGTGGGTTTCGACGATTACATCGACCTGCTGGGGCCGGCAGTAGGGGTGCTGCTCATCGGGTTCGCGGAGGGGCTCGGCGCTGCCAAGACTTATGCCGCGAAGGCCGGCTACGACGTGGACGCCAACCGGGAACTGATGGGTCTCGGCGCCGCCAACCTCGGTGCCGGCCTGGCGTCGGGGATGGTCGTCAACGGCAGCCTGTCCAAGACCGCCGTCAACGGCGGCGCTGGTGCCAAGTCGCAGGTCAGTGGGTTGATGGTGGCCGCGCTGACGATCTTGACGCTGTTGTTCCTGACCGGACTGTTCGAGAACCTGCCCGAGGCGACGCTGGCCGCGGTCGTGATCGCCGCGGTGATCGAGTTGGTGGACTTCGCGGCGCTGCGGCGCCTCTACGGGGTGTGGACCGAGCGGCTGGGGAGCATCTACGGCTATGCGGCGCGGGCCGACTTCGCCGCGGCGATCGCCGCGATGGCCGGCGTGCTGCTGTTCGACACGCTGCCGGGCCTGGTGACCGGCATAGGGGTGTCGATGCTGCTGCTGCTATACCGAGTGTCCCGCCCCCATGTGGCTGCGCTCGTCAAGCAGGACACCCTGTGGGTGGATGCCGAACGGCACTCGGAAATCCCGACCCGGGACGACGTTGTGGTCGTACGGGTCGAGGCGGGCCTGTTCTTCGCGAACTGTGACCACGTGAAGGCCCGCATCGAGGATCTGTGCACCGACCGCACCCGTGTCGTGGTGCTGGACGCCGAGACCTCGCCCTTCGTGGACGTCACCGCCGCGAAGATGTTGATGGAGCTTCGGGATGCGCTCGGTCGGAAGGGAATCGATCTTCGCGTCGCACGCGACATCGGCCAGTTCCGGGACACACTCGGCCGGGCTGCGACGGAGGGCCRGTCGGTGTCCGTGTACCCGACCGTCGCCGCCGCCCTGGCCGGGACCGGTGCGGACGCCTGAACGAGGTGCGGACACTCACCCGCGGTGGATGAAGCCGACGACGTGACGCGGTGCCTACGGTCACGGTAGGTGCGCGAATATATACGGAGAGGGATCAACACGATGAGCTTCGATCCGAACGATCTTCAGCGAGGGACGCTTCCGATTCCCGATCTCGCGTACACCGGCACCGTCACCTATGACGCGACCGATCCGGACACGAAGTTCCCGCCGATCCGGCGGCTGTTGCCTCCCGAGGGCGCGCCGAACGTGTTGGTCGTACTGATCGACGACGTGGGGTTCGGGGCCTCGAGCGCGTTCGGTGGTCCGATCGAGACGCCGAACTTCGAGCGGGTGGCCGCGCAGGGCCTCGAGTACACCCGGTTCCACACCACCGCGTTGTGCTCGCCTACCCGCGCGGCGCTGCTGTCCGGTCGCAACCACCACACCGTCGGCATGGGTGGCATCACCGAGATCGCCACCAGCGCACCGGGCTACAACTCGCTGCGGCCCAACAACTGCGCGCCCCTCGCGGAGACCCTGAAGCTCAACGGGTACAACACCGCCCAGTTCGGCAAGTGCCACGAGGTGCCGGTGTGGGAGGCCTCGGCGGTGGGTCCGTTCGACCACTGGCCGCACCCCCGAAGAGGGCTACCACTTCATGGGTGACATGACGGACAAGGCCATCGACTGGACGCGTCAGCAGAAGTCCCTCGCTCCGGACAAGCCGTTCATCACCTACTTCGCGCCCGGTGCGACGCACGCCCCGCACCACGTTCCCAAGGAGTGGGCGGACAAGCACCGCAGCCAGTTCGACCAGGGCTGGGATGTACTGCGCCAGGAGACATTCGAACGGCAGAAGGCGCTCGGAGTCATCCCGCAGGACGCGGTGCTCACCGAGCGCAGCCCCGGTATCCCCGCCTGGGACGAGATGAGCGAGACCATCAAGCCGGCCCTCGTCCGTCAGATGGAGGTGTACGCGGGCTTCCTCGACTACGCAGACCATCACGTCGGCCGTCTCCTGGACGCGCTCGAGGAGCTCGACGTGCTCGACGACACCCTCGTCTACGTGATCATCGGCGACAACGGGGCATCCGCCGAGGGGTCGATGCGCGGCACCACCAACGAGGGCTTCACGATCAACCACATGAATGAGATCGAGACCGAGGAGTACGTCGCCGCGCACATCGACGACATCGGGACCCCGAGCTCGTACAACCACTACGCGGTCGGCTGGGCGCACGCGATGGACACGCCCTACCAGTGGACCAAGCAGGTGGCCTCGCACTGGGGCGACACCCGCAACGGCACCATCGTCAGCTGGCCCAACGGTATTGCGGCGCGCGGAGAGATTCGCACCCAGTTCACCCACGCCATCGATGTTGCCCCGACGGTCCTGCAGGCCGCGGGGATTCCCGAGCCGACGACGGTGCACGGCGTCACCCAGCGCCCCTACGAGGGCGTCGCCATGAACCGTTCGCCGCGATCTACCACAAGGGCTGGACGGCGGTCGCGAAGCACAAGGACCCCTGGGTCGCGTCGGACCACGGCCTCGACGACGACGCGTGGGAGCTCTACAACGTGGAGGAGGACTGGACGCAGTCGCATGACCTGGCCGCCGAGTACCCGGACAAGCTCGCCCACCTGCAACGGCTGTTCCTCATCCAGGCCGCAAGGTTCAACGTGCTGCCGATGGACATCCGCTCGGCGGAACGGATGAACCCCGACATCGCGGGGCGGCCGGCGCTGATCACCGCGCAGAGCCAGACGTTCTACCGCGGCATGCGGCGCCTGAGCGAGAACTCGGCCATCAACATCAAGAACAAGTCCTTCACGGTCACAGCATCGGCCGAGGTGCCGGATGACGGCGTCAACGGGGTGATCATCGCGCAGGGCGGCGCCTACGGTGGTTGGTCGATCTACGCGCTCGACGGCAAGCTCGCCTTCGCCTACAACCTGCTCGGTATCGACACGGCCATCGTCCGTTCGGACACTTCGGTGGCACCCGGAAAGCAGGAACTGCGGGCGCATTTCGCGTACGACGGCGGGGGACTCGGCAAGGGCGGCACGGTCTCACTCTTCGCCGCTGATCAGAAGGTCGGCGAGGGCCGCGTGGAGCGGACCATCCCGTTCCAGTTCACCTTCGACGAGACCGTCGATGTCGGAGCGGATCTCGCCTCACCGGTGTCGCCCGACTACGGGGCAACCGGCAACGCGTTCACCGGAACCATCGACCGGGTGCGCATCGATCTCGGCGACGACGACCACGCGCACCTGGCCGACCCGGAGCATCTGATGAACATCGCGATGATGCAGCAGTAGAGCACCGACGACGGATCCAGGGAGAGGCGGCGGAATGAGTGACATCGAGTTGTACCTGCAGAGTTCGCCCATTGCGCGGGACGGCGAACTACTCGCCCGGGACGACGTCGGAAAGGTGTTCGACGAGCTGGACTTCCAGCTCGCGACCCAGTCCTATCTGTGGGCGTTGCCGTTGGTGTCGTGGGCGCAGTGGCAGAGCGTGCACGAGAACGTATTCGGCACCGCGCCTTCGGATCTCGTGGTGTACCGGACGTATCGGGATCGGCTGGGTCTCATCACCGCGAACGCGACGACGCCGTACATTCTCACCTTCTTCGAACTGAACCGGACCGGACCGATGGTGATCGGGGCCTTCCGCCGGGGCCGACCGCCGGTGGCTGCGCCGACTTCTGGCAGCGCGAGTTCGCGACGATGGGGGAGATGGGTCCCGACCGGGGAGAGGGCGGGCAGTATCTCGTGGTGGGGCCCGGCCAGCAGTCACCCCCCGGGAGACGGATTCCGGGTGCTGCAGTCGCCGATGATGCACGTGTTCTTCGGTTTCCGCACCCTCGATCCCGACCACGAGCGGTCCCGAACGCTCGTGGAAGCGGTTCGCGTCTACCCGTATGCGGAGCGCGAGAATCCGCCCCCGACCCGGCTGGTGTCACCGGACGGCCGGGAATGGTCCGGGATCCAACCCCGCGACCTCCGGTTCTGGGAACTGTTGCACGACGTCCTGCAGTCCGAACCGGTGGAGGAACGCGACCGATTTCCGATGGCCGGGTTGAAGCAGTTGGGCATAGAGAAGGGACAACCGTTCGCGCCGGACGAACGCCTGAGCAGCATCCTTCAGCGGGCGATCGACGCCGGCGAGATGTTCGCCCGGGCGAACGCGTTCGCGAAGCGGTTCCCGGGGTCGCAGTACTGGCCGGACCGCAAGTGGGACACCGCGATCGTGCTCGACAGTCCCACCCAGCGGGGCCGATAGCACGACGAACTGCTCGAACGCGCGTCGTGGTTCTACGAGGCCGTGTCATTCTCCATGGCGATGAAGAGCACCATGTCGGGTCTCGGACAGGCGTACCTGGGCGCGTACTTGGACGCCGACGGGAACTGGCTGGACGGCGGACGCGCGTACACGCTGCACGTTCCGGCCGGTGTGCCGGCGAAGCTGTTCTGGTCCGCGACGGTGTACGACGTCGATACCCGGTGCCTGGTCGATAACGAGCAGGGCCGCGGCGATCGCAGGCGATGGCGTACGCGACCATCGCGGACATGCCGGTGCAGATCGGCCTGTCGACCTGTACTTCGGGCCCACCGCGCCTCCGAGCTGTGAATCCAACTGGGTGCAGACCATTCCCGACCGTCACTGGTTCTGCTATTTCCGGCTGTACGGCCCGCTCGAGCCGTACTTCGACCGCAGCTGGAAACTCGGCGACATCACCGGACTGTAGTGGAGGCGCGTTGACCGCAGTTCTCGCACCGACGCTCGCCGGCTACCGGAGGAGTTGGCTTCGCGCCGACGTGGTTGCCGGACTGAGTGCCGGTGCCGTCGTGATTCCGCAGGCGAGGGCGTACGCGACCATCGCGGACATGCCGGTGCAGATCGGCCTGTACACGTGCATGGTGCCGATGATCGTGTACGCGCTGCTCGGTGGATCCCGCACCGCCAGCGTGAGCACGACGTCGACCATCGCGACACTCACGGCCTCGACCCTGATCGGTGCGGGCATCGCATCCGGATCGGACGACGCCCAGACCGCGCTGATGATACTGACCCTGATGGTGGGCGTGATCCTGATCGCGGCTCGGGTACTGAAGCTCGGGGCGATCATCGAGAACATCAGCGAGGCAACGCTGTCCGGGATCAAGGCCGGCGTC
The DNA here is from genome assembly GCF_052113525.1 of Rhodococcus sp. TAF43. Classification (NCBI taxonomy): domain Bacteria; kingdom Bacillati; phylum Actinomycetota; class Actinomycetes; order Mycobacteriales; family Nocardiaceae; genus Rhodococcus; species Rhodococcus sp. TAF43. The sequence goes on from NZ_JBFRDL010000026.1 coordinate 77,356, forward strand.
GGCCTGACGGTGGCCGCGAGCCAGTTGCCGAAGCTGCTGCGCATCGAGTTCTGGGTGGCCGCGGTGACTGCGGTGATCGGTCTGACCGCGGGACTGCTGCCGGCGGTGCTCGTGGGCGTCGTCATGACGCTGTATCTCGTTTTGCGCGAGCTCAACCGTCCCCACATTTCGCAGTTGGTGAGGGATCTGGACGGCATCTGGACCGCGGTCGATCCGGACGGGCCACCGATCGCGTCGGATCCGCTGGTGCTCCGGATAGATCTGGGGCTCTACACCGCGAACGTGCGCGCCAATACGCGCGAGATCAGTAGGCGGGTCACCACCGCGGCCAGCTCGCCGCGTGCGGTCGTGCTGGACTGTTCGCGGCTGTACCAGGTCACGACGACGGTTATGAAGAACTTCGTCGATCTCACCCGGGAACTGTCCGACGCCGGAGTGACCGTCTACTTCGCGGCAGTGCCGCCGCAGAACCTGGCGACCGTCCGCCGAACCGTCCTCGGTCGCGACTACGAGTCGCAGGGTCGGATGTTCGATACGGTCGAGGCGGCCGCCCGCACGTTGAGCGATTGACCGGGGCGCGTGACGCCCGGGTTGTTCGGTGTCGATGTCACAACCATTCGGCCCGAACGCCGCTACACCGGCCGCTCGGATATCTACCGTCCGCAGTATGTCGTTCCGATCATCGGTGATGCGGGTCCGGCCGGGAGTGCGGTCGTGGTGACACGGGTGCTGGTCGGCGTGGTCGTCATCGCGGCGCTGTGCGGATTCGGGTTCGCGTTCTACCGGGTGGTGTCCGATTTGCCGCAGACGGAGACGAGTCGTCCGATGGTGAAGGAGACATTCACGATCGGCGGGCAGCCGACCACGTGCGAAGGTCTCTTCGGATCGTGCGACTTCAACCTGCAAACCTCGTTCAACCAGTGGGGGCGGAATCTGGACGTGTTCGGGGACGCGCCCACCCTGGGGCCGTACGGCCGAGAGATCGGCTTCCCGGCGTCGGCGAAGCTGGGGTTGCAGACGTGCGAGATCGCGAGGGCGCCGGGGCGGACCTACCTCGAGTTTCTCGACCTCGCGCACGTCGAGCACCCCGAAGCGACCAGCCCCCAGCTCTTTCCGTTCTGGGACCTGGCCGCCCGGGAACTCTGCCCGATACCGCGGTGACGGGCTACTGGTGCTTGAGCACTGCCGCGAGCGCATCCTCGGGATCGATGAGGTGGCTGTGGTCGTCGTCGCCGAGTTCGATGTCGGCCCAGTCGATTCGGCCGGTGAACTTGCCGCGCGGTGACTTGTAGCCCTCGTATACCGGCATCCCGGTGTCGACTCCGACGTCGAGTCCCTCGTCGAACGAGAAGTAGAGCGGGTGCGTGCGCGGCACCCGAGCGCTACCGGATTCGTCCCCGTCGATGTACAGCGTTGCCGTGCCGCCCTTGCCGATTCCGTCCCCGTCGTAGGTGAACTCGACGCGGACCTGATGCTGTCCCGGCGTGAGCGAATCGTCGGACAATGCGGTGGTGCGCTGCAGTCCGCAGTAGTTGTAGTGATACCCGAGTTTCCCGCCCTCGGTGAACAGACACCACCCGCCGGTTCGTCCGCCCTGCGTGACGATGACACCGTCGGCGCCGGTCTCAGGCACCTGAACCTGTGCGGTCAGTGAAAAGCTCCGGTTCTTGATGTTGATCGCGACGTTTTCGTTCAACCGGGTCATCCCCTCGAACAGCCGCAGCTTGTCACCCTGGACCAGGGTCGGCCGGCCGGCGATGGCCGGGTTCATTCGTTCCGCAGCGCGATCGTCGAGCGGCCCTGACAGCGCGACTGTGGCGTAGATTCCATCGCCCGAAGCCCGTCGCCTGGCGGCCAGATCGGGATCTACTGTTCGATCTCGAGTTCGCCCATGAGCGACCAGTCGACGCCGGGAATCTCGGTGTTGACGATGCGCGGAGTCTCGCGCAGTGCCGGACGCATCGCATCCAAGCCGTTCCTGAAATGCGCGGAACCGACGTGGTCGGCGCCGGCCTGTCCGTCGCGGAACGCCTCGATCAGGACGAACTGAGTGGGACTGTCCACACTGCGGGTCCATTCGAACCAGAGATTTCCCGGTTCGGCCCGCGTCGCCTCGGTGAATTCCCGGGTGATCTCGAGCCAGTTGTCCCGGTGCTCGTCGAGGACTTCGAACTTCACCACGATGAAGATCACGATGACTCCAGTCTGCTCGTCAACGGATGACGGACACGCGGCCCACGCTTGCGGTCACGAAGTCAGTATCGGTCGTGAGCGGCGTCGCAATCAATGCCGCAACGTCGAACGCGGCGTTCAGGGCGTTCGGTGCGAACGCAATTCCCGCCGTGGCTCGGCGAACCGGAAGAACTCGAATGTGATGAGCGCGAGCAGGACCGCGGTGAGTACACCCAGCGTCGCGAGGGCCGGCAGGTGCCACACGATGGGGATGAGGCCGAGCAAGACGATCACCGTCACGATCCGGGGCACACTCAGCAGCCCGGCTCCGTACTTCTTGAAGAACACCAACGCCGCGACGTACAGCGCGGCACCACCGAACAGCGCCACGAGTGGCCACCCGGTCAGCGGGTCCGTCAACCGGTGATGGTTGCCGTCGCCCACGTAGTAGAGGATCTTCTTCAACCCCAGCGAGAGCATCACGATGCCGATCACCATCGGCAGGTGCGCATAGCTGTAGCAGCCCTGGGCGATGAGGATGCGTCGGCGCCCGTCGGATTCCTCGAACGCGTGCTCCACCATGAGCGAGGTGACGTCGAAGTATGCCCACCACAGCAGCGACGAYACCGCCAGGCCGAGGAGAGACGCGACGATGATCGCCCACGTGATCGGCAGGCTTGCGACACCGATCCCGATCGAGACGATGGACTCGCCCAGCGCGACGATGACGATCAGCCCGTGCCGTTCAGCGAAGTGGCTGACCGATCGCAGCCGCCAGCCGGTGCCGCCGATCAGGGTGCCGAGGTAGTCGCCGGCGAGGGCGAGGAACCACATGACCGTCTGCCACGGCCCGGTCAGCTGCGACGCGATCAGCAGGAAGGTGGTGCCTGCGAGCATCGACGGTACGAACCGCATCACCTGGCCGCGTAGCTGCGGATCCTCGCGACTGATCACCAGGAACATCAGGATGTGCAGCGCGCGGACCACGAAGTAGCCGATCGCGAAGACCACGGGCCCGTCGAGGCCGCCGGGTAGGTCGTCGAACGCCTCGGGGATCGTCAGGGCGACGATGAACACGGCGGACATCGCCGCGAGCATCACCACCCGGACGACGCCCTCGTCGGCCCGCACGAGGTTCGCGAGCCACGAGTAGCCCACCCAGCTCCACCACAGCACGGCCATCACCAGCACGCCGTGCAGAAGGTTGATCCCGCTGGGATCTGCCGACATCAGGTCCGTCACCCGGGTGAGCGCGAAGACGAACACCAGGTCGAAGAACAGCTCCAGCGGCGAGACGGACGCCCGTTCCTCGGTGGGGCGGGTACTCAGGCGTCGAGTGAGGTCCACGGCGACGATGCTTCCACCGACGGAGCCGACGTGCGCCCCGAAACCAATGGCCGGGACGGCCCTGCACCGGATCGGACGCTCGTCGGTAAGCTCGACAGCTGGACTTGCATCAATCCATCTACCCGGAGGTACACACGCGTGGCTCTCGTCGTCCAGAAGTACGGGGGATCCTCGGTCTCGAGTGCCGAGCGCATCCGACGCGTCGCTGAACGGATCGTCGAGACGAAGAAGGCGGGCAATGATGTCGTCGTGGTCGTCTCGGCGATGGGCGACACGACCGACGAACTGCTCGACCTCGCGCAGCAGGTGTGCCCGGTGCCGCCGGCTCGCGAGATGGACATGCTGCTCACCTCGGGCGAGCGCATCTCCAACGCCCTCGTCGCGATGGCGATCCACTCCCTCGGCGCGCAGGCTCGATCGTTCACCGGCTCGCAGGCCGGCGTCATCACGACCGGCAGCCACGGCAACGCCAAGATCATCGACGTCACGCCGGGCCGCGTCCGCGCTGCACTCGACGAGGGCTCGATCGTTCTGGTCGCCGGCTTCCAGGGCGTCAGCCAGGACAGCAAGGACGTCACCACACTCGGCCGTGGCGGCTCCGACACCACCGCCGTCGCGCTGGCCGCGGCCCTGAAGGCCGACGTCTGCGAGATCTACACCGACGTCGACGGTGTCTTCACCGCCGACCCGCGCATCGTGCCCGACGCGCAGCGCCTCGACACCGTCTCCTTCGAGGAGATGTTGGAGATGGCCGCGTGCGGCGCCAAGGTGCTCATGCTGCGCTGCGTCGAGTACGCCCGCCGCTACAACGTGCCCGTGCACGTCCGCTCGTCATACACGACCAAGCCCGGAACGATCGTGTCCGGATCGATGGAGGACATTCCCGTGGAAGAAGCCCTGATCACCGGTGTTGCCCACGACCGCGGCGAAGCCAAGGTCACCGTCGTCGGCCTGCCCGATACCCCGGGCCACGCCGCCAAGCTCTTCCGCGCGGTAGCCGACGCCGAGATCAACATCGACATGGTGCTGCAGAACATCTCCAAGGTCGAGACCGGCAAGACCGACATCACGTTCACGCTGCCCAAGTCCGACGGCCCGCGCGCGGTCGAGAAGCTGACGGCGCTGCAGTCGGAGATCGGCTTCACGCAGATCCTGTTCGACGACCTCATCGGCAAGGTGTCGCTCGTCGGCGCCGGCATGAAGAGCCACCCGGGCGTCACCGCCAAGTTCTGCGAGGCACTCGCGGACGCCGACGTCAACATCGACCTGATCTCGACGTCGGAGATCCGCATCTCGGTGCTCGTCAAGGACACCGATCTGGACGACGCCGTGCGCGCGATCCACGCAGCTTTCGAACTCGGCGGCGAGGAAGAGGCCGTCGTACACGCAGGAACGGGACGGTAATTCGAGATGACCACCATCGCTGTCGTCGGTGCCACCGGTCAGGTCGGCATCGTCATGCGCACCCTGCTCGAGGAGCGCAACTTCCCCGCCGACAAGGTCCGCTTCTTCGCGTCCGCGCGCTCGGCCGGCAAGACGCTGCCGTTCCGTGGGGAGCAAATTGTCGTGGAAGATGCTGCGGACGTGTCCGATGAAGACCTGAAGGGCATCGACATCGCGCTGTTCTCGGCCGGTGCCACGCTCTCGCGTGCGCAGGCCCCGCGGTTCGCCGCGGCCGGTGCGATCGTCGTCGACAACTCGTCGGCGTGGCGCAAGGACCCCGAGGTTCCCCTCGTGGTCAGCGAGGTCAACCCGGAGGAGACCAAGAACCCGCCGAAGGGCATCATCGCCAACCCGAACTGCACCACGATGGCCGCGATGCCGGTCCTCAAGGTGCTGCACGACGAGGCGGGCCTGCAGCGCCTGATCGTCAGCAGCTACCAGGCGGTCTCCGGCAGCGGCATCGCCGGTGTCGAGGAGCTCGTCGGCCAGGTCCGCGCCGTCGCCGACGACGCCGAGAAGCTGGTGCACTCCGGCTCGGCCGTCGACTTCCCGGCCCCCGACAAGTACGTCGCGCCCATCGCGTTCAACGTGGTGCCGCTCGCCGGCGCGCTCGTCGACGACGGCAGCGGCGAGACCGACGAGGACCAGAAGCTCCGCAACGAGAGCCGCAAGATCCTCGGCCTGCCGGACCTGCTGGTGTCGGGTACGTGCGTGCGCGTGCCGGTCGTCACCGGTCACTCGCTCGCGATCAACGCCGAGTTCGAGCGTCCGCTGTCGGTGGAGCGCGCCCAGGAACTGCTGGCCGCCGCCCCCGGCGTCGAGCTGGTGGACGTGCCGAACCCGCTGGCTGCTGCCGGCGGTGACGTCTCCCTCGTCGGCCGGATCCGCCAGGATCCGGGTGCGCCCGAGGGCCGCGGTCTGGCGCTGTTCGTCTCGGGCGACAACCTGCGGAAGGGCGCGGCGCTCAACACGATCCAGATCGCCGAGCTGCTGGTCCGCTAGGGACACATCTGATCCGAAGATGCCCTGTACCGATCGCGGTACAGGGCATCTTCTGTTTCGGGGTCTTCGTCAGTCGAGTTCGGAAATGGCGACCAGCCCGCCGAGATATTCGGAATCCGAGTACGCCTTGGCCAGCAGTGCGCCGAGCTCGGCGAGAGCCTCGTGGTCGGGACCGTACGCGACGAACATTCCGGCCTCGGGATCGGTGCGGAAGCGTTCTTCCAGGTGGGGTGCGTCGCGCCCCACCACCGCGTGGGCCACCGAGGCCCAGTCGTATCCGGAACCGTCGAAACCCTCCACCTGCTCGAAGATCGCGGCCACCTTGCCGAAATGCTGGTCCGTCAGCATCAGCGACCAGTTACCCGGTGACGTCTCGAAAAGCTGCAGTGGCTCGATCGAAGGTGATGTCATGGGTGCATTGAAGCAGAACCGACCGACAGGTGTGTCTCGTCGGCCGCCGGATCGCCTCCGTCGGCGAGTCCTGATGCCGCCGAGTGTAATTCGACGTAGGTTGGCCTCGACGGTGGCCGATGGTGATCCGGCTCACGCGCGGGATCGAGAGGGTATCGACGATGGACGCTGGGAACAGTCGGGACTGGGCGCCGCTCCTGGAACGTCTGGCTGACCGTAAGTCGGCGGCGCGGGCAATGGGCGGCAGCGAGAAGGTCACCCGCTACCGGGCGACGGGACGACTCGATGCGCGCGCCCGGATCGAGTACCTGCTGGACCCGCAGTCGTTCGACGAACTCGGCCTGCTCGCGGGCGACGGCATTCCCTCCGACGCGTTCGTCGCCGGATCGGGTCTGGTCGACGGACGTCCGATCATGGTCGGCGCCGAGGACTTCACCGTCGCCGGCGGGTCCATCGGCACCGCGGCCGCCTCCAAGCGGACGCGCGCAGCCCAACTGGCACTGCGCAACCGGGTCCCGCTGGTGATGATGCTCGAGGGCGCGGGACATCGCGCGACCAACGCGCTCGAGCGGAACCGACCCGCACCCAACGACCTGCAGGCCATGGCGGACCTCTCCGGGCTGGTGCCGACGGTCGCGATCGTGACGGGACCGTCGGCCGGTCACGGGGCCCTCGCCGCGCCGCTGTCCGACTTCGTGATCATGATCGCCGGGCACGGCGCGCTGTTCACGGCCGGGCCGCCGTTGGTGGCGGCGTCCACCGGCGAGCAGATCGACAAACAAGCACTCGGCGGGCCGCAGGTCGCGATCGACGCCTCCGGTGTCGCCCACAATCTCGCCGACTCCGACGAGGCCGCGCTCGCTCTCGCCGGCCGGTACCTGTCGTACTTTCCGAGCAGCGCGTGGCAGCGGCCGCCGTGGGTGGGTCCCGAGGGCGGCAACCACGACGTGGGGGAGCGTGCACTACCGGAACTGCTGGACCTGGTCCCGGTGAACCAGAAGCGCCCCTACGACATGCGTGCCGTCATCGACCGACTGGCCGACGCCGGCACGGTCACCGAGATCCAGCCCACCTACGGGAAATCGATCATCACGGCGCTCGCGCGCATCGGCGGGCACTCGGTCGCGGTCGTCGCGAATCAGCCGAGTGTGATGGCGGGTTCGGTGACGGTCGAGGCCGCCGACAAGGCCGCGGGCTTCCTGCAGTTGGTGGGGGCGTTCCACCTGCCGGTGGTGTTCCTCGCGGACAATCCGGGGGTGATGGCGGGCAGTGCGTCCGAGAAGGCGGGCATCCTCAAGGCCAGCGCCCGGATGTTCGCCGCGCAGCACCGGTTGCGGACCCCCAAGTTCCACCTCACCGTCCGCAAGGCGTTCGGGTTCGGCAGTTCGGTGATGGGGATGAATCCGTACGACGACCAGTCCATGACGCTCGCGTTTCCCGCCGTCACCCTCGGCGGCATCCCCGCCGACGTCGGGGGCCGGACGGCGAAGGAGGACGACGAGACCCGGCGCGCGCTCGTCGAGAACGAGGCCTCCGGGCCGTGGGCGCTGGCGCAGACGCTGTTCTACGACGACGTCATCGACCCGCGCGAACTCCGCAACATCCTGATCCGCGGCCTGCGGACATCCACCCGCGACGGAGGCGGGATCGAACCCGTCGCGCACCACGGCTACCTGCGCTAGCTGTACCCGGTCAGGACGTTGGTAGCGGGCGTGTCGGCTTGATGTGAAGAGAACCTCCGAGTGGGGTGTGGCTTGTCTAAGGCCCACATCCGCTCGGAGGTTCTCGTGTCCCACCGTAATGCCCGAACCACATATC
>NZ_JBFRDL010000027.1:0-57642 GCF_052113525.1 Rhodococcus sp. TAF43
GCTCGCGCTCGGACATCCCGTGGGCAGCACCGGTTCTCGCCTGATCACCACCGCGCTGCACGAACTCGAGCGCCGCGACGGCTCGACCGCCCTGATCACGATGTGCGCGGGCGGCGCACTCGCGACGGGCACCATCATCGAGCGGATCTGACGCCGCGATGAAGCGCCCACCGTTGCTCGATACGCAGTTCACCCGATCCCTCGTCAAGTGGATGTCGAAGACGAACGTCGTCGTGTACCGGGTCACGGGTGGGCGCATCGGCGGCAAGTGGCGGATCGGCAGCGCCGCGAAGCACGGCCTGCCGATCTGCCTGCTCACCACCACCGGACGCAAGACCGGCGAGCCACGGGTGACCCCCCTGGTGTTCCTCGAGGATGACGACCGCATCGTCCTCGTCGCCTCGCAGGGCGGCCAGCCGATGAACCCGATGTGGTACCTGAACCTGAAGGCCGACCCGAAAGTGACGATCCAGATCCGTTCACAGGTACGCAATCTGGTAGCCCGTGTCGCCGACGACGACGAGCGCGCGCAGCTGTGGCCGAAGCTGCTGGCGATGTATCCCGAGTTCGATGATTACCAGGCCTGGACCGATCGGCAGATCCCCGTCGTCGTCTGCGAATAGCGCGCGGCACTCCCCCGCAGGCGCATAGACGGGAATAATGAGGGTCGACGCCCGGCACATCGGCGCCGGGACCCCCGTTCTCGAGGAGGAATGTCGCACCATGACAGTGAAGAACCACGACCAGGTGATCGACCGGCGCGAGATCGCTTCGGCCCTGCTGAAGGCACTCGACCGTCGTCACGAGGTCCTGGACGCAATCGTCGAGAGCAAGGACCGTGCCGCCGCCGTCGCGGCCGTCCGTGACCTGCTCGAGACGTCCGACTTCTGCGCCGAGGCCGTGCTGAACCTGCGTTTCGACCGGCTGACGGTCAAGGAACGCGACCGGATCCGCACCGAGCTCGAGGACCTCGACGCCACCCTGCAGTGGCTGCCCGAGCAGCGTCCGTTCAGCACCGGCGCCGGAGTTCGCTTGCGCCCCTTCACCGATTCGGACGGGGACACCGACCTGTTCCGCAAGCGGTCCGCCGAGCGCTTCGACGACTCGGGCGCGCCGTGGAGCCCGGACCGCGTCGAGCAGGAGCGTCGGGACGGGCTCGAGCGCATCGACGACGAGTCGGCCGGGTGGTTCGTCGCGGAATGCACGACCGGCGACGAGCCCAGCAGTGTCGGCCTGGTGTTCGGCGAGCTCACCGGCAACGAGGTGGACGTCGCGGTCTGGGTGGCGCCCGACGCCCGCAAGCAGGGTTACGGGACCGCGGCGCTCAAGCAGGCGCGCAGCGAACTCGCCGCCTACTTCCCCGGCACGGTCCTGATCATCCGCACCCCGGCATAAACACGCCGAAACGCGAAAACCGCCCGTGCGCATCGAGCGCACGGGCGGTTTTCGTCAGGCGAGAATGCCGCTGCTCAGGCTCCGTAGACCGGGGTGGGGGTCTCGGCCTTCTCGAGCAGGTCGGCGACGACCGGTCCGAGCTCCTTCGGATCCCAGCGGTCACCCTTGTCCTGGGTGGGGCCGTGGCGCCAGCCCTCGGCGACGGTGATCTTGCCGCCCTCGACCTCGAACACGCGGCCGGTGACGTTCTTCGCCTCGGCGCTGCCCAGCCACACGACCAGCGGGGAGATGTTCTCCGGCGCCATCGCGTCGAAGCCCTCCTCCGGAGCGGCCATCGCCTCGGCCATCGCGCCACCGGCGCCGACGGTCATGCGGGTACGGGCCGCGGGGGCGATCGCGTTTACGGAGACGCCGTAGTTCTTCAGCTCGGCGGCAGCCTGGATCGTCATCTCGGCGATGCCGGCCTTGGCCGCGGCGTAGTTGCCCTGGCCGATGGAGCCCTGCAGGCCCGCACCCGAGCTGGTGTTGATGATGCGGGCGTCCACCGGGCGCCCGGCCTTGGACTCGGCACGCCAGTACGCGGCGGCGTGGCGCAGCGGGGCGAAGTGGCCCTTGAGGTGCACGCGGATGACCGCGTCCCACTCTTCCTCGCTCATGCCGACGAGCATGCGGTCACGCAGGAAGCCCGCATTGTTGACCAGGATGTCCAGTCCACCGAACGTGTCGATAGCCGTCTGGATCAGGTTCTGGGCACCATCCCACGACGCGACGTCGTCGCCGTTGACGACAGCCTCTCCGCCGGCGGCCTTGATCTCGGCGACAACCTGCTCTGCAGGGGTCTCGCCGGTGTTGGAGCCGTCGCCGCCGACACCGATGTCGTTGACGACGACCTTGGCGCCCTCCGCCGCGAAGGCCAGCGCGTGCGCGCGACCGATTCCACGGCCGGCGCCGGTGATGATGACGACTCGGCCGTCAAGCAATCCGCTCACTTGATTCTCCTTAAGTTGTTGCCGCGGCCAGGAAGGCCGGGCGCTCGCCGCCGCCGTGGACGGTAAGGGTCGAACCGCTGACGTAGGCCGCCAACGGTGATGCCAGGAATGTCGCACAGTTGCCGATGTCCTCGGGCAATGCCATCCGACCCAGCGGGACGGTGGCGCCGACGGCGTCGATGCCGGCCTCGTCGCCGTAGTGCAGGTGGCTCAGCTCGGTCTGCACGAGGCCGACGACGATCGAATTGACGCGCACCTTGGGCGCCCACTCGACGGACAGGCTGGCCGCGAGCGAGTCGATGCCCGCCTTCGCGGCGCCGTACGCCGCGGTGCCCGGGGAGGGTCGGCTGCCGCTGACGCTGGAGATCATCACGATCGACCCACCGTCCTCCTGCTTCTGCATGATCGCGTTCGCGATCTGCGAGATCAGCAGCGGAGCGAGGAGGTTCAGCTCGACGATCTTCGAGTGGAACTTGGGGCTCGCGTCGGCGGCCATCGCGAACGGGGCGCCACCGGCATTGTTCACGACAGTGTCGAGCCGGCCGTACTTCGCAACGATCTGATCGATCATCGACTGCACCTGGTCCGCGTCGCGCACGTCGCACAAGATGAAGTCGATGCTGCGCAGTTCGCCTCCGGGACCCGCGACCTCGACGGGTTCGTCGGCCGGGCGACGCGCGCACGTCACCACCGTCGCGCCCGCACGCAGGAAGGACCGGCTGATGCCGGCCCCGATTCCGCGCACTCCGCCGGTCACCAGCACGACCTTGCCTTCGAGACCGAGATCCACGTTCATCCTCCCTGAAGCGGCACGAGTCATTCGCACCCGTCTGTGATAACTTACCAAGCAATCGCTTGGTTCGGTCAACAGACGTAAGGAACATGCCATGGGCATCACTTCGACCTCGGACGGTGCCGGGATCACCACGGTCACCGTCGACTACCCGCCCGTGAATGCCATCCCCTCGAAGGGCTGGTTCGAGTTGGCCGACGCCATCCTCGAAGCGGGCAAGGATCCCAGCACGCACGTGGTGATCCTGCGCGCCGAGGGACGCGGCTTCAACGCCGGCGTCGACATCAAGGAAATGCAGGCCACCGAGGGTCACGGCGCGCTCATCGACGCCAACCGCGGCTGCGCCGCAGCCTTCTCCGCGGTCTACGACTGCGAGGTGCCCGTCGTGGTCGCCGTCAACGGCTTCTGCGTCGGCGGTGGCATCGGCCTGGTCGGCAACGCGGACGTCATCGTCGCGTCCGACGATGCGATCTTCGGCCTGCCCGAGGTGGACCGCGGCGCACTCGGTGCGGCCACGCACCTCGCCCGCCTGGTCCCCCAGCACATGATGCGCACGCTGTACTACACGGCCAAGAACGTCGACGCCCAGACGCTCAAGCACTTCGGTTCCGTGTACGACGTGGTCCCGCGCGCCGAGCTCGACGCATGCGCGCTGAAGATCGCCGGCGAGATCGCCGCCAAGGACACCCGAGTGATCCGCCGCGCCAAGGAAGCGATCAACCGCATCGACGTGATGGACGTGCACACCAGCTACCGGATCGAGCAGGGCTTCACGTTCGAGCTCAACCTCGCCGGCGTCGCCGACGAGCACCGCGACGAGTTCGTCGCCACGGGCAAGCCGAAGTCGAACACCACCGCACCCAAGGGAGACAGCAAGTAATGGCTGAGAAGCGCGACAAGCGTCGCTCACTGGATGAGGCCGTCGCCGGCATCCAGAGCGGGATGACCATCGGCATCGGCGGCTGGGGCTCGCGGCGCAAGCCGATGGCACTGGTGCGCGCGCTGCTGCGGAGCGACGTCAAGGACCTGACCGTCGTCGGGTACCTCGGCCCGGACCTCGGTCTGCTGATCTCCGCGGGCAAGGTCAAGCGCGCCTACTACGGCTTCGTGTCCCTGGACTCGGCGCCGTTCTACGACCCCTGGTTCGCACAGGCCCGCGTCGCCGGGACCATCGAGTCTCGCGAGATGGACGAGGGCATGGTCAAGGCCGGCCTGCAGGCCGCCGCCGCGCGCCTGCCGTTCATGCCGATCCGTGCCGGCCTCGGCTCGGATGCGCAGACCGTCTGGGGCGACGAGCTCAAGACCGTCGCATCCCCGTACCCGCATGCCGACGGCCGCATCGAGTCCCTCATCGCGATGCCCGCGCTGAACCTCGACGCCGCCCTGGTCCACCTGGACCTGGCCGACGAGCGCGGCAACGCCGCCTACACCGGCGTCGACCCCTACTTCGACGACCTGTTCTGCCTCGCGGCCGAGCAGCGCATCCTCAGCGTCGACAAGATCGTCTCGACCGAGGAACTCGTCAAGTCCGTCCCGCATCAGGCCCTGATCCTGAACCGCGCGATGGTCGACACCGTCACCGAGGCCCCGGGCGGCGCGCACTTCACCTTCGCCGGCGAATACAAGCGCGACGAGAAGTTCCAGCGCCACTACGCCGAGTCCGCCAAGACCCCCGAGGCGTGGCAGGCCTTCGCCGACACCTACCTGTCCGGCAGCGAGGACGACTACCAGGCCGCCGTGCGCAAGTTCGCAGAGGAGCAGAAGTCATGACCGAGGTAACCCGCGCGGAGTACTGCGCCATCGCGTGCGCCGAGTTGTTCGCCGACGCCGGCGAGATCTTCGCCTCCCCCATGGCGACGCTGCCGCTGATCGGTGCCCGCCTGGCCAAGCTCACCACCGAGCCGGACCTGATCATCACCGACGGTGAGGCCCTGATCCTGGCCGACGCACCGGCCATCGGCGCGAGCGCGCCGATCGAGGGCTACATCCCGTTCTCCAAGGTGTTCGACGTGGTCGCATCCGGCCGTCGCCACGTGGTGATGGGCGCGAACCAGATCGACAAGTTCGGCAACCAGAACCTCTCCGCGTTCGGCCCGCTGGACAAGCCGACCCGCCAGATGTTCGGCCTGCGCGGCGCCCCCGGCAACACCATCAACCACGCCACCAGCTACTGGGTGGGCAAGCACTCCACCCGCGTGTTCGCCGAGCAGGTCGACGTGGTGTGCGGCGTCGGCTACGACAAGGTGGACCCGGAGAACCCGGCGTTCCGCTTCCTGAAGAACCACCAGGTGGTCACCAACCTCGGTGTGTTCGACTTCCAGGGCCCGAACCAGACGATGCGTGCGGTGAGCCTGCACCCCGGCGTCACCGCCGAGGACGTCAAGGCCAACACCTCCTTCGAGATCGCGGGCCTGGCCGAGGCCGGCATCACCCGCGAGCCCACCGCCGAGGAGCTGCGCCTGATCCGCGAGGTCATCGATCCGAAGAGCCTGCGTGACCGCGAGGTCTCGGCGTGACCGCCGTGCTGAAGACGCCGTTCACCGAGCTGGTCGGTGTCGAGCATCCGATCGTGCAGACGGGCATGGGCTGGGTGTCCGGCCCGCGCCTCACCGCGGCCACCGCCAACGCGGRCGGCCTCGGCATCCTCGCCTCGGCGACGATGACCTACGAGGAGCTCGAGGCAGCGGTCCTCAAGACCAAGCAGCTGACGGACAAGCCGTTCGGCGTCAACATGCGCGCCGACGCGTCGGACGCCTCGAAGCGCTGCGATCTGCTGATCCGCGAGGGCGTCAAGGTCGCCTCGTTCGCGTTGGCGCCCAAGAAGGAACTGATCGCCAAGCTCAAGGACAACGGGATCGTCGTGATCCCGTCGATCGGTGCCGCCAAGCACGCCGTGAAGGTCGCCTCGTGGGGCGCCGACGCGGTGATCGTGCAGGGCGGTGAGGGCGGCGGCCACACCGGCGGAGTCGCGACGACGCTGCTGCTGCCGTCCGTGCTCGACGCAGTCGACATCCCGGTTGTCGCCGGCGGCGGCTTCTTCGACGGTCGCGGCCTGGCCGCGGCGCTGTCGTACGGTGCCGCGGGCGTCGCGATGGGCACCCGGTTCCTGCTCACGAGCGATTCGGCGGTGCCGGACTCGGTCAAGCAGGAGTACCTCAAGCGCAGCCTGACGGACACCACGGTGTCGGTGAAGGTCGACGGCATGCCGCACCGCGTGCTCAACACCGAACTGGTCAATGCACTCGAGAAGTCCAGCTACGCAAAGGGACTCGTTGCGGCCACCAAGAATGCCATGAAGTTCAAGGCGATGACGGGCATGAAGTGGTCCACGCTCGCCAAGGACGGACTCGCCATGAAGAAGTCCGGCGACCGCACGTGGCAGCAGATCATCATGGCCGCCAACACCCCGATGCTGCTCAAGGCCGGTCTGGTCGAGGGCAACACGGAGGCCGGTGTGCTCGCCTCCGGTCAGGTGGTCGGCATGATCGACGACCTGCCCAGCTGCCAGGAACTGATCGACCGCATCATGGCCGACGCCGTCAAGCGGATCGATGCACTTGGAGACCTCAAGGCCTGATCGGCCGGCCTCCAGCTGAAGGGACCCATCATGCGCCACCAGCGCGTGAAGGGTCCCTTCGTCCGCTCAGGCGAGTTCCTCGCTCGCTTCCCCCGACTGCTCCGGCCGGGAGAACAGTCCGCCGAGCACGTCCAGGACGTCGGTCCAGGCGTCGATCGTCGAGGTCGCCAGACGGCGGTGGTCGATGACCCCGGGCTGCGCGAGGGCCGTGTCGAAGGGCACCTCGACGAATCCTGCGATCCGCGGTGACAGTGCGTCCCGGATCGGCCCCAGATCGACCGGTGCGTCGGGCATCTGGTGGGAGACGACGACGGTGGTGCCGCCGAGCACCTGCGCACCGTACGTCGACATCACCCAGGTGAGGGCGTCACGCATCCGGCTCAGCGGTTCGGAACGAGCGGGCGCGACCACCACCAGTGCCGCACCGGAGCGGATCAGTGGCGCCAGTCGCGGCGAGCGCAGCGCGGTACCGACGTCGTGGACGCGAGCGCTGTGCCGGGCCGCGAGCAGCTCGTCGACGATCGCGGGGTCGCTCGCCTGCGCGTTGCCGCTGCCCACCACCACCACACCGGCGGACGTGAGCGCCATACGCGACTCGAGCTGCCGGATCGATCGGGCGGGATCGACAGCGCCGAATCCGGCACGCGCGAGGAGGTTTCCGCCGTCGCTGGTCGCGTCGACCGCCGAGACGTCCTTGCCGGTACCGAGGCGGAGCGCAGTGGCCAACCCGTACACCGTCGTGGTGGTGGCGGCCCCACCCGATCCGGCGACCACCATCGCGGACACCCGCTCCGGCTCGGGCACCCTGGGGGTGCGGCGCAGCGAGACCACGTTGTTCATCGCAGGTCCTCCACCTTGGCGATCTTGAATCCCGCCGGCGACGGTGCGACCGTGACATGTTGGCGGATCACGCCGTCCGAACCGGTCGGCGACCGCAATCCCAGATCGACCTCGAATACGTTCGGGTCGGCGGTGGGGACGACGGTGACGCAGTGCTCGGTACCGAGCGGAACCTCGTCGATCCACTTCTGGATGTCCGGAACGGCGTTGGGCGTCACCATCAGTGACGCGACCCTGGCGCCGTCGCGGTCGACGTAGTACGCGTGGTCGAACGCCCTGATCGCGCCCGGGCCGTCGTCGACACTTCCCGGTCCGCGACCGACGCTCCGCCCGTCGGCGACAGAATCCGCACACCACCCGGCGGACTGCGCCGGCGCCACCGCGACCGTCGTGTCCGCCGCCGCCGACGACGACGCCGCAGTGGAGCCGGCGACGGGATTCGGCGAGCCCGCGATCGCGTCGCTTGCGCCGCGGAACCCGACGATCGTCGCGGTCGCAGCGATGACGAGGAGCGCGGCGGCGCCGCCACCGATCAGCAGCGGCTTCCTCTTCGCGGACGGCTTCTCCGCCGGTGACTCCGCTGGGGCGGTCACCAGCCACGTCGGCAACTGGTCGAACTCGGCGACCGGTTCAGGTACAGCGTCGGACTCGGGCGGTTCGATGGGCCCGGGTACGGCGAGCGATTCGGCGGTTGTGGCCGACTCGGGAGTTGCAACAGGCTCGGGGGTTGCGACCGGCTCGGGGTTTGCGACCGGCTCGGGGGTTGCAACAGGCTCGGAGGTTGCAACAGGCTCGGCGACCACGGCGGGCTCGGGCGCCGGGTGCGCCTGCCCCGAGGGGCGCCCGAGGTCCGGTTCGGACGGAACCGGCAGCGCCGCAATCTCTTCGGTCACCGGGCGTTCGGGGACCGACTCCGTCCCGTAGTGCTCGGTGACGTCCGGGAACAGCGAATTGTCCGCTCGGTTGTCCGTCGCCATATGTCCTCCCCGAAGTCGACGGATGGGGCGGACACCGGTCCGCCCCACCCGTGGCTCATGCCTGGATGCCGCCCCCGACGGCTCCACTGATCATGTTCGCGGCAACGCCGAGTGACGACTCGGCGACGAATGTGGTGAGCGCCCCGTCGATCTGGTCGAGCACCTGCGAGCCGCCGGGCCGCGCGGCCACGAAATCACGTGCCTGACGGTCGATTCCGGGTGCGGCATTCACGACGTCCCGGACGGCCGACGCGGTGGCCCCGCCGACCGGCGTGGTCTCCCACTGCGCGAGGGTCTCCTGCGTCTGCACCGTGACCGCGGGCTGGTCGACGTCGTTGAAGTAGCCGCGCACCTCAGCCGGAAGCTCCTGCGGCTCGCCGAGATCACCCGTGCCGACGGCGATGCCGGCGCCGGCGCCGAGCACAGCACCCCCGGCACCGCCAAGAACAGCAGCCGGGATGCCCGCTGTCGCTGCCCCGACCGCCGTACCGACCGTGGTCACGAACCCTACTCCCGGAAGAAACAGCCCTTCCGTACCGAGTCCCGTAACTGCACCGACATAAGTTCCGAGTGCACCTCCGGCGAGAGCA
The DNA here is from genome assembly GCF_052113525.1 of Rhodococcus sp. TAF43. Lineage (NCBI taxonomy): Bacteria > Bacillati > Actinomycetota > Actinomycetes > Mycobacteriales > Nocardiaceae > Rhodococcus > Rhodococcus sp. TAF43. Next base: position 9,162 of record NZ_JBFRDL010000027.1, read on the forward strand.
GCCACGCCGCCGACCACCGCAGCACCCGTGACCGCCCCCGCCGCACCCATACCGATCTGCGCCGCCGCCAAACGATTCGCGCGTGTGGTCTCGACACCCAGCGAACGCCAGAACGTCGACACCTCGGCCTCGATGACGGCGGACGTGTTGTTGGTGCGCGCGAGGTCGCCGTCGGTGATCCAGTTGGGCTGCGCCACATGGTAGGTGCCCAGGCGCAGGGTCTCGCGCGGTGCGATGATCGGCGCCGTCGGCTCGACATACGTGGGCAGGTGCAGTTCCTCGAACTGGGCGGGTGCCACGTAGTAGTTGTCGGGCGCGTTGTAGGTGTTCGTGTCGTAGTCGTAGTTGTCGAGCGGCTGGTACTCGATGTTCTGGTACTGGGCCGGGGGCTCCACCCAGTAGACCGGCTCCGGCTGCGCGGGCGCGGACGTGACGCCGCCCTGCGACGACGGTCCGGAGGTGACGCCGCCCTGCGTCTGCGGAGCGGAGGTGACACCGCCCTGCGACGGCAACTGGTCCGGCGCAGCCGACGCCGCGCCCGATGCCGCCACGACCACTGCGGCCGCGGCGGAGGGAACCAACGCCACCCGAGCGATCGTCCTCGCCCGGCTCTTGCGGTGCTTACCCATCTGTGAAACCCCCTAGTGATATGTCGAGCTGACTCGAGTCTGAGACGTCGCGGATGATCAGGCCTGGAAGAACCGCAGGCCGGCGGGCGCGAGGTACACCGATGTCGTGGCCGGGTATGTCTCGGAGATCGCGGGCGCCGACGCTGCCCACACACGATCGTGGGCACACACGTGCCCGTTCGTCCCCCTCGGCAACAAAGCCGCCCCCATCGCGAAAGTCCTCCCCCACCGACCCGATGCCCCCGGTCGGTCCTTTGCATTGGGCAATATAACAGGGGTTCAGGGTGACTTCGGTACACCCCTGGAGACGGGACGGGAAGCATGCGGATCGGGATCCTCGCCTACGACGGCTGCCTCGCGGCCGAGATCTTCCTCTTCTCCGATCTGCTGCTCATCGCGAACCGCGTAGCGCGGGAAACGGGTGTTGCGTCGGAGGATCCGTTCCAGGTGTCGGTCATCGCTTCGTCGGCATCCCCTGTCACGGCAGCCGGCGGATTCCCGATCGGGGCGCAGGCGTGGCACCACGACTTCGACCGCCTGGTCGTGCCGGGTTTCGAGCTCGCGCCGTCGGCGGATCTCGACGCCCGACTGTCCGGCCTGAGCCGCGAGACCGCGTTCCTGCGCGCCGCCGAGGCCCGAGGCACTCGTATCGCATCGGTGTGTGTCGGAGCGTTCCTACTCGGGGAGGCCGACCTGTTGGACGGGCGTCGGTGCACCACGTCGTGGCTGTTTTCTTCACAACTCGCCCAACGGTATCCACGCGCGAGCGTTCGCGGCGAGGCGCTGATCGTGGATGACGACCGCGTCACCACGACGGCGGCGTTCAGTACCGCTCTCGATCTCGCGACGGTCATCATCCGCGAGCATCTCGGCGACGACGTCGCCCGGGCCACGGCCCGCATCACCCTCGTCGCCGAGAACCGCTCGAGCCAAGCGCCGTACATCGTCGAATCGATGCTCCCGCCGCGCCGCGGGCAGTTCGTCGAGGACGTCGGCCGATGGCTGGTCGAACACCTGGCAGACCCCTACGACCTGCCTCGTCTCGCGGCGGCGTTTCACGTCAGCACCCGAACGATGTTGCGGCGGTTCGGTGCCGAGGCCGGCGAGTCGCCACTGTCATTCCTGCGGCGGGCGCGGGTCCGCGCCGCCAAACGGCTGTTGGAGACGACGGACCGGCCGTTGGAGGAGATCGTGAGCCTCGTCGGCTATCGGGACGCCGGCACGTTCCGTCGACTGTTCGTCGAGCAGGTGGGTGTCAGCGCCGCCGACTACCGCCGACGGTTCCGCGCCGACACGCGAGGTGGCGAGAATGCCCCCGAACGTGGCGATCGCGCCTCTCGTCCCGTCGACGCGGCGAGGAGAGACTGATCTCGTTCGCACACACGGGATGAGGAGGTACGGCGGTGCCGCACCGGAGCATGAACGTCGACGATCCCCTCGAGGACTTCACGCGTCGGCAGATCGACCTCGAAGGCGTGACGAAGGTGGTGCACGTGGCCGGCGCGGGACCGGCGGTGATCGTCATGCCGGAGATGCCGGGTATCAGCCCGCACGTGGCCCGCTTCGCCCGGTGGGTGCGGGACGCGGGCTTCACCGTGTACCTGCCGTCGCTGTTCGGTCGCGACGGCGCGGTGCCCACCGTCGACGAGGGCACCGCAGTGTTACGGCGGGCGTGCGTCAGCGCGGAGTTCCGCGCGTTCGCGGCGGACGAGCAGAGTCCGGTGACCGTGTGGCTGCGGTCCCTCGCCAGGCTCGCCCACGCGGAATGCGGCGGCCCGGGCGTCGGGGCGATCGGAATGTGTTTCACGGGCAACTTCGCGCTGACGATGATGCTCGAGCCCGCGATGCTCGCGCCGGTCCTGTCACAGCCGTCGCTCCCGCTCGACGATCCTGACGCAACGGCCAGTCCCGCAGATGAGCTCGCCGCCGTTCGGAAACGTCTCGACAACGACGATCTGACGGTGCTGGCCTACCGGTTCCGGGGCGATCGATTCTGCCGGGCGCAGCGGTTCGCGGCGTACGCCGAGGCGCTGGGCGACCGCTTCGTCGCGCGCGAACTTCCCGACGAGGCGGCCAATCCGGCGACCTCGCCGTTCTTCGAGCACGTGATCGGGAGCCCGCACAGCGTGGTGACGGCCCACCTGATCGACGACGCGGGCCAGCCCACGATCGCGGCCCGCGACGAGATCCTGGCGTTCTTCGCCCACCGTCTCAGCTGACGGTCAGGATCCCGCGGCCGCACCCTTCGCCGCCGCCATCCGCGCCCGCACCTCGGGCCGGCGCAGGGGCGGCACCGTCGGGGGCGGCTGCTTGCGCGGCGGCAGCGCCCCGAGCAGTTCCGCCGTGGTCGCGGTGACCTCCTCGACTGCCCGCTCGAATGCGGCACGGTTGGCGTCGGACAGCTTGTGGATGCCGCTGACCTTCCGGACGTACTGTCGTGCGGCGGCCTCGATCTCCTCGGGAGTGGCGGCCGGCTCGAGCCCTCGCAGCTCAGTGATGTTTCGGCACATGCCTCGAACGGTAATCCCGCGTCCGGCCGCGCGAAAGGCTGTTCCCCGGTCCGGTTACCGCGTACTTTCGGTATCAGACACCGGACGGTCGAACGGGGGCGGGATGCRCGTCGAGGAGATCCTGGAAACCGCAGCGACGGCCGTCCCGCATCCGCCCCGGCGCCTTCCTCTGCTCGGCGACGTCCTGGGCGTCTCGCTGCACACCCCGGTGCAGGACTCGATGAGGATCGGTCGACAGCTGGGGCCGATATTCGAGCGCAACGCGCTCGGACACCGCTTCGTGTTCGTCTCGGGCGCCGACATGGTCGCCGAACTGTCCGACGAGTCGCGCTTCGCGAAGAACGTCGCACCCGGGATCGCGGAGTTGCGCGGCATCGGCGGCGACGGCCTGTTCACCGCCTACAACGAGGAACCCAACTGGGGCAGGGCGCACAACCTGCTGCGGCCGGCATTCACCCAGTCTGCGATGCGGTCGTACCACGACATCATGGTGCAGGTGGCCGACGAGCTCACCGAGCACTGGGACGGCCTCACCGGCGGCGCACCGGTGGACGTCTCGTCGGACATGACGAAGCTGACGCTCGAGACGATCGGACGGACCGGCTTCAGTTACTCGTTCGATTCGTTCCGCCGCGAGCAGCCGCACCCGTTCGTGGAGGCGATGGTCCGCGCCCTCACACACGCGCAGCGCCGGACGTTCCGGGCCGTTCCGGTCCTCGGGAAGGCTCTCTACCGCAGGTCCGATCGACAGAACGCCGCCGACACCGCGTACCTGGCCGACGTGGTGGACGAGGTGATCCGCAGCCGCCGCGACGCCGCTGCGGCCGGCCCGGAGGACCTGCTCGAGATCATGCTCCGCGCTGCCCGCGAGGACGATCCGAACCGCCTCGACGACGTCAACATCCGCCACCAGGTGGTGACGTTCCTCGTCGCCGGGCACGAAACCACTTCGGGCGCACTGTCGTTCGCGTTGTACTACCTGGCCCACAACCCCGACGTCCTGGCGAAGGCCCGCGCCGAGGTGGACGCCGTGTGGGGCGACGAGACGCCGCCGTTCGAGAAGGTCGCAAAGCTGCGCTACGTCCGACGCGTGCTCGACGAGACACTGCGACTGTGGCCCACCGCGCCCGGCTACGCGCGGGAGGCCCGTGAGGACACCGTGCTGGGCGGCCGCTACCCGATGCGGGCCGGCGACTGGGTGCTGGTGCTGATCCCGTCGCTGCACCGCGATCCTTCATGGGRCGACGATCCGGAACGCTTCGACCCGGACCGATTCGCCCCCGAGAATGTTCGCGGCCGGGCACCGCACATCTACAAGCCGTTCGGAACCGGTGAACGCGCCTGTATCGGACGGCAATTCGCACTGCACGAGGCGGTCCTCGTGCTGGGCACGATCCTGCGCCGCTACGACTTCTCCGCCGACCCCGACTACCAGTTGCGCATCCAGGAGCGACTGACACTGATGCCGACGGGGTTCACGCTGTCGCTGCGGCGGCGTCGAGACTGATTCCGCCAGTATCTATTCAGGCATTTCGCCCACCCGCGCAGTGCAGTGTCGTTACCGTTCGCGTCACATCCGCACACCAGAACGGCGAACAACATGGACTCAGCCCTGGCCACGGTGGCCCTGCCGGCCGCCCTCGCGATCATCATGTTCGGCCTCGGCCTGTCGCTGACGGTCGCCGACTTCGCCCGCGTCGCACGACATCCCCGCGTCGTGACGATCGCTCTCGCCTGCCAGCTGCTGATTCTGCCGGCGGTGGCGTTCGGACTCGTGCTGCTGTTCGACCTGCCGCCGCTGCTCGCGGTCGGCATGATGGTGCTCGCGGCCTCCCCCGGCGGCACCACCGCCAATCTCTTCAGCCACCTCTACCGCGGCGACGTCGCCCTCAACATCACACTGACGGCGGTCAATTCGGTGATCGCCGTCGTGACGCTGCCACTCATCACGAATTTCGCGCTCGGCCACTTCGACCCCGATGACACCGGCACGTCGATGGGCCTCGACTTCACCAAGATCCTGCAGGTGTTCGCGATCGTGCTGATCCCCGTCGCGATCGGCATGCTCGTGCGTGCCAAGCGTGAGGACTTCGCGCAGCGGATGGACCGCCCGGTGCGGATCGCGTCGGCCCTCGTCCTGGTGCTCGTCATCGTCGGCACCATCGCGGCCGAGCGGGAGAACGTGCCGTCCTACCTCGCGGACGTCGGCGTGATCACGATCCTGTTCTGCCTCATCAGTCTCGCGGTGGGCTACTGGATCCCGAAACTGCTCAGCGTCGGGCAGCGTCAGGCGATCGCGTGCTCGATGGAGATCGGCGTCCACAACAGCACTYTGGCGATCGCGATCTCCATCAGCGTCCTCGACAGCGTCGACATCGCGATCCCCGCCGCCGTGTACGGCGTCGTGATGTTCCCGCTGGCCGCGGCCGTCGGCTGGCTGATCAGTCGGGGCACGCAGGCCGGGACGACGGATGCCGTCTCGGTTCAGGATCGAACCGAGAGGGCCTCCGAGGCAGGCTGACACGACGTCACGGCACGAGCACGATCGTTCCGCTGGTCGCTCGCTCGTCGATCCGGCGGTGGGCCGTAGCCACCGCATCGAGCGGCATCGTGGAATCGACGACGGGCCGGACCGTGCCGTCGGCGACGCGATCGAGCGCGATCGAACGAAGCGCGGCGACGCGGTCGAGCCAGGCGGGCCCGGCGCAGGCGGTGACGGTGAACCCACCGGCGTACAGATCCGCCGCTACGATCCGGGGCGCCTCCCCGGAGAGCATCCCGTACGACAGCAACTGCCCGCGCAGCGGCGTGAGGGCGTCGAGCACGCGCCGTGCGGTCGATCCCCCGATCGAGTCGAACGCCGCATCGATCGTGCGCCCACCGGCCGCCGCCGCGAGCGCTCCCGGTCGGTCCAGGTCGGCATGATCGAGCACGACGTCGGCACCGAAGGATGCTGCACTGGTGCGGCTTTCATCGCTCCCCGCGGTTGCGACCACCAGCCCCGCCCGGCCGCGCAGCAGCTGCGTCAGGTACGCACCGATCCCGCTGCCCGCCGCCTCCACGAGCACCGTCGCATCACTCAGATCACCCGCCCGTTCCAGCAGTGCGAGCGCGACAGGGACCCCGGTGAGCGCGACGGCCGCATCCACGGCCCCGATCGCGTCCGGCACCGCCACGCACTGCTCGACCGCGGCGCAGACGAACTCGGCGTGTGCGCCGATCCCCACACCACTCACCGCGACCCGGGTGCCGATCAGTTGCGGATCGACGCCGTCGCCCACCTCATCGACCAGCCCCACGGCTTGGGAGCCGAAGACCGTCGGCGGCGCGGCAGGAGACGGCACCAGCCCTGCCCGCATCTGCGTCTCCACCCACAGCACCGGACTGGCCTCGGTGCGCACCCGCACCTGCCCACCGGCGGCGTGCACATCGTCGCCGTCTCGCGCCGCCAGCGTGTCCGGCCCGCCCGCCTGTGACCACAGAACCCCACGCATCACATCACCCCTAAATGGACCATCGGTTCAGTTAAAGCATGCGTCGATCTGGACCGGCGGTCAAGATATATTCGGTCACTCTCGTACAACGGCTTCCAGGAGATGTAATGCCCGACGCGCGACCGGAACGCGCCGACGCCGCTCGAAACCGGCGCGCGATCCTCGCCGCCGCGCAGCGTCTGTTCACCGAGCACGGCCCGGACCGGGTGTCCGTCGACCAGATCGCCGCGGCCGCCGGTGTCGGGAAGGCGACGGTGTTCCACCGGTTCGGCAGTCGCAACGAACTGGTGCGCGCGGTCGTGTACGAACAGGCGAACGCGCTGCGCCAGGCGGTCCTCGACGCGCCGCCGCCACTCGGTCCCGGCGCGCCCGCGGACGCGCGGCTCGTCGCATTCCTCGTCGCCTTCGCGCACCTGATCGTCGACCACCCCGCACTCACCGCCGCATACGACGCCTCCGATGCCGACGGACGCGCCGACGACCTGCACGGCTTCTGGTACGACCACCTGAGCGCGCTGATCACCGAGGTGCGGCCGGACATGGACCCGGACGGGACCGCAGTGCTGCTGCTCGCGATGGTCGCCGGCGCGGCGCGTCCGCTCGCCGCTGGTGGCGCCCGCGCCGGACGGATCGTCGACTCGGTCGAGGCGGTGGCCCGCTCGATCGTCGGCGACCGGGCATGATGGTTGGACGTAGGCATCACAGGCTGGAGGCCCACATGGGCCAACCGTCCTCGCGGGAGGCATTCGAGCCGCGCCGCCCGGTCCGTTTCTGCACGGCGCCGACCGGCACGCGGATCGCGTACACCTGCATGGGACGGGGAAAGGCGCTTCTGGTTCCCGCGGCGTGGATCAGCCATCTGGAACTGCTGTGGCAGGACCCGGCCTACCGAGCCTTCTTCACGCCGCTGGCGGCGGTCCGGACAGTGGTGCAGTACGACCGGCCCGGCTGCGGGCTCTCCGACCCCTGGCCGGGGGCGCAGGGGCTGGACACCGACGTGGCGGTGCTCCGTGCCCTTGCCGATCATCTGGAACTGGAACGCGTCGATCTGCTGGGCATCTCCCTGGGCGCGCCGGTGTCGGTCGCCTTCGCGGCGCAGTTTCCCCAGCGGGTCGACCGGCTGATCCTGTACGGCGGTTACGCCGACGGCGCGCACATCGCCACGCCGGAGGTTCGCACCGCCATGCTGGGAATGATCCGAGCCCACTGGGGATTGGGGTCGGAGTTGCTGGCCGACATCTTCCTGCCGGACGGCAGTGCCGCGACCAAGGCGGTCTTCGCCCGGCTGCAGCGGGAGGCGGCCTCGCCTCGCCTCGCCGTCGACCTGCTGGCGCAATGCTACGAGGTCGACGTGGTCGATCGGCTCGCCCGGGTCGCCGCCCCGACCCTGGTGGTACACCGGCGCGGAGACCGGGCCATCCCCTACCGCGCGGGCCGAGAGCTGGCCGCGCAGATCCCCGGCGCGCGACTGGTCTCGCTGCCCGGCAACAGCCATTTCCCGCACGTGGGCGAGGCCGCCGCCGCCGTCGTCCGGGCGATCCTGGAATTCCTGGGGGACGGTCCCGCCGCGCCCCCACCGGAGCGGCCGGCCCCGCCCTCGGGCGAGTTGACCCCGCGGCAACTGCAGGTGGCGGCACTCGTCGCCGAGGGCATGACCAACCGGCAGATCGCCCAGCGGCTGGGCATCGAGGAGCGCTCCGCCGAGGGACACGTCGAGCGCATCCGTCTCCGCCTCGGCGTCACCTCCCGCGCCCAGGTCGCCGCCTGGTGGGCCCGACGCGTCTCCCCCGGCCCGGGAACCGACGTCGAGGTACCGGATTGAGGTACCTGCAGGGGTGATTCCCGCCTATCCGCCGGTGCGTCCCTCCGCGAGGCTCGTAGTCACATCGACCGACCACGAATCCGGAAGGAGCGCCCGCGATGGACGCCAGCCACGATGTGTTGCCCTCGAAGCTCGAGGAGTATGCACCTACCACGCCGGACGCATTTCGGCCCCATCCACTCCGCGGGCCGTTCAACGCCCTGTTCTTCACCGCTCTCGACCGGTACCTGGATCACCTGCTGCAGCCGCACAAACGATCCCTGTTCGGCAACCTTCCCCGCACGGTCGTCGAGCTGGGGCCCGGTGTCGGCGCCAACCTGCGCTACCTCCGTGCGGGCACCCGGCTGATCGCCGTCGAGCCGAACCCGGCCATGCATGATCGCCTGCGCGCACGAGCCGCCCGCGCCCGAATCGATCTCGAACTGCACACGACTGGCGCCGAACGGCTCGATCTGCCCGACGCGTCGGTGGACGCGGTGATATCCAGCCTCGTGCTCTGCACCGTGCCCGACCCCGTCGCCGTCCTCACCGAGGTCCACCGCGTCCTGCGTCCCGGCGGGCGATATGCCTTCCTCGAACACGTCGCCGCTCCGGATGGCACAGTGCTCCGCCGCCTGCAGCGGGCCGCACGCCGGCCATGGAGTTGGACCTTCGAAGGCTGCTCCTGCGAGCGGGACCTGCAGACAGTCGTCGAGGCTGCCGGATTCGCCGAGACGACCATCGAGGCCTACCGGCTGCGCTCACCCTTCCTGCCGGTCAACACCCAGATCGCCGGCGTCGCCCGCAAACACAACTGACAAACACCGAAGCCCTCCCGATCGATGATCGGGAGGGCTCGGGAGGGCTCGGGAGGGCTCGGGAGGGCTCGGGAGGGCTCGGGAGGTCTTCGGAAGCGGCCGGGACTAGTCCTGGATGCGCTCGATGATCGTGACGTTCGCGGTGCCGCCACCCTCGCAGATGGTGAGCAGGCCGTAGCGGCCGTCGGTGCGCTCGAGCTCGTTGAGCAGCGTCGCCATCAGCTTGGTGCCGGTGGCGCCCAGCGGGTGGCCCAGCGCGATCGCGCCGCCGTTGACGTTGACCTTGGCCGGGTCGGCGCCCAGCTCCTTGATCCACGCGAGGACGACGGGCGCGAAGGCCTCGTTGATCTCGACCAGGTCGATGTCGTCGATGGTCAGGCCGGTCTTCTCCAGCGCGTGCTGGGTGGCCGGGATCGGCGCGCTCAGCATGAAGATCGGGTCGTCGCCGCGGGCGCTCATGTGGTGGATGCGCGCGCGGGGCTCGAGGTTGTACTTCTGCACGGCCTCCTCCGACGCGAGCAGCAGCGCGCTGGCACCGTCGGAGATCTGGCTGGCGACGGCCGCGGTGAGGCGTCCACCCTCGACCAGGACGTTGAGTCCGGCCATCTTCTCGAGGCTCGTCTCACGCGGGCCCTCGTCGGTGGTGACGTCGCCGAAGGGGACGATCTCGTTCGCGAAACGGCCCTCGGCGATCGCGGCCTTGGCGCGCTCGTGGCTCTGCAGAGCCCACTTCTCGAGCTCCTCGCGGCTGATGTCCCACTTGTCGGCGATCATCTCGGCGCCGCGGAACTGCGACACCTCCTCGTTGCCGTAACGCTCGGTCCAGCCCTTGGACTCGGCGGTGGGAGTGCTGAAGCCGTACTGCTGACCGACGATCATCGCGGCCGAGATCGGGATCTGGCTCATGTTCTGGACGCCACCGGCGATGATCAGGTCGGCGGTGCCGGCCAGGATCGCCTGCGCGCCGAACTGGATGGCCTGCTGGCTCGAGCCGCACTGGCGGTCGACGGTCACGCCGGGCACGTGCTGCGGCAGGCCCGCCGCCAGCCACGACATGCGCGCGATGTTGCCGGCCTGGCCACCGATCGCGTCGACGCAGCCGAAGACCACGTCGTCGACGTCGGACGGGTCGATACCGGTGCGCTCGACGACGGCCTTGATGACGTGCGCGCCCAGGTCGATCGGGTGAACGGGGGCCAGGCCGCCGTTCTTCTTGCCGATCGGGGTGCGGATGGCGTCGACGATGTAAACCTCGGGCATAACAGCTCCTGGATTCGGATTACTTGTGGGAGTCGGGGCTGGCAAGCCCGTCCAGAACGATGGAGAGGTACTGCTTGGCGACGGCCTCGGCGGTCAGCGGGCCACCCGGCCGGTACCAGCGCACGGCCACCCAGACCGTGTCGCGCATGAAGCGGAAGACGATTTCGATGTCGAGGTCCTGACGGAAGCTACCGTCGGCGACACCGGCCTCGAGTACCCCGACCCACAGGTCGCGGAACTCCTGGCTACGCTCGGCGAGGTACGCGAAGCGTTCGTTGGCGGCGAGGTGCTTGACCTCGTCCTGATAGATCGCGACCGCGCTGTGCCGGGTGTCGATCGCCTCGAACGACGCGACCACGAGGGCCTCGAAGGTCTCGCGCGAGCCCATGCCCGCGTCGACGATCTCGTGGTAGCGCCCGAACAGGTCGTCTTGGAATCCGCGCAGGATCTCGTCCACCATGGACTCCTTGGAGTCGAAGTGGTGGTAGAGGCTGCCGGACAGGATGCCCGCCGCGTCGGCGATGTCGCGCACGGTGGTGGCCCGCAGACCGCGTTCGGCGAACAGGCCCGCAGCGAGGTCGAGGAGCTCGGCGCGGCGGCCCGACTTGCTCGAAGACTCGTCGGCGTCTCGGGGTGGAGTCATGCCACGCATCCTACCAACCAAGCGATTGCTAGGGCATCAGCGCATTTCGTCCAGTGGGCAGTTTTCCACAGCGGCCGAATGTCACATCGGTGCAGTTGAACTGAACCGATGTGACATTCGGCCACCGGGGGCACGGTCGACTACCTACGCGCGCTGGCTGGAGATCGAGACGATCTCGCCGGTGAGGTAGGTGGTGTAGTCGCTCGCGAGCATCGCGATGGTCGCGGCGATCTCCCACACCTCGGCGGCGCGGCCGAAGGCCTCGGACGAAGCCAGCTGGTCCAGCAGCTCCTCACTGGTGACCTTCGCCAGGAACGCGTGACGCGCGATGGACGGCGCGACGGCGTTGATGCGGACGCCGTACTCGGCGGCCTCGATCGCCGAGCAGCGGGTGAGCGCCATGACGCCGGCCTTGGCGGCGGCGTAGTGCGCCTGCGAGTGCTGCGCACGCCAGCCGAGCACCGACGCGTTGTTCACCAGCACGCCGTTGTGGTCGACGGACTTGAAGTAGCGCAGCGCAGCGCGGGTGGCGCGGAACGTGCTGGTCAGAGTGATGTCGAGGACGCGGTCCCACTGCTCGTCGGTCATGTCGACGACCGGGGTCTCGCCGCCCAGGCCGGCGTTGTTGACGAGCACGTCGATGCGGCCGAGCTTCTCGGCGGCACCGGCGATGAGGGCGTCGACCTGCTCGGTGCTCGAGACGTCGCACACGAACGACTCGACCTGCTGGCTGCCGAACTCGGCGGACAGCTTCTCGACGGTCTCACCGAGGCGACGCTCGTGGAAGTCCGAGACCAGGACGTCGGCACCCTCGAGCAGCGCGCGGCGGGCGGTGGCGAAGCCGATGCCCGTGCCGGCGGCGGCCGTCACGACGACCTTCTTACCCTTCAGCAGGTTGTGACCCTCGATCTCCTCGGGGGCGACGGAGAGCGGGGACTTGATGGTGGCGGTCACGGGCGTGCCTCTCGGGGAAGGCCGAGCACGCGCTCGGCGATGATGTTGCGCTGAATCTCGTTGGATCCGCCGTAGATGGTGTCGGCGCGGGTGAACAGCCACAGACGCTGCAGGTCGTTCAGCTCCTCACCGGGCTCGGTGTTCTCGACACCCACCAGCGAGGCCGCACCCTGGACCTCCATGGCGAGTTCGCCGAGGCCACGGTGCCAGTTGGCCCACAGGAGCTTGGCGACCGACGCCTCGCCACCGTTGGCGCTCGCGTCGACCGCCGCGAGGGTCCGCAGCGCGTGGGCACGCATGACCTGCAGGCCCATCCACGCGCGGGAGATCTTGTTGCGGATGGCCGGATCCTGGGCGGCGCCGTTGCGCTCGGCCAGTTCGACGATGGACTCGAGCTCACGGGCGAAGCCGATCTGCTGGCCGAGAGTCGAGACGCCGCGCTCGAAGGTGAGCGTGCCCATCGCGACGCCCCAGCCGTTGCCCTCGCCGCCGACGACGAGGTCCGCATCGGTGCGGGCGTTGTCGAAGAACACCTCGTTGAACTCGGAGGTGCCGGTGAGCTGGATGATCGGACGGACCTCGACGCCCTCCTGGTTCATGGGAACCAGCAGGTACGACAGACCTTTGTGCCGCGAGGAGCCCGGCTCGGTGCGCGCGACCACGAAGCACCAGTCCGACAGGTGTGCGAGCGACGTCCAGACCTTCTGGCCGTTGACCGACCACTGGTCGCCGTCGAGGCGCGCGGTGGTCGACACGTTCGCAAGGTCGGAGCCCGCACCGGGCTCGGAGTAGCCCTGGCACCACAGCTCGGTGACCGTCTTGATCCCCGGCAGGAAGCGCTTCTTCTGCTCCTCGGTGCCGAACGCGATGAGCGTCGGACCCAGCAGTTCCTCACCGATGTGACTCACGCGCGCAGGCGCATTGGCGCGCGCGTACTCCTGATGGAAGATGATCTGCTGGCTCAGCGTCGCCTCGCGTCCGCCGTATTCCTTCGGCCACCCGAGGCAGGTCCAACCGGCGGCAGCCAGGTGGCGATCCCACTCGAGGCGTTCCTCGAACGCCTCGTGTTCACGCCCCGGCCCGCCCAGGCCCTTCAGCTCGGCAAACTTCCCGGAAAGGTTCTCTTCGAGCCATTCGCGAATTTCCCGCGCAAAGGCCTCGTCAGCAGCTGCCTGCTCGCTGGTCTCAATACCCTGGCTAACGTCCACAGCGATACGGTACCCTACCAAGCACTTGCTTTGTATAGAGGTTCTGCCTCGTTGAGGAGAGATTGTGAGCACGAATGTGACCACCGAGCCCCGGACGACCCCGGCTGCGCTGTGGCGCGCCGCTGAGCAATTCGGATCGAACGAGGCTGTAGCGGACGGATCCGACCGGACCACCTACACCGAGCTGCTCGAACGGGTCCGCCTCGCGGCCCGCGCGTTCATGGCGAAGGGCGTCGAGGCGGGCGACCGCGTCGCGGTGTGGGCCCCCAACACTCATCACTGGATCGAGGCGTTCCTCGCCGCGCAGTACGTCGGCGCGACGCTCGTCCCGATCAGCACCCGCTACACCGGTCACGAGGCCCTCGACCTGCTCGAGCGCACCCTGGCGAAGGTCCTGGTCGTCCCCGATCGCTTCCTCAAGAACGATCGCCTCGCGGACGTCCTGAAGGCCGCCGGACCCGAGGGCATCCCGACGCTGAAGCTCGTGCTCCGCACGCCGTCGGACGATCCCTCCGCCGGCGCCCCGACCACCGAGTTCCCCGGCGGCGAGATCCTCGAGTGGGATCAGCTCGCGGCCGCTGCCGAGCCGGTTTCCGCCGACGACGCTGATGCGCGTGCTCGCGCCGTCTCCCCCGATGACGTCGCCGACATCCTGTTCACGTCCGGGACCACCGGGAAGAGCAAGGGCGTCATGACGGCTCACCGCCAGACCGTCGGCATCGCCGACGCGTGGGCGGACTGCGCCGAGGTCGACAGCAACGACCGTTACCTCGTCATCAACCCGTTCTTCCACACGTTCGGCTACAAGGCCGGAATCATGGTGTGCATCCTGCGTGGCGCCACCATCGTGCCGGCCGCGGTCTTCGACGTCCCCACGATCATGACGACGATCGCGAACGAGAAGATCAGCGTGCTGCCGGGCGCCCCGACCATCCACCAGACGATCCTCGACTTCCCGACCCGCGACGAGTACGACCTGTCGAGCCTGCGCGTCGCGATCACCGGCGCCGCCGCGGTGCCCGTCGTTCTCGTCGAGCGCATGCAGGCCGAACTCGGATACGACGCCGTCATCACCGCCTACGGCCAGACCGAGGCCGTCGTGGTGACGATGTGCCGCACCGACGACGACCCGGTCACCGTGTCGACGTCGTCCGGTCGCGCGATCCCCGGCATGGAGGTCAGGATCGGCGACCACGGCGAGATCCTGGTGCGCGGCGACAACGTCATGCTCGGCTACCTGGACGACCCCGAGTCGACGAAGAAGACGATCGATCCGGACGGCTGGCTACACACCGGCGACGTCGGCGTGCTCGACGAGCGCGGCTACCTCGACATCACCGACCGCCTCAAGGACATGTACATCTCGGGCGGCTTCAACGTGTACCCCGCCGAGATCGAGAACGCCCTCGCACGAATGGATTCCCTCGCCGAGGCGGCCGTGATCGGCATCCCCGACGAGCGGATGGGCGAGGTGGGCCGCGCCTACGTCGTACCGAGGCCCGGCGTCACCGTGACCGCGGAGGATGTCATCGCGTTCTGCAAGGAGCGCCTGGCGAACTTCAAGATTCCGCGCGAGGTGACGGTCGTCGGCGCACTGCCGCGCAACCCGTCGGGCAAGGTCCTCAAGAACGATCTGCGCGAGGGCAAGGCATGACCGTCGCCCACAGTGTTTCCGATCGGGGCGATGTTCCCGACGAGGGCGATGTCGTCACGTACGAGGTCCGCGACCATGTCGCGTACGTGACGATGAACCGTCCCGACTTCCGCAACGCGCAGAACTCGGTGATGACGTACGCGCTCGACGCCGCATTCGTGCGGGCCGTCGAGGACGACGACGTGAAGGTGATCGTGCTGGCCGGGAACGGCGAGCACTTCAGCGGCGGCCACGACATCGGCACGCAGGGTCGCGACCATCACGTGCAGTACGAGAACAAGGCCGCCCTGTGGTGGGATCACCTCGACAAGCCTGGCGGTGACCAGCGTTTCGCCCGCGAGACCGAGGTGTACCTGGGGATGTGCCGCCGCTGGCGTGAGATCCCGAAGCCGATGATCGCCCAGATCCACGGCGCGTGCATCGCCGGCGGCCTGATGCTCGCATGGTGCTGCGACCTGATCGTCGCGTCGGAGGACGCGTTCTTCTCGGATCCCGTTGTCCGGATGGGCATCCCGGGCGTCGAGTACTTCGCGCACCCGTGGGTGCTGGGGTCGCGGTTCGCGAAGGAGATCCTGTTCACCGGCGACCGCTTCACCGCGCAGCGCGCGTACGAGGTGGGCATGGTCAATCGGGTGGTGCCGCGCACCGACCTCGAGGCCGAGACGCTCGCGCTCGCCGGCCGTGTCGCGGAGATGCCGCGCTTCGGTCTGGCACTCACCAAGAAGGCCGTCAACCAGTGCGAGGACCTGATGGGTCAGCGGGCCGGTATGGATTCGGTGTTCGGCCTGCACCACTTTGCCCACGCACACAATGCCGAGGTGGGCAGGGACTCGCTGGGTGGAATGGACGTCAACAGTATGAAAGCGAAGGCGAAATAGTGGATCTCGAACTGGACGAAAAGGCCCGCGCCTTCCAGCTGGAAGTGCGCGAATGGCTCGCGGCTAACGTCCCGGCACAGCCGCTGCCGTCGATGGACACCGCGGAGGGCTTCGAGGCTCACCGCGAGTGGGAGCACAAGCTGGCCGACGCCCGCCTGTCGACCGTCGCGTGGCCGGTCGAGTACGGCGGCCGCGACGCGTCGATGATCGAGTGGGTCCTCTTCGAGGAGGAGTACTACAAGGCCGGCGCCCCCGGCCGTGTCAGCCAGAACGGCATCTTCCTGTTCGCGCCGACGCTGTTCGAGCACGGCACCGAGGAGCAGCTCGCGCGCATCATGCCGAGCATGTCGAACGCCGACGTCATCTGGGCGCAGGCGTGGTCCGAGCCGGAGGCCGGCAGCGACCTGGCAGGCATCCGTTCGACGGCCCGCCGCACCGAGGGCGGCTGGATCCTCAACGGCCAGAAGACGTGGAGCTCGCGCGCCACGTACGCCGACTGGGGCTTCGGCATGTTCCGCACCGACCCGGAGGCGCAGCGCCACAAGGGCCTGACGTACTTCATGTTCCCGCTGAACGTGGACGGCGTCACGGTGCGCCCGATCCCGCAGCTCGAYGGCGAGCCCGGCTTCGCGGAGATCTTCTTCGAGGACGTCTTCGTCCCGGACACCGACGTCGTCGGTGAGGTCAACAACGGCTGGCGCGTCGCGATGAGCACCGCCAGCAACGAGCGTGGCCTGTCGCTGCGCAGCCCGGGCCGCTTCACCTCCGCGGTCGATCGCCTGGTCGAGGTGTGGAAGGCCGAGAGCGAACCGGCCGATACGTCCTCCAGAGACCGCGTCGTCGACGCGTGGATCGGCGCCGAGGCCTACCGCCTGCACACGTGGGGCACCGTCACCCGCATGCTCGAGGGTGTCCCCCTCGGCGTCGAGGGCTCGATCAACAAGATCTTCTGGTCGGAGCTCGACGTCCGCATCCACGAGACGGCCCTCGACCTGCTGGGCGCCGACGGCGAGCTCGCCGGCAAGTGGCAGGACGGGTACCTGTTCTCGCTGTCCGGCCCGATCTACGCCGGCACCAACGAAATTCAGCGCAACATCGTTGCCGAGCGGATGCTCGGACTCCCGAAGGCGGATCGATGAAATTCTCCCTGTCCACCGAGCAGCACGATTTCGCGGACAGCCTCCGCGGCATGCTCGCCAACGCCAACACCCCGGCCGTCGTCCGGTCGTGGGGTGAGAACGACACCGCTTCGGGTCTGGCACTGCTGCAGCAGCTGGCCGAGACCGGCGTGACCGCACTCGCCGTGCCCGAGGAGTTCGACGGCATCGGCGCGCATCCGGCCGATCTGGCCGTGGCGTTCATCGAGCTGGGCCGCGCCGCCGTCCCGGGCCCGATCCTGGAGACGGCCGCCGCCGTCCCCGCGCTGCTGTCGGCGCTCGACGACCAGCAGCTCGCGAAGCGCTTCCTGCCCGGCATCGCCGAGGGCACGTCGCTGGCGTCGCTGGTGCTCGAGCCGTCCACGCCACGGGCGCTCGACGGTGACATCGCGGATCCGGTCCTGCGGGTCTCGGGCGACACGCTCGAGCTGGTCCGCGCGACCACGCAGCTCGAGTCGGTCGACCCGGCTCGCCGCCTGTTCGAGGTCGAGTCGGTCGAGACGCTCGCGCAGGGCGCGGACGTCGCCGCCGCCGCGGAGAAGGCGTACGACCTCGCGGTCCTCGCCGCCTCGGCGCAGCTGATCGGCGCCGGTCACGCGATGATCGAGACGGCCACCGAGTACGCCAAGAACCGTTCGCAGTTCGGCCGCGTCATCGGCAGCTTCCAGGCCATCAAGCACCACCTCTCGGACGCCCTCGTGGCCGTCGAGATGGCCACCCCGCTCGTGTACGGCGCGGCGATCTCCATCGCCGAAGGTTCCGACACCATCGCCCGCGACGTGTCGGCCGCGAAGGTCGCCGCCGCGAACGCCGCGTACGTGGCGTCGCGCAAGGCGCTGCAGGTCCACGGCGCGATCGGCTACACCCTCGAGTGCGACCTGTCGCTGTGGCTGACCAAGACGCGGGCGCTGCAGTCCGCCTGGGGCACCGCTTCCGCACACCGCGCACGGATTGCGAGCGCGCTGTGAGTGGGGTCGGAGTGTTCGCGGAGGAGCAGATCGAACTCCGCAAGACGGTTGCCCAGCTGCTCGCCAAGCGCGCCGACCCGGCCGCGCTGCGCAAGACGCTCGAGTCGGGCGAGAGCTACGACCGTGGCCTGTGGGACGTGCTGTGCCAGCAGGTCGGTGTCGCGGCGCTGGCGATCCCGGAGGAGTTCGGCGGCTTCGGTGCCACGCTCGTCGAGCAGCACCTGGTGCTCGAGGAGCTCGGCGCCGCGCTGACGCCGTCACCGATGTTCGGTTCCGCAGTCCTGGCCGCGCAGGCGATCCTGGCGACCGGCAACACGGAAGCGTGCGAGCGCCTGCTGCCCGGCATCGCCGAGGGCTCGTCGATCGCGGCACTGTGCTGGGTGGGCCCCGAGGGCCACTGGCGCAGCGACGAGGTCGCGTGCACCGCATCCGGCAGCGACGCCGACGGCTACACCGTCTCGGGCACCGCGCACTACGTGCTCGACGGCGCGCACGCCGACGTGCTCATCGTCGCCGCTGCGGTCGACGGCGCGATCGCGCTGTTCGAGGTGGACCCGTCCGCCGAGGGCGTCGCCCGCCGCGAGCTGCCGACGATGGACCTGACCCGGCCGATGTCGTTGGTGGAGTTCACCTCCGCCGCGGCGGTCCGGCTCACCGCCGACGATGCGACGGACGCGCTCGAGCGCGTCCGCACCATCGCGATCGTCGCGCTGTCCGCCGAGCAGGTCGGCGCCGCCGCGCGCTGCCTGCAGATGACGGTGGACTACAGCAAGGACCGCGTGCAGTTCGGTCGCGCGATCGGCAGCTTCCAGGCCCTCAAGCACCGCATGGCCGAGCTGTACTTCCAGGTCGAGACGGCCCGGTCCGCGTCGTACGCGGCGGTGTACTCGCTGAGCGAGGGCCTGCCCTCGGCCGCCGCCGACGCCGCGGTCGCGAAGGCGTACTGCTCGGAGGCGTTCAACATCGTCACCGGCGATTCGATCCAGCTGCACGGCGGCATCGCGATCACGTGGGAGCACGACGCGCACCTGTTCTTCAAGCGCGCCCACGGCAGCTCGCAGCTGTTCGGCCAGCCGGAGGAATACATCAAGGGCATGGAGTCGCTGGCGGGCCTGCCGGCCTGATTCCGTCCCCCATCAGCCGAGGGCCGGCCCGGAATTTCCGGGCCGGCCCTCGGCGTCATTCGGACCGCTCGTCTCAGTCCGCAGCCGGTGTCCAGCGGGCCGCCAGGGTGCGGTCGATCCCGCTCCGTCGATCCGGCGGAACGATCCCGGGAAGCAGCAGCGTGAGCATCTGGTCGATGCAGTCGTAGAGATCCGTCCGGGCAGTCAGCACATTCGAAACGATCTGCACGCCGGTGAAAGCCGAGACGATGAAGCGTCCGAGTTGGGCGGGAACGACCGTGTCGACCACGTCGCCCTGCGCGACGGCGTCCCGCGCGAGCCGCTCACAGCTGTCGATCCAGTCGAGGTAGGGCCGCTGGGGCCCACCGACGGCGCTCATCTCCAACGTGAGGCGGATCCCCGCTCGCACCACGGGATCCTCGACGATCGACCGGCCCATCTCGTAGCAGAGCATGACCAGTTGCTCGAGCGCGGGAGCACCGGTACCACCGATGGCCACGACCGCGTTCATCGAGATGGCGTGCTGTTCCTCGATGACGACACCGGCGAGGTCGTCCTTCGACCTGAAATGGAAATACAGCGCCCCTTTGGTGATTCCGGACAGGGCGACGATCTCGGCGAGACTGGCTCGTTCGTATCCCACGCGGTCGAACATCTCGGCGGCACCCTGGATGATCTGCTTCCGCGTGATCACCGCGCGCTCCTGTTTGAGCATTCAGCCGCACCCTTCGTCTCGCTTCTCCGACGGATTGCATCATTGCCGACGACAACGATTCGGGCCAGAGGCACCCCTGGCCGGGCGAAGCCGGTTCAGCCCCCGATCTCCTCGAGATACTGCGCGACGCCGTCGTCGTCGTTGCTCGGCAGCACCCGGTCGGCCAGCGCACGCACCTCCGGCAACGCATTCTCCGGGCACAGCGCGGTGCCGGCCCACAGCAGCATCGGCACATCGTTGACCGCGTCGCCGATCACCGCAACCTCATCGGCCGCAATGCCTCTCGCCGCGCAGAGCCGGGCGAGGGCGCTGGCCTTGGACACCCCGGACGCGGCCATCTCCACGTACGGCGCCCCCGAATGCGTCAGCTCCACGCCGTCGACGCCGGCCGCGACGGCGAGCCGGTACAGCTCGTGGCTGGGGACCTCCGGATGCCGGGCGACGATCTTGACCATCGGCTCCCCCATCCGCGGCAACTGCTCCTCGAGGATCATCTCGTCCAGCGTGCGGTGGTGGTCGGCGTAGTCGCAGAGCGCGGCGTACTCGGGTTCGGCGACGAACGTCGTCGGCCCGACGTTCGCGAACACCACGCCCGGTACGAGGGTGCGGACGCGGTCCATCGCGGCGAGTGCCTCGGTGACCTCGATCGAGACGGTGCCGGTGATCTCGGGGGTGCCGTCCGCCAGGTCGAGGGTGACCGCCCCGTTGGCGCAGATCGCCTCGCCGCGGAACCCGCACGAGCGGGCCAGTGTGTCCACCGAGTGGCGGGCGCGGGCCGTCGCCCACACCACCTCGATACCGGCGTCGCGTGCAGCGGTCATCGCGCGCGCCGTGCGCGGCGAGACCGTCCGGTCGGACCGCAGGAGGGTCCCGTCGAGGTCGGATGCCACCAGTCTGATTCGCGTCACCTGTGAATGATCCCAGCATCCCCACGGTGGTGGCCGCCCACGTCCGACCGCGCCTCTGTACACCCTTTTCTGAATACAGAATCGGATGTACTGTTGGGCCATGGAGACCCTCGTCCACCGTGACGCGCTGGCCCGGTTCGGCTACGCGTTGTCCGACCCCACGCGCGCACAGATCCTGCTGAGCCTGCGGTCGAGCCCCGGCTACCCGTCCGATCTCGCCGACACCATCGGGGTCTCCCGCCAGCTGGTGTCGAATCACCTTGCCTGCCTACGCGGTTGCGGACTGGTCGTCGCGGTACCCGAGGGCCGGCGCAGCCGGTACGAGCTCGCGGACCCGCGGATCGGGCACGCGCTCGGCGACCTCATCGGCCTCGTACTCGCCGTCGACCCGGCATGCTGCCCGGCCGCCGCGAGCGAGGGTTGCTGCTGATGGMGCCCGGCGTCGCGGTCTCGTCCGATCGACGGGCGGTCCTCGCGCGCCGCATCCGGTTCCTCGTCGCGGCCACCATCACCTACAACGTGATCGAGGCGGCCGTCGCGCTCACCGAGGGCGCCCGGGTGTCGTCGGTGGCGCTGTTCGGCTTCGGACTGGACTCGGTGATCGAGGTGTCGTCGGCCGCCGCGGTGGCCTGGCAGTTCTCGGGACGCTTCCCGGAGGCACGGGAGAAGGTGGCGTTGCGGATCATCGCGTTCTCGTTCTTCGGTCTCGCCGCGTACGTCACCGTCGACGCCGTCCGCTCGCTGCTCGGTGTGGGCGAGCCACAGCATTCGACGGTAGGCATCGCGCTGGCCGCGGCGAGCCTGGCGATCATGCCGGTGCTGTCGTGGGCCCAGCGCCGGGCCGGCCGGGAGCTGGGGTCGCTGTCCGCGGTGGCGGATTCCAAGCAGACGCTGCTGTGCACCTACCTGTCCGCAGTCCTGCTGGTGGGGCTGCTGCTCAACAGCCTCGTCGGTTGGACCTGGGCGGACCCCGTCGCAGCGCTCGTCATCGCCGTCGTCGCGGTGCGTGAGGGCGTCGAGGCGTGGCGGGGCGACACATGTTGTCCCACACCGGCTGCCTCGCGCCCGGATTGCTGCGAATCCTGACGCGAATCGCCTGCGGCCGGCCGATGCGACGTGCCATGCTCCGCGCGTGAGCATCCGTTCCCTCGAAGAACTCGCCGCCCTCGAAGACCTCCGGCAGCTCAAGTACCGCTACTTCCGGACGTTGGATCTGAAGCGGTGGGACGAGTTCGCGGACACCCTGGCGGACGACGTCGTCGCCCGGTACGGGACGCATGCGCTGCGCGATCCGCTGGTGTTCGAGGGCCGCGACACGCTCGCCGGCTTCATGCGGGACTCGCTCGGTCCGGCGGTCACCACCGTCCACGTCGCGAACCACCCCGAGCTCACCGTCGACGGGTCGCGGGCGTCCGGCTCGTGGGCGTTCGAGGACACCGTCATCGTCCCGGACGCCAAGAGCGTCATCCGCGGCGCCGGCTACTACACCGACCGGTACCGGCGCGACGACGACGGCCGCTGGCGGATCGTCGAGACGTCGTACGACCGCATCTACGAGTCGATCACCTCGCTCGACGACACCCCGAGCTTCAAGCTGCTCTCCCACATGTGGGAGGCCGGTTCCCAGCAGGGCTGAGCCGGAACTCCTAGCCTGGATCCATGACCACTCCAGAGATCACCCTGAATTCCGGAACAGTCATCCCCCAGCTCGGCCTCGGTGTGTGGCAAGCGACCAACGACGAGACCGAGCACGCCGTCCGCTTCGCCTTGGACGACGCCGGATACCGCCACATCGACACCGCCGCCGCGTACGGCAACGAGGAGGGCGTCGGACGCGCCATCGCGAACGCGTCGGTCCCCCGCGAGGACATCTTCGTCACCACCAAGCTGTGGAACTCCGACCAGGGGTACCAACCGGCCCTCGACGCATTCGACGCGAGCCTCGCGCGCCTGGGCGTCGACTACGTCGACCTGTACCTCGTCCACTGGCCGCTGCGCGACCGGAACACCCGCCTGCGCACGTGGGACGCGATGGAGAAGATCGCCGAATCGGGCCGCGCGAGGGCCGTCGGCGTGTGCAACTTCGAACCGCACCACCTGCAGGAACTCGTCGACCGCGGCGGCCTGCTGCCGGCCGTCGACCAGGTGGAGTTGCACCCGCATCTGCCGCAGCACGCGATCCGGGACTTCTCGGCCCTGCACGGCATCGCGGTGGAGTCGTGGAGCCCGCTCGGCGGCACCAGCAACTCCGGCTGGGGCAACGCGTCCAAGCCCAACACCCTGCTCGACGACCCGGTCATCACCCGTATCGGCGAACGCCACGGCAAATCGGCCGCGCAGGTCCTCATCCGCTGGCACCTGCAGAACGGACTGATCGTCATTCCGAAGTCCGTGCACGAC
Organism: Rhodococcus sp. TAF43; assembly: GCF_052113525.1. Taxonomy (NCBI): domain Bacteria; kingdom Bacillati; phylum Actinomycetota; class Actinomycetes; order Mycobacteriales; family Nocardiaceae; genus Rhodococcus; species Rhodococcus sp. TAF43. The sequence continues at coordinate 32,283 of NZ_JBFRDL010000027.1, forward strand.
AACCGGATCGCCCAGAACTTCGACGTCCTCGACTTCGAGCTCACCGACCGGGACCTCGCCGACATCGCCACCCTCGACGACGGCGTGCGCGTCGGCTTCCATCCGGACGAGATGAATCTCGGGGCACCCGCGTAGGCGAAAACCCCACGGTCGAGGCCGACCGGCGCGCACGATGTTCTCGCACCTCCGCAGGTTCGGGAAGGAACAGCGATGCGCCGTCGGTACCGAATTGCACTGGCCGCCACCTCCGCCGCCCTCGTACTCGGCCTGGCACCGGCAACCGCCGCCGCGACCCCCAGCGAGGGCGTCACCGGCGAGATCCTGGCCCAGGCCACGGTCGGCGGGCAGGACTACATCCTGCGCCGGATCACGATCGCACCCGGCGGCACCACGGGCTGGCACTTCCACGACGGCATGCTGTACGGCCTCGTCACGGAGGGCACGCTCACGCACTACAAGTCGGACTGCACCACCGACGGCATCTACAACGCCGGCGGAACCATCGTCGAGCCGAGCGGGCACGGATACGTCCACATGGGCCGCAATCTCGGCCCGACGCCGATGGTCCTGCACGTGCTGTACGTGAACCCGGTCGGCAGTCCGCTGTCCGAGGACGCACCCGCCCCGAGCTGCGCTTAGTCTTTCCGACTGCTCACCGACTGGCGGACAAACAGTCGGTTTCGATCGGGAGGGAAATCGTGAACGTAGGCTGCCCGATATGGGGGCTTCAAGGATTTTCGTGGGGATGACTGCGGTCGTACTACTGGCCGGTTGTGGATCGTCGGGCGACAACGCCACCACCGCGGCGCCGCAACCGACCACGCCGACGACCGTGCCCGACCTGGTGGAACCGACCTGTCTGGCCGGCAATCTCCTCGGATTCTCGGGTCTGCCCCAGACCGCGCCGCCCGTGCCCGACCCGATGCCGATCCCGGACGACTTCGCCCCGGTCCGCGTCGTCACGTGCGGAGACGACGGGGATGCCACCGTCGCCGACGACCACACCGTCTCGTGGGTCGAGGAGCGTCGCGGGGGCGACATGACGGCGATAATCGCCGGCTACCGGCTCCCCTCCGAACCGCCCGACGAACAACCCTGCCGTATCGATCAGCCGACGCCACCGATCGTCTGGCTCGTCAACGAGAACGGACTCGGCCTGCGGGCACCGGGTCTGCCGACCGGCGAGTGCGGCGCGTTCAAGTGGGACGCGATCACCGCGATCCGTGCGCTGCCGCTCACCGAGCGGATCGTGCACCGGATCCCGCTGTCCCCGACGATGGAGGCCCGTTTCAACGGCGAACCGGGATGACCCGCAACGACCTCAACTATGCTGCGCTGCAGTAAATTTCACCGGAATCGCCTCGAGCCCTGACACGAAGTTCGCCGGCCGCCGCGACAGTGGCTCGCTCGTCGCCAGGGCCATGTCGGGCAGCCGGGCCAGGAGTCGCTCGAACATCATGTTCCCCTCGAGCCGGGCCAACTGGTTGCCGAGGCAGAAGTGGGTACCGAAGCCGAAGGCCACGTGCGGGTTCGGGGAGCGTCCGATGTCGAAGCGGTCCGGGTCGTCGAACACGGCCCCGTCGAAGTTGGCGGACTCGAAGAGCAGCAGCATCTTCTCACCCTTCTTCAGGTCGGTTCCGAGGAACGTGGTGTCGCGGGTGAGCGTTCGGGCCATGTTCTTGATCGGCGACACCCAGCGCAGCATCTCCTCGATCGCCAGCGGAATGCCCGACGGATCGGCCACCAGTCGGTCGCGCTGATCCTCGTGCCGCATCAGCTGTTCCATACCGCCGCTGAGGACATGCCGGGTGGTCTCGTCACCGCCGATGAGGATCAGCAGCGACTCGTTCACGATCTCCTGGTCGTCGAGTCGCCGGCCGTCGATCTCGGCGTGCACGAGGATGCTGATCAGGTCGTCGGCGGGGTTCTCCCGCCGCTCCGCGATGGTGCGGAACGTGAACTCGTTGAACGCGACGTACGCGTCCATCATCGCCTTCAGCTGCTCCTCGGTCGCGTTGCTGCCCAATGCCTTCACCAGATCGTCGGACCAGTGCAGGAACGTCTCGCGCTCCTCGGGCCGAACCCCGAGCATGTCGCCGATGACCGCCATCGGCAGCGGCGCCGCGAGGTCGGCGACGAAGTCGCACTCCCCCTTCTCGCACACCGCGTCGATCAACTGATCGCAGATCTCACGGATCCGCCCGATCTTCGCCTCCACCTTCTTGCGGGTGAAGCCGGTGTTCACGAGCCGCCGACGCTGCAGGTGTGCGGGGTCGTCCATGTCGATCATCTGCGGCAACGGGCCGGTCTCGGGGCGGATCCCGCCCGCGTTGGAGAACAGGCCCGGATCGCGCTCGGCGGCGATCAGCGCCGCATACGTCGTCGCGGCCGCCATCCCGTTCCGGTCCCGGAACACCGGTTGATGCGCCCGCATCCACGCGTACGCCGCGCGGGGGTCACCCAGTTCGCCGGCGTAGAAACGCCCGTCGAGCAGATCCGTGTCCTTCACGTTGTTCACGATCGTCATCCGGTGCTCCTCGGTCCGTACGGACAAACTGGAAGGCCTCGACAATCACCCAAACCTGCCCCGATAGTAGAACTTGTTCCTACTATCGGCGGGGTATCGGACACACGAGGGGAGACGTGATGAGTTCGGACGGCGTATCCGGGACCTTCACCGGACGATCGATCCTGGTCACAGGAGGTGGCAGCGGCATCGGCCTGGGCATCGCGCAGGCTCTCGTCGCCGAGGGTGCCCACGTCACGATCTGCGGCCGCAGCGCGGACAAGCTGTCGACCGCGGCCGAGAAGATCGCCGCGACCGGTGTGTTCGCGTCGGGCGGGTCGATCTCCACCGTCGCGGCGGACGTCACCGACGAGGCCGACGTCGCCCGTGCCGTGGCCCGCGCGATGGAGACCACCGGGCGACTGGACGGCGTCGTCGCGTGCGCCGGCGGCAACGAGACCATCGCACCCATCACGCAGCTCGACGCCGACGCGTGGCGCCGCACCGTCGACCTCAACGTCACCGGCACGATGCTCACCATCAAGCACGGGGCCCGCGCGCTCGTCGCGGCCGGCGGCGGCGCGATCGTCGCGATCTCGTCGATCGCCGCCAGCAACACGCACCGCTGGTTCGGCGCCTACGGCGTCTCCAAGTCCGGCGTCGATCATCTCGTCCAGCTCGCCGCGGACGAACTGGGCGCCAGCGGGGTTCGCGTCAACGGCATCCGTCCGGGACTGACCCGGACCGATCTGGTCGCGATGATCACCGACGGCGGACCGATCCTCGACGACTACATGGCGTGCACTCCCCTCGCGCGAGTCGGCGAAGTGGACGACATCGCCGGGCTCGCCAAGTTCCTGCTCGGTCCGGAGTCCACGTGGATCACCGGGCAGGTGATCAACGTCGACGGCGGCCAGATGCTGCGCCGCGGACCCGACTTCACGTCGATGCTCGAACAGGTCTACGGCGCCGACGGACTGCGCGGGGTGGTGTCGGAGTGAGTGCGCATGAGGTGCTCGGCCGACAGGTCGACATGCCCGTCGAGATCCGCGCCGCCACCGCGTTCATGGCGATGTACTCGGTCCCGACCGCGGCCGCCCAGGCGCTCATCGACTACACCGGGCTCGAGATCCTGCAGTTCCGCCCCGGGCGCGGCCTGTGTGGCCTGGTGTTCGTCGACTACGTGGACGGAGACCTCGGCCCGTACAACGAATTCGGCGTCACGTTCATGGTCCGCAACCACCGCGGCCGAGGACGGTCGTCGGTGCCCGGCGACCTGCGGGCACTGGCCACGGGGCAGGCCGGCGCCCTCATTCACCAACTGCCCGTCGACGGCGAGTTCACCCTGGCCGCGGGCCGTGGGATCTGGGGATTCCCCAAGATCCTGGCCGACTTCGAGGCCGACCACACCAGTGACGTCCGCCGTGGCAAGGTCAGCCAGGACGGCCGGCTCATCGCCGAACTCACCGTCAAGCAGGGCATCCCGACACCCGGCGGCGGCGCCAACACCTCACTCGAGGCGTACTCGCACATCGACGGCGTCACCCGGCACACGGCCTGGGACATGAATCCAAGCGGCGTCCGGTCGCGGCTCGGTGGCGCCGAACTGCGTCTGGGTAACCACCCGATCGCCACCGAACTCCGGTCCCTCGGCCTGCCGCGGCGAGCCTTGATGACCACCACGATCCCCGACCTGCAGATGACCTTCGGGGACGCGGCGAAGGTCTGAACCGGGACGACACTCGACGGAAGAACCCTTGCGAAACGAGACCTACTGGTGTGTGCTTGAAGACTTGGACGTTTGATCAAGTAATGATTCTCGACCTCGCGCAAAGGACTTCGTCGTGACGATCAGTCGACGCACCGTGCTGGCCGGAGCCGCCGCCGCACCGGCGCTCGCAGCAGTTGCCGGTGCCACCGCACACGCTCTGCCCAGAACCACCGCCGCACCCGCGCGTCGCGCCGCCGACAGCCAGGGATTCCGGGTGGGCGTCGGCCTGTCCGACATGACGGGCCCTGTCGCCGAGAACGGCATGATGGGCTACTCGAGCTTCGAGCAGCGCGCGGAGGGTCTGCATCAGCGGACCCGGGTCCGCGCGTACATCTTCGCCGATGCCGACGACAACCGCGTCGTCTACGCATGCGCCGATACCTGCATGGTGTTCCAGGCCGTGCACGACGCGGTCCTGGCCCGGCTGGCCGCGAAGTTCGGTGGCCTCTACACCGAAAAGAACGTGATGCTCACGGCCGTGCACTCGCACGCGGCATGTGGCGGTGCGTCGCAGGACTACGCGTACAGCCTCGCGACTCTCGGCTTCCAGCCGCAGGTGTTCGGCGCCGAGGTCGACGGCATGGTCGAGGCGATCGTCGCCGCGCACGACAACCTCGCCGCGGGTGTCGTCTCCTACGGACGCAGCGAGCTGAAGGACGCGAGCGTGAATCGTTCGCGTGCAGCATTCGATCGGAACCCGCAGCGCGACAAGGACTACTACCCGCTCGGAATCGACACCTCGATGCGGGTGCTCAAGATCAGCCAGGGCGGCGACAACGTCGGCGGCATCGGCTGGTTCCCCACGCATGGCGCATCGCTCACCAACAAGAACCACCTGATCTCGGGCGACAACAAGGGTGCGGCCGCGTACTTCTGGGAGCACGACGTCGCCGGCGTGCGCTACCTCGACGGTGCGCCCGGGTTCGTCGCCTGCTTCCCGCAGACCAACACCGGCGACATGTCCCCCAATCTCGACCTCGAGCCCGGACACGGCCCCACCGCCGACGAGTTCGAGAACGCGCGGCTCATCGGCGAACGTCAGGTGACCGCGGCCCGGACGGCGTTCAAGGCGGCGTCACCGCTGGCGTCGACCACCGTCGACAGCCGAATCATCTACCTGGACATGGCCGACCAGCTGGTGGACGGCAAGTACACGTCCGACGGGCAGCCGCGCCGCACCGCACCCGCGTGCGTGGGCGCCGCGATGGCCGCGGGTAGCACCGAGGACGGCCCCGCGATCGAGATCTTCACCGAGGGCACCCGCAACCCGCTGATCGACGCCCTCGGCGGCATCGACACCCCCACCCCGCAGTGGCTCGCCGACGCGCAGGCCCCCAAGCTGGTGCTGGTGCCCGTCGGCCTGCTGCCTCCGGACGGCTGGGTGCCGCACGTGCTCAAGATCCAGATCATCCGGATCGGCGACATCTACGTGGTCGGCGGACCGGCCGAGTTCACCATCGTCTCGGGCCTGCGGATTCGCCGCACCGTCGCCGAGGAACTCGGAGTCCCTTTGGAGAACGTCATCTTCCAGGGCTACGCCAACGCGTACTCGAGCTACTGCACGACGCCCGAGGAGTACGACGCCCAGCAGTACGAGGGTGGTTCGACGCTGTTCGGCCGCAACACCCTGCCCGCCTACCAGCAGGGGTTCGCGAAGTTGGCCGCGGCGATGAAGACCGGTGCCCAGGTCCCCCGCGGCCCGGCACCGCGCGACCTGTCCGGTTTCCAGCCCGGCTTCGGGCAGGACTTCCCGGTCGACGAGCCACTGCCCGGACGCGCGTTCGGCGACGTGGTCGTCCAGCCCGCCGGAGGCGCCGGGGTGGGCGATCAGGTGGCCGTCGAGTTCGTCACCGGACATCCCAAGAACGACCTGCACCGCCGCGGAACGTATTTCGAGGTGCAGCGCCGCGACGGCGGCCGCTGGGTGCGGCACGCCGACGACGGCGACTGGGCCACCAAGTACCGGTGGCGCCGCGAAGGACTGGGCGCATCGATCGCGCGCATCACCTGGGACGTCCCGACCGGAACTCCGTCGGGCACGTACCGGATCCAGCACTTCGGCGACCGCAAGGCCCCGGACGGCGCGGTATCCCCCTTCACCGGCACATCCGCGGAGTTCACCGTCCGCTGAGCCTGCTGTCGAAAGCTGAAGGGTCCCTTCGTGCGCTGTCGGCGCGTGAAGGGACCCTTCAGCCGTTCGGGGTCTCGAGAATCGTCTTGGCGTTCTCCAGATTGCCGTGCACGTCGCGGGCGTACAGCTTCATCGCGACCGAGTCGGCGAACTTGAACAGTCCCGGACTGGGCTTGGCGTCCACCTTGAACGTCACCCGCGTCGCCCCGTCACCGTCCCCGTCGAAGTCGAGCTCGCGGGTGTACTCGACGCGCGAGTCGCGCGACTCGAACCCGATCCGCTTGTTCTCCTCGTACGCGGTGATCTCCTCCGTCGCCTCGACCTTCACGCCGGCAACCTTGAGAGTGGTCGACGCGACCGAACCCACCTCGTCGGGAGCACCGGAGACCATCCGGTAATCGACGACGTCGCTCGACCATTCGGTGGCCTTGTCCGGATCGGAGAGGTAGCTGAACACATCCGCGATCGGTCGGTCGATGACAACGGAATCGCTCATACTGAGCGTCTTGGCCATGGATCTCACATCCTCAACTGGAGGCGACCGTCGACGCGTCACGCAAGTCGTGAACACACCCGCGCCGATCAGGCACTCGGGTAATGGATTTCGCGGTACGCATACGGTTTCAGGAATGCGATGACCGCCGGATCACGCGGGCGCCCAACGGGGCTACCTCACGTGTACCAATCCCAATCCTAGACCCGCACACCGCCCCGATGAAGGCCCTCAACGAGCTGAAGGGTCCCTTCACGCGCTGCGCGCGCATGAAGGGACCCTCCAACTCAACTCAGTGCGACGCCGCCACCTCGGCGCCGATTCCGGTTTCCGCGCGGACCAACATCTCCGCAAACTTCTCGTCGGCATCTTCGCGCGACTCGACCCGCCGCTCCCCCAGAAACGAGCCGACGACACAGGCCACCAGGCCGAGCGGCAGTGTGATGATCACCGGAAGCTGGATGTGCAGCGGCGCCGGACCACTGCCCATCCACAGGGCCTCGGTGAACATGAGGCTCACGATCGTCGACACCAGTCCGACGACAATGCCCCACACCGCGCCGGTGCTGTTGAACCTGCGCCAGTTCAAGCTCAGCAGCAGGCTCGGCAGGTGCGCACTCCCCGCGACCATGAACGCCATGCCCATGAAGTACGTGATGTTGGTGGTGTCGCCGATCGCCATAGTCAGCAGGATCGCGATGACACTGAAGCCGACCGCGCCGAATCTGGCGACCTTCGCATCCCGTGCGTCGCCGGCAGCAGTATCGGCGACGACATCCGTGGTGTTCCCGCGATCGCGGCGGGTCAGCGTCGGCCACACGTCGCGCGCGAAGGTACCGGCGGCCGAGATGACCACACCTGCGACGACAGCCACGATGCTGGCGAATGCCACGGCGGAGACCAAGGCCAATGCAATGGAGCCGCCGACCGTTCCGACGCCTCCTCCGAGCTCGGTCACCAGGACCGGTGCGGCGAGATTGCCTCCTGCGCCGACACGTTCGGCACCACCGTCACCGAGCACGGCGGCGGCACCGAATCCCATCAGCACCACGACGAGGTAGAAGCCACTGCACAGTGCGACGGTCCAGCCCAGCGAGCGCCGAGCCGTCGCCGCCTCGGGCACGGTGAAGAATCGAATGAGGATGTGCGCCATACCGGCTGTGCCGAGCGCGAAGGTGAGGCCGTACGAGATGAGGTTGACGGCGCCACCCGACGCGAAGATCAGCCCGGGTGACAGGACCGCGTCACCGGCAACAGCGTGCTCGGTGGCATTCGACAGCACCTTCGGGAAGCTGAAGCCGAACTTCGACAGGATGCCCAGGCCGACGATCAGCGCCAGCACCGAGAGGATCGAGGACTTGATCACCTGCACCCATGTGGTGGCGAGCATACCTCCAACGAAAACGTATATGCCCATGAGGCTTCCAGCGACGATCACCGACAGCCAGAACGGGATCCCCGACACGGACTCGAGCAGCACTCCGGCTGCCACGAGCTGCGCGAGCAACACGAACATGCCGGTCGCGATGGTGCTGAACGCGACGACCACGCGGACCCGCCGCGCCTGTGTGCGGAACACCAGCACGTCCGCGAGCGTGTACTTGCCGACGTTGCGCATCTTCTCGGCGAGCAGAAACAGCACCGGAAGGAACGACACCACCGATGCACACAGGATCACCGTGCCGTCGACACCCTTGTAGAAGATCAGGCCGGTGGTTCCGAGGAAGCTCCCCGCCGAGATGAATTCGCCGGCGATGGCAAATCCGTTCTGCCACCCGGTGATCGAGCGGCCGGCGGCGAAGAAGCCGTCTGCGCTACGACTGCGACGTGAGGCCGCGAAGGTGACCCACAGGGTCAGCGAGATCACCGCCGCGCAGATGGCGATGGCGAGGAAGTCGGGTTCGCCAGTCATGCCGAACGCTCCTGTCGGTACGGGTCGATGGCCGCGAGTGCAGCGTCAGCCGCAGGCTGGATGTAGGTCCGGGTGAGGCGGAAGTACAGGTAGACCAGCACCCAGGTGCCGGCGAACTGGGAGAACATGAGCCACAGCGACAGCGGAACGCCCGCGATCGTATTACTCCCGAGCAGGTCGGGGAGGAATGCGAATCCCAGCAAGAAGACTGCGAGCATCACGATCGCCGCAGCACCGAGACTGTTCGTCACCACACTCCGGCGACGGCGCAGTTCGACGAACTCGGCGACGCTGAGTATGTCCGACCACCGCACGGACGCGGGCGCCCCCGGACGGTCGCCGTGGACAGGCGCGCTCACGGGTTGACCGCCGCGCGCCGGGCGGTGTCGAGCGCGAAGAGGTTCTCGTCCCAACCTTCGACGAGCGGGCCGAAGAAGTGGAAGCGCACCTGCTTGACGCGGTAAACCCAGCGGCCGTCGATACGGACCACCTGGTCCTCGTAGCGGCCGGCCGCGATCGACGGAGCGCCGTCAGTGACGCACGGCTGCCAGAGGAAAGATCGCACAGTTGCGCGGTCTCCGTCCAGCTCGACTTCCATGTTGGTGATGAAGTGCCAGAACGACGTGAGACCGCCCTCGGCCAGACCGGCGAAGAAGTCGCGCATCTCGGAGCGACCCTTGGGGTGCGACAGTCCGTCGAACTCGCCATCCTCGGTGAACAGGTCCATCAACTCGTCCCAATTGCCGTCGTCCAGGTGCCGGCAGTACCGAGCATCGAGCTGCCGAATAGCCTCGATGTCCTCCAGTCTGCGGATCCGGTCTTCGAGTCGGTCTTCGGAAGTGCTCATGGGGTAAGCCTCCTCGTGAGGGGTATGAGCATGGGATGGGGCAGATACCGACGCCCGTTGGTTAACGTGCGTTCATGTGAGGCAGACCATAAGACCCGTGGCCCGAGTTGGTCAAGACCCACACGACTGCTCTTGATCAGCGCGGGCGCACCGCTCTACCCTCCGAGACATGAACACTCGATCGGGCGCGAATGCCCTGACCAGGACACGCACCGCGGCACACGAGGGCGTCCGTGAGCGCATCCTGGAGACCGCGCTCGACGAGTTCTATGCGGCAGGCTTCCACGGCGCGACCATGCGAAACATCGCAACGCACGCCGGCTGCAGCGCCGCCAACGTCTACAACCACTTCGAGAACAAAGCCGAACTGCTGGTCGAGATCCTGAGGGCCGCCAGCGACGAACAGTTCACCGCCACCCGTAACGCACTGCGAAAAGCCGGCCCCGAGCCGGCCGACCAGTGGCGCGCGGCTGTCACCGCCCACGCCCTCTACACCGCCCGCAACCAGCGAGCCTGCGTCGTTGCGAACACCGAACTGCGCTATCTCGAAGAGGTCGATCGCAAACGCGTCGTCGGCTCTCGCGACGCACAGGAGCACTTGTTCGTGTCGATCGCCGAAGCGGGCGTTGCCCAGGGCGTATTCGAAGTTCCCCACGTTCACCAAGCAGTCACCGCGGTCCTGACCATGTGCGCGGGAATCGCGCTGTGGTTCCGGATCGATGGAGCACTCTCGGCACAGGAAGTCGCCGACACGCACGGCGTTTACGCCCTCAACCTGGTCGGATACCGAACCAGCTGACGGACCGCCCGATCCTCCCGCCGAGTTCGCCTGAGTTCGGGTCCGTTGACGCCTCATGCAGCCACATGCTCTACTTGGTTAACAAGCGTTAATCTTGACTAGGAGAGCGCATGACTCACCGACCTTCACAACCGCGTGTCGATTCCCCGCGGTACCTCACCGAAGAACGCCTGGCGATCAGGGACCTGGCGCGCGAGTTCGCCATGAAGCAGGTGCTTCCGATCGCGAACGAACTCGACCCGGTTCAGGGCACGATCCCTGACTCGCTGAAGCAAGCGATGGCCGAGATCGGTTTCTTCGGGATCATGATCCCCGAGGAGCATGGTGGACTGGGCCTCGGCGTATTCGAGTACTGCCTGGTCGCCGAGGAACTCTCCCGCGCCTGGATGAGTGTGTCGGGTCTGCTGGCCCGCGGCAACGGCATGGGCGGCGGGTTCACCCCGGAACAGGAGGCGGCGCTACTGCCCCGGGTCGCCCGTGGCGAGTACCTCGGCGCGTACGCGCTGTCAGAGGCCGAGGCCGGTTCGGATGTCGCGAACATCTCGTGCCGCGCGGTACGCGACGGCAACGAGTGGGTCGTCAACGGCACCAAGATGTGGTGCACGTACGCCGACGATGCCGACTACCTCGTGCTGTTCGTCCGCACGGATCCGAACAAGGATGTCGCCAAGCCGCACACCGGCATCAGTGCCTTCCTCATCGAGAAGGAACGCGGATCGTTTCCCCGAGGTGTCTCCGGGAACAAGGTCCGCAAGATCGGCTACTTCGGTTGGAGCACATGGGAGTTGGCATTCGACAACTTCCGCGTTCCGGCCGACAAGATGCTCGGCGAGGAAGGCAAGGGGTTCTACCTCGCCGTGAGCGGCCTCGAGGTCGGTCGCGCACACACGGCAGCCCGCGCGATCGGCCTGGCCCGCGCCGCGCTCGAGGACTCGATCGAGTACGTACGCACCCGGCACCAGTTCGGCAAGCCGATCGGCGACTTCCAGCACCTGCGTTTCAAGATCGCCAAGATGGCCGCCGACATCGAGGCAGCCCGCCAGCTGATGTACTCCGTGGCCACCGACATCGACACGGGCCGGCGCTGCTCGCTCGAGGCGTCGATGGCGAAGCTCGTCGCCACCGAGATGGCCGAACGAGTAACCAGCGAGGCGGTGCAGATCCACGGAGGCGCCGGCTACACCACCGACTTCCAGGTCGAGCGGCACTGGCGTGACGCCCGCCTGACGAAGATCTTCGAGGGCACCAGCGAGATCCAGATGCGGATCATCTCCGACGAACTCCTCGGCCGGGCCACGTCATGAGCGTCGGCGCACCCTCACGTTCGACGCTCCGGGTAGGCGACCGCGAACAGAGCCGGTACGCCCGGGTCGCCTCGCTGCTCACCGAGTCCGGCATCGCACTGCCCGCGGGCACATCCCTCCTGGGACCGACCGTCGCCGAACTGCTGGCACCGTCACCGACCATCGCGCCTGCGGTGCGTGAGCGCTTGTCCTGGAGCACGCGCGATCCTGTCCGGCTCGACGACAGTGTCCGCAGCGAATCCGTGATCACCCGGGTGGTAACGGAAGGGGACACCACGGTTCTCGTCCGACGGGTTGTCCTGTGCGACAACGTGAGCGCGGTACGCGAGGAGTCCGTGGAGACGTGGCGGCTTCGCGACGGAGGGTCCACTCCAGGCGTGCCCGCCACCGACTTCTGCACCACCCGATGGGGTGCGCTCGTGCGCGACTCGCTCGGTGCGGACCCAGGCTTCGCGTCCTCGCTCGCGACGTGGGACGGGACGATCGGACTACGCTGCGACGACCGCGAGGTCCACCTGCGCGTGTACAGGGGCCGGATCATCGACGTCAGCCCCCGCACGCCTGGAGGTGCGACCTTCACCTTCGTCGCGCCCGGGCACACCTGGGTGGACGTGGTTCTGGGCGACCGCGACGACTTCATGCGCCGCGCCATCACCGGTGAGTTCTCCTCCACGGGAAGCGGTTACGAGTACCTGCGACTGACCAAGCCCCTCAACATCCTCATCGCGCACGCGCGAACGATCGCTCGGGAGGCACAGCTGTGATCGAGGCCCGCTATCTGCTCATCGACTCGGCTCTGGGCTTCGTCGAGATCGTCCACCCGGCCAACGGATCCACCGCGACCGACGACGCCACTCCTACGGTGCTGTGCATCCACACCGCTGGCCAGAACGGTGTGCAGTGGCGTCATGTCGCGTCCGCTCTCGCGGACAAGGGGTATCGAGTGGTCGTGCCGGACCTACCCGGGCATGGCCGGTCCGAGCCCGCCGCCAACGGTCCGGTCACCGATCTCACGGCGTACGGCGACTGGCTGTGGAAGCTGCTCGACGCTCTCGGCATCGGACGCCCGTACGTGATCGGCTGCTCGATCGGGGGGAAGCTGACGCTCGACCTCGCCACGCGCCCGGAGCGCCCCCTGGCGGGCGCGATCGCGATGGCCGCCGAGGCGGGGCCCGGCCGCGTGAACGTGGCAGGCCTGCGCCGCGAACTCGAGGATGTTGCCGGACCGTCACGCGGTGAACGGACATACCTCGGCACCCTGGCCTCGGTGGGCGATACCGTTCCCGCCGACCGGGCGGATCTGATTGCCACCATGCACCGTCGTGAGGATCCGGTGATCTCGTCGTCCGACCTCATCGGCTGGGGCGGGCACGACGTGCGTGAGCGACTGTGCCTGACGACATGTCCCGTGCACATGATTGCGGGAGAACAGGATCCATGGATCACTCCTGACACGGTCAGGGCCGACGCGTCCCGCATCCGCGGTGCCCGGTTCACGATGTTGGCGGGGATCGGCCACTATCCGATGGAGGAAGTCGAGGACTTCGCCGACGTCGCGGCCACGTGGCTGGGCGAACTGGCGGACGTCCCCCGCTCGACACGAGCGGAGGCAGCATCATGACTCGCGAGACTCTCGCATCGTTCCTCGACAAGTTCGTCGCCGCAGCCCCCGAGGCGACCGCAGCCATCGACCTGGTCGGTCCGGGCATCGTCACCACCACAAGAACCCGGCTTCGCGACCGAGTGCGGTTGCTGGCGACCGAACTGGCCGAGGTCGGCCTCCGACGCGGGCAGTGTGTCGCGGTGTTCCTTCCGAACTGGTCGGACGCGGTCGTCTGGCAGTTCGCGGCATCGGCACTCGGCGCCCACGTCATCGGCATCAACACCCGCTACAACGTCGGCGAGATCGAGCACGTGCTCCGCTCGGCACGGCCTGCCGTAGTGGCCGTCGCCGACAGCTTCCACGGACTCGATCTGTTCGGCATGCTCCGCCAGGCCGTCTCGGCCACCGACGGCAATGCCGATGCCCCGACACTGGCGGTGGTGCGGACTCCTGGTCTCGGCCCCGCGGCCGATTTCGACGCCGCGGCATTCGATCTCGGCTCCGGATCATGGCAAGCCGGCAGCGGCGATACGGGCGGGGCGTCGGCACCGCGCACGCCGGTGACCGCAACCCAGACTGTGGCAGGGGATCTCGGCGATCCCGATGACCCGCTCGCCGTTGCCTTCACGACATCCGGATCGACGGGTACCCCCAAGCTGGCCGCGCACCGGGAATCGGCCGTCGTACAGCATGCCCGGGCGGATGCGGCCGGAATGGCCATCGTGCCCGGTGACGTGACGTTGTGCGTGCTCCCACTGTCCGGTGTGTTCGGCTTCAACACCGCAATGGCGACCTTGGCGGGCGGTGGAACCGTGCTCATGGTTCCGGTGTTCGATCCCGTCACCACGCTGCGCGCGATGGAATCCGAGCGGGTGTCGCACATCGTCGGCGGCGACGATCTCTACGGCAGGATCCACGACACCTGGCAGGACGTCCGCGGGGACCTCTCGTCCTTGAAGTGGCTCGGCATCGCGGACTTCCTCGGTCGCTCGCACGAGATTGCGCGCTGGGCGCGAGACGAGTTCGACGCGTTCACCACCGGAGTGTTCGGATCGTCGGAGGTGTTCTCGCTCATGCTCTTCTGGAACGCCGACGATCCCGAGGCGGTGCGGTGGAACGGTGGCGGACGACCCGTAGGCCCTGAGATCTCGATCCGAATCGCGGACCCATACGACGACTCCGTGGTGCCCGACGGCGAACAGGGTGAACTCCAGGTTCGCGGACCGAACGTCACGGACGCATACCTGGGTAATCCGGACGCCGCAGCACAGGCATTCACCGCCGACGGGTGGTTCCACAGCGGTGATCTGGCGGTCGCGACCGGCGATGGTGGGTTCACCTACGTGTGTCGTGCCGGGGATGCGTTGCGGCTGCGCGGGTTCCTCGTCGACCCCGCCGAGATCGAGACGCGCCTCGCGACGCACTCGGATGTGCAAACCGCGAAGGTCGTCGGCATCACCGGGCCCGGTGGTTACACCCAGGCCGTCGGGTTCATCGTTCCCGTCGAGAATGCCACGGTCGCATCCGCCGCCCTACGGCAGTGGTGTGCGGATTCGCTGGCGGCGTTCAAGGTGCCGTCGGCCATCCACGTGATCGAGAAGATGCCCACCACGGTGGGCGGCAACGGCACCAAGATCCGGGCCGTGGAACTGCGCGACTGGGCGCAGCAATGGACGGATCGTGAAAGGGATTTCCGCAGTGAGTAACTCACCGTCAGCAACCGATGTCGTAGTCTGCGAGCCGCTGCGCACGCCTGTCGGGCGGTACGGCGGGGTGTTCCGCGACGTTCCCGCCGCCGATCTGGGCGCCCGGGTGATCGCCGAGCTGATTCGGCGCACGGGCGTCGCACCCGAGGCGATCGACGACGTCATCTTCGGACAGTGCTATCCCAACGGCGAGGCCCCCGCAATCGGCCGGGTAGCCGCACTCGATGCCGGACTGCCGGTCACCGTGCCGGGCCAGCAGTTGGACCGGCGCTGCGGCTCCGGTCTGCAGGCGGTACTCGACGCTGCCATGCGAGTCCAGACCGGCGTCGCCGATCTCATCATCGCGGGTGGCGTCGAATCCATGAGCCGCGCCGAGTACTACACCGAGTCCATGCGCTTTGGCGCCAAGGGGGCACCAGCGGCCCTGCACGACCGCCTGGCCCGCGGACGCGTCACCGCGGGGGGACGGAACTACCCGGTTCCCGGCGGTATGCTCGAGACCGCCGAGAATCTGCGACGTACGTTCGGCATCAGCCGCCAGGAGCAGGACGAACTCGCCGTCGCCTCGCACCGGCGCGCGGTGACGGCGATCCGGACAGGCAAGTTCGCGGAGGAGATCGTGCCGGTCGAGGTCCCGGTCAAAGGTGGTGGCACCGAGACGATCAAGCGGGACGAGCATCCCCGAGCCGACACCACCGTCGAATCCCTCGGCCGACTGCGGCCGATGATGGCGCGGACCGACCCGGACGCAACCGTCACCGCCGGCAATGCGAGCGGCCAGAATGACGGCGCTGCAGCCTGTCTCGTAACCACACGGGAGAATGCGGACCGGCTGGGGCTGAACCCGCTCGCCCGTGTCGTCACGTGGGCAGTCGCAGGTGTGGACCCGTCGATCATGGGCATCGGTCCGGTTCCTTCGACGGCACGGGCTCTCGAGCGCGCCGGACTGGACCTGTCCCGGATCGATCTGATCGAACTCAACGAGGCCTTCGCCGCGCAGGCACTGGCCTGCATGCGGGAGTGGAACTTCGGTGCCGCCGACCGTGAGCGAACCAACGTCAATGGATCGGGAATCTCGCTGGGGCACCCCGTAGGTGCCACCGGCGTGCGTATCCTCACGACACTGCTGCGAGAGATGCAGCGCCGCGACGTGCGCTACGGGCTGGAGACGATGTGCATCGGCGGCGGGCAGGGACTGACGGCGATCTTCGAGAGGGTGTCATGACCGCACGACCGCTGAACGGCATCCGCGTCGTCGACATGTCGTCGTTCGTCGCCGGGCCGACTGCCGGACGCGTCCTCGCCGAACTCGGCGCCGAGGTGATCCGCGTCGATCCGATCTCCGGTGCCGTCGACGGCAACCGCTGGCCCGTCACCGATGACGGTGCCAGCCTCTACTGGGCCGGCCTCAACCAGGCGAAGAAGTCGGTGACCGTGGACCTACGCAGCGAAGCCGGTCGGGGCTTCGTCACCGATCTGGTTGCCGACTCCGGGATTCTGCTCGAGAACGCCGCACACGCACCGTGGCTGGACAACACCGTCCTCACCCGGCGCCGCCCCGACCTGATCCATCTGCACGTCGAGGGCCACGCCGACGGAACTCCCGCCGTCGACTACACCGTCAACGCGGAAGTCGGGTTGCCGCTCATGACGGGAGCCCCGAGTTCAGACACCCCGGTCAATCATGTTCTGCCGGCGTGGGATCTTCTCACCGGGCTGTACGCCGCACTCGGACTGGTGACGGCGCTGCGTCGTCGCGACCAGACCGGTCAGGGCTCGTATCTACAACTGGCACTGGGTGATGTCGCACTGTCCGCGGTCGCGAGCATGGGGTGGGTCGCGGAAGCCGACCGCAGCGGTGCAGCGCGGGGACGTCAGGGCAATGCGCTGTTCGGTAGCTACGGCGCAGACTTCCCCACCGCCGACGGTCGGGCCGTCATGATTGTCGGGCTGACGACCGGTCAGTGGCGGGCACTCGTCGATGTCACCGGCACCGCCGACATCTTCTCCGCACTCGAACGACACCGCGGACTGGACCTGAGTGTGGAGGCCGACCGGTACGCGGCCCGGGATGCCATCACGGCTGTGCTGCAACCGTGGTTCGCGGCCCGCTCCCTCGCACAGCTGGAGGCCGAATTCGATGGGACCCGCGTGCTGTGGAGCGCCTACCGCACGCTCGCCGAGGTCGCCGCCGATATCCGCTGCCTCGACGGCGACGGTGTCGTGCAGGAAGTTGTTCAGCCGGGAATCGGCACCATGCTCACCTCGCGTTCCCCGCTCCGCTGGTCCGGCGTGTACACCGATGCCGCCGCGGCGCCGGTGTCCGGAGCACACACCCGCGACGTTGCGACGGCAGCCGGTCTGGATTCAAGAACCATCGACGACCTCGTCGAATCAGGCGTTCTCGGGGAAGCCGAGGCGAAATGAGCAGCACCACAACACCGAACCGCCGACGCTGTGCGCTGATCGCCCCTGGATCGGACGAACGCAAGATCCTCAAGGCCCTCGCATCGACCGCCGACGAGGTGGTGCTCGATCTCGAGGACGCCGTCACGGCTGCGCGCAAGGACGAGGCACGCACCTCGGTGTGCCGACTCCTCGGGGAACACCGACCCGACCGAATGGTCACCGTCCGTGTCAACGGACTGGGCACCCCGTGGGGCGCCGACGACCTGGGGGCGATCGGTGCGCTCGACAACGTCGGAATCGTGCTGCCGAAGGTCGACACCGCGACCGACCTGGTCGCAGCCGACCGGGTGCTCACCGAACTGGGCTCGCCCGCCCGGCTGCAGGCCCTCGTGGAGACTCCTCAAGGTGTCTCGTCGATCGACGAGATCTGCGCCGCAACCGCGCGACTCGACAGTGTCGTGATCGGATACGCCGACCTGGGCGCCGCGCTCGGCCGAGGCGGCGGGTTCGCGCCCGAACTCTGGGTGCACGTCCAGGACCGCATCCTGATCGCCGCCCGAACCGCAGATATCCAAGCGATCGACGGCCCACACCTGTCCATCGCCGACCACGCCGCCTTCCGCGCGGCGGCGCAGTGGACCCGAGACCTCGGTTTCGACGGAAAATGGGTCATCCACCCCGAACAGGTCGAGGCAACCATGGAAATCTTCACGCCCACAACCGAAGCTGTCGACCGGGCCCGTCGAATCCTCGACGCGATGGCCGAGGCCGCAACCGCCGGGGCCGGGGCGGCACAGCTGGACGGGCAGATGCTCGACGAGGCGGTCGCGGTCGCTGCCAGGCGCACACTTGCGCAGATCGGAGTCTGACGACATGCCCGGAGCACACATCGTCGGGGGGCCCTACTTCGACGACCTGTCCGTCGGGACGGTGTTCGACACAGCCCCCGGCGTCACCCTCACAGACGGCCTCTCCGCAGCGCATCAGGTGATCCTCGGCGACCGGATCCGGCTCGCGCTCGACACCCACCTGTCGCGGGCGGTCACGGGGGCACCCACTGCGGTCGTCAACCCGGGTCTGGTGTGCGACATCGCGATCGGGCAGTCGACGTTGGCCACGCACCACGTGAAGGCCAACCTCTTCTATCGAGGACTCCGCTTCCACCGGTTCCCTCACCTCGCCGACACCCTGTACACGAGGACGGAGGTCATCGGCCTACGCGAGAACTCAGCTCGTCCGGGTCGCCCACCCACCGGGCTGGCCGCGCTCCGGATGACCACCACCGACCAGGACGGGCGGACTGTCCTCGACTTCTACCGGTGCGCGATGCTCCCGCTGAGCGACGCCCCCGACCCGACACGCGTCGTTCACGCGGACGACCTGTCCTCGATCGGACCGTCGGACGCCCCCGCGTGGTCGGTCCCCGACAACTGGAACCTGAACACTTATCGAGACCGAGTTCCCGGCGAGCGCTTCTCCCCCGACCTTGTGGGTACGGAGTTCGCCAACAGTGGCGACGTCGTCACCAGTGCACCCGAACTGGCTCGGCTCAGCCTGAACATCGCCGCCGTCCATCACGACGAGCGCGTCGGCGGATCCCGATTGGTCTACGGCGGGCACACGATCGGTATCGCGCTTGCACAGGCGGTGCGGGCGCTACCGAACCTGGTGACCGTGCTGGGTTGGGAATCCTGTGACCACACCGGCCCGGTCCGGGAGAGCGACACACTCACCAGCACCCTCGAGGTGGTGGCGGCCGACCCGATCGGTGACGCGTGGGCCGTGCACCTTCGCTCGATCGTCCACGCCCGCAGCGGCGGCGGCGCGGACCGCCCGGCGCTCGACTGGCGCTTCACCGCCCTGATGATCTGAACCCCTGCCCCAACGGCTGAAGGGTCCCTTCACACGCGGTGAGCGTGTGAAGGGACCCTTCAACTCTTTCCCCAATCCATCATCTGATGGAGCTATCCCCCGATGGGCGGAGCCTACAACCAGGTGTCCTCGCTGGCGGTCGTGAGGAACGCCTCGAGGTCGTCCCGCCACTTCGCCGGCACCGTCTTGTCCGGCTCGATCCCGGTGTACTGGCCGCGGTAGAACAGCAGCGGCCTCTCGGTCTTGATCTCACTCATCGAGTGGACCCGTCCGAAGACCACGTAGTGGTCGCCGCCGTCGTGCACCGTCTCGACCGTGCAGTCGATGTGCGCGAGCGAGCCGTCGAGGATCGGCGACCCCAACGGCGATGGAGTCCAGTCGATTCCGGCGAACTTATCCGGTTCCCGCGACCCGAACCGGGCGCAGGTGGACTGCTGTTCCTCCGCGAGCACGTTGACGCAGAATCGCTCGGTCCGCTCGATCGCCGCCCACGACCGCGACCCCTTGGTGGGGCAGAACAGCACCAGAGGCGGTTCGAGCGACAATGCCGCGAACGACTGGCACGCGAACCCGACGGGCGCACCGTCGTCCATGGTCGTGATGATCGTGACGCCGGTGCAGAACTGACCGAGGACGGTCCGGAACTGTCGCGGATCGATCTCCGTTCCCGTTCCCACTCTGGACGTCTCATGGCCGGACATTTACTTGAACCCCACCGTGAAGTCGTGCCCCCACAGACTCACAGCGGTGCTCTCCTTCGCGATCCACTTCTCGTCCTCCACCTCGAGCCCCTCACAACCGAATTCGACATCGAATCCGCCCGGGGTCTTCATGTAGAACGAGAGCATCAGATCGTTGACGTGACGGCCGAGCGTCGCCGACATCTTCACGTTCTTGCGGAGCGCGCGATCGAGGCACAGTCCGACGTCGTCGGAGTTCTCGACCTCGACCATCAGGTGCACGATCCCGGTGGGGTTCGGCAGCGGCGCGAACGCGAGGCTGTGGTGACGCGGGTTGYAACCGAGGAAGCGCAGCCAGGCCGGCTCCCCGTCTGCCGGACGCCCGACGACCTGCGGAGGCAGTCGCATCGAGTCGCGCAGCTTGAACCCGAGGACGTCGCGGTAGAACTCGAGGTCCGCCTCGTCGTCCTTGGTCGCGAGCACGACGTGCCCGAGACCCTGCTCGCCGGTGACGAACTTGTGTCCGTACGGGCTCACGATGCGGCGGTGCTGCAGAGCGACGGTGTGGAAGATCTCCAGGCGGGAACCGGAGGCGTCACGGCACTTGATGAACTCGACGACGTTGCGTTCGGCCGCCTCCTCCTTGGTGCCCTCCTCGAACTCCCAGTCGGCCTTGGCCAGGCGCTCACGAATCTCCTGCAGACCTTCGGCATTCGCACATTCCCAGCCGACGGAGTAGAGCCCGTCGCGCTCACCGGGAACGATGACGAGGCGAGCCGGGTAGTCGTCCATGCGCAGGTAGAGGGCGTCGGAGTTGGTGCCCTTGCCCTCGATCATCCCGAGAACCTTGAGACCGTACTCGCGCCACGCGGCCATGTCGGTGGCCTCGATGCGCATGTACGCCAGTGAACGAATACCCATCACTTACCTCCGTCGAGAAGGAAGTCCGCTGCGAGACGGTTGAACTCGTCGAACTTCTCGAGCTGAGCCCAGTGGCCGCACCCACCGAACACGTGCAGCTGCACGCGCGGGATCATCTTGAGCGCCACCAGGGCGCCGTCGATCGGATTGACCCGGTCCTCGCGACCCCAGATCAGCAGCACCCGCTGGCGCAGCTTGTAGGCGTCACGCCACAGCATGCCGAGTTCGAACTCGGAACTGGAGAACGACTTCCCCATCGCCTTCGCGGCCGCCAGCGATTCCGGAGCGCTCGCCGCGGCGAACCGCTCGTCGATCAACTCGTCGGTGATCAGCTTCTGGTCGAACACCATGATCCGCAGGAACGCCTCGAGGTTGTCCCGCGTCGGCTGGTAGCTGAACTTGCCGAGGTTCTTGACTCCCTCGGTGGGGTCCGGCGCGAACAGGTTGACGCTGAGGCCGCCCGGTCCCATGAGCACGAGCCGTCCGGCCCGCTCCGGGTAGTCCAGGGCGAATCGGACCGCAGCGCCACCGCCGAGCGAATTGCCCAGCAGGTGAACACGATCGGTGATGCCGAGCGTGTCGAGCAGGTCCTTCAACGCCGACGCACTGTGCCGGAAGTACTGCGGGTGCTCGGTGGGCTTGTCGGACTGGCCGTAGCCCGGCTGGTCGACGGCGATCACGTGGAACTGCTGCGCCAGAACGGGAATGTTCCTGGCGAAGTTGGACCAGGACGACGCACCCGGGCCGCCGCCGTGCAGCAGCACGATCGTGGGGCCGTTGCCGACCCCCGCCTCGTGGTAGTGCAGCTTCAGGTCCGGGCGGACCTGCGCGAACCGCGAGGTCGACTCGTAGGAGAGCTCGATGGCTTCGGTGGCTGTCATCGGTGCCCCCTAGACCATCGTGTCGGTGAGCGGCAGGCCGAACTCGGCGCCACCGAACATCACGTACGCACGCTCGGGGTCGTTCGCAGCATGCACGCGTCCGGCATGCGCGTCACGCCAGAAGCGCTGGATCGGAGTGCCGTTCGTGAGAGCGGTCGCACCCGAGTTCTCGAACAGTCGGTCCACCGAGGCGATCGCACGACCGGTGGCGCGCACCTGGTCGCGACGGGCCCGCAGGCGCAGCTCGATCGGTACCTCCTCACCCGCGAGCAGGTGGGCGTACTCGTCGGCGACGTTGCCCGACAGCTGACGCCACGCGGCGTCGATGTCGCTGGACGCCTCGGCGATCCGGATCTTGGCGAACGGGTCGTCCTTGGCCTTCTCGCCGGCGTAGGCCGCGCGCACGCGCTTGCCCTGGTGCTCGACGTGAGCCTCGTAGGCGCCGTAGGCCATTCCGACGATGGGGCTCGAGATCGTGGTGGGGTGGATGGTGCCCCACGGCATCTTGTACACCGGCGCGGTGTTGACCGCGAGGCCGGCGGCGGTGTGGTCGTTCATCGCCTTGAAGCTCAGCACGCGGTGCGTGGGGACGAAGACGTCCTCGACCACGATGTCGTTGCTACCGGTGCCGCGCAGGCCGACGACGTTCCACACGTCGTTGATCGTGTAGTCGCTGCGCGGGATCAGGAAGGTGACGAAGTCGACCGGACGGCCGTCCTTGATGACCGGTCCGCCGAGCATCGCCCAGTCGGCATGGTCGCAACCGGACGACCACGACCACTTGCCGTTGACCTTGTAGCCGCCGTCGACGACGACGCCGGCGCCCATCGGCGCGTACGACGAGGAGATCCGGACGTCGGTGTCCTGGCCCCACACGTCTTCCTGCGCCTGCTGGTCGAACAGTGCGAGGTGCCAGTTGTGGACACCGATGATGCCGGCGACCCAACCGGTGGATCCGCAGGCGCTCGCCAAAGTGCGGACCGCGGTGTAGAAGGTGACCGGATCGGCCTCGTAGCCGCCCCACTGCTTCGGCTGGAGCAGGCGGAAGAACCCGGTCTCCTGCAGCGCCTTGATGGACTCGTCGGGAATGCGACGCAGATCCTCGGTCTCCTGTGCGCGTTCACGCAGCACCGGCAGTAGCGCGTCGATCCGCCGCATCACCTCGCGGCTGTCATGGTCACCCACTGGACGCTCCCGTCTGTAAGAGATGTTCACTTGACCTGAGACTAGAACACGTTCTCTTCCGTGTCGAGAAAACCGGAATTCCACTGGTAACAGGATGTCGATGGGGATACCAAGCACGCGAAATCTAGCGGAATCCGACGAAGTTCTATAACGTGTTCTAGCAACAGCTAGAAGGGATGTGAGGTACTGATGGCGCAGATTCGTGAGATCGATGTGGGAGCTCCGCAGACGCGTTTCGCACGCGGTTGGCACTGCATCGGCCTGGAGAGCGAATTTCTCGACGGCAAGCCGCACGCGGTCGAGGCGTTCGGCACCAAGCTGGTGGTCTTCGCCGACAGCCAGAACAAGCTGCACGTGCTCGACGCATACTGCCGGCACATGGGTGGCGACCTGAGTCAGGGCGAGATCAAGGGTGACTCCGTCGCGTGCCCGTTCCACGACTGGCGCTGGGGCGGCAACGGCAAGTGCACGGACATCCCGTACGCCCGTCGCGTGCCGCCGATCGCGCGGACCCGTTCGTGGACCACGTTGCAGCGCAACAAGCAGCTGTTCATCTGGAACGACCCCGAGGGCAACCCCCCGCCGGACGACGTCACGATCCCGGAGCTGCCGCAGGTCATGACCGACGAGTGGACCGACTGGCAGTGGAACCGGATCCTCGTCGAGGGCTCCAACTGCCGCGAGATCGTCGACAACGTCGTGGACATGGCGCACTTCTTCTACGTCCACTTCGGTTTCCCGAAGTACTTCAAGAACGTCTTCGAGGGCCACGTCGCGACCCAGTACCTGCAGAACCACGGCCGGCCGGACGTCGGGAGCATGGGCACGCAGTACGGCGATTCGGTGCTCGACTCCGAGGCGTCCTACTTCGGCCCGTCGTACATGGTCAACTGGCTGCACAACAACTACAGCGGGTACAAGGTCGAGAGCGTCCTGATCAACTGCCACTACCCGGTCACGCAGGACTCGTTCATGCTCATGTACGGCGTGAGCGTGGAGAAGCCGAAGGGCCTCGACGACGCCACCAGCAACAAGCTCGCCCGTAAGTTCACCGAGGGCGTGGCAATGGGCTTCGAGCAGGACGTCGCGATCTGGAAGAACAAGACCAAGATCGAGAACCCGCTCCTGTGCGAGGAGGACGGCCCGGTGTACCAGCTGCGCCGCTGGTACGACCAGTTCTACGTCGACGTCGCCGACATCGACGAGAAGGCGACGCAGCGCTTCGAGTTCGAGATCGACACCACCAAGGCCGTCGAGGCCTGGCAGCGTGAGGTCGACGCGAACCTGGCGCGGCAGGCGGAGGAGAAGGCCGCCGCCGAGGCCGCGGAGAACGAGCACAAGACGGGAGTGTGACGATGACCTCGACCTGGGCCAAGTCCCCGAACTTCGCCGACAGTCCGGCCCGGGTCGAGGCTGTCCGCACGCAGACCGCCGTCGACCTGCAGACCTACCTCGAGGACGGTCTGCAGGAGGTGGAATGCCGCGCGTGCGGGACGTGCGTGCTGGTTCGCAAGAACAGCTACAAGCACACCAGCATCCAGTGGCAGGCCGATCCTGCCGAGGTGTGCCCGGAGTTCACCGGCGCCGGTGGGCAGACCGGGTCCCGGCAGACGTGCCCGCGCCTGCTCAGCAGCATCGATCACGCGGTGCTGGAGGGCATCCTCGAGGTGCGCGACACACTGTCGCAGTAGGCGATCACACGAGACGAGGGGCGCGCATCGACCAGGATGTGCGCCCCTCGTCTCGTCCCGTCCTCCCGCGCCGCCGGTGACGACGACGGCCCGATGTCACATCGGGTCAGTCCAACCGAACGCGTGTGACATCGGGCCGAACGGGCGTCCGACCTAACGGGCCGCGGACTCGCGCTGCAATTCGAGTGCGATGTCGATCAACTGGTCCTCCTGGCCGCCGACGAGCTTGCGCCTGCCGGCCCGGACCAGCAACTCCGCGGCGGAGACGCCGTAACGCTCGGCCTGGCGCTCGGCATGCTTGAGAAAGCTCGAGTACACCCCGGCATAGCCCATCATCAGCGCCTGCCGGTCGAGCAGGCACTCGGCCGGCATCGCCGGCCGCACGATGTCCTCGGCGGCGTCGGCGATCGCAAAGAAGTCGATTCCGGTCTTGACGCCGATCTTGTCGCACACCCCGACGAACGCCTCGACCGGCGTATTACCCGCACCCGCGCCGAAACGCCGGGTGCTGCCGTCGATCTGCCTGGCACCGGCACGGACCGCGGCGATCGAGTTGGCGACGCCGAGCCCCATGTTCTCGTGGCCGTGGAAGCCGACCTGGGCGTCCTTGCCCAGTTCCTGCACCAGAGCCTCGACACGCTCGGAGACC
>NZ_JBFRDL010000028.1:0-56441 GCF_052113525.1 Rhodococcus sp. TAF43
TACGGGGACGTAGACTTGGCCACCTGAAAGGTGCCTGAAAGGTGCTCCTTGATCACGCGATTGTTCAACCTTAGACAAGTCGAATTATCGCAGGTCGGAGCACCTTTCTTCGTCAGTGACACAGGTGTTCAGCCGAATTACCGTGAAAGCGGCAGGCTAGTGTTCTTCTACGGCGGAACATTTCTCATCTCCCTCCGCATCGGCCGGAAGAGGGAAAACGCCGACAACTTCATGACGGCCGGAAACCAGGTCGGTTTCGGCATCTCCGCGGCCAGCATGACGGCCACCTGGATCTGGGCATCGTCGATGTACGCATCGGCGACTGGCGCCCCGGGCCCACACCCTCGCGGAGATCATGTACGCCCGGCACGGGCGATCGAGCCAGCTCATGCTGGCCGGATCCAACGTCGTCGGCAGCCTCATCAGCCTGATGTCGAACTTCCTCGCGGGCGGCGTACTCATCTCCCTGCTGTCACCGCTCAACTTCATCCAGGGTGCGCTCGTCATCGCGGGCGGTGTGCTGCTGTACACGTTGTGGTCGGGATTCCGGGCCTCCGTGTTGACCGACGTGATCCAGTTACTGGGCATGCTCGGCGCCGTCGCCATCCTGATCCCGATCGTCTTCTTCGCCGCGGGATTCCCGGCAGCGTTCGAGACGGGTGCCGCGAATCTGACTCCCGCCCAGGGCAACTTCTTCTCGAGTGAGGCGTTCTTCAATCAGGGCGCCCCCTACATCGCCGCCGTCCTCGCCTACGCGATCGGAAACCAGACCATCGCGCAGCGACTGTTCGCGGTCCGCGAGGACCTCATCAAACCGACGTTCATCACCGCCGCGGTCGGATACGGCGCCACGGTGATCGGCATCGGCATGTTCGGCGTCCTCGCGTTGTACCTGGGCAGCGATCCGCTGGACGGGGACGTCAACAACCTCATTCCGCAGATGGCGGGCACCTACCTGCCGGCGGTACTGGTCGCACTGTTCTTCCTGCTCATCCTCGGAGCCTTGTCGTCCACCGCGGACTCCGATCTGGCGGCGCTGTCGTCGATCGTCATGACCGACGGGTACGGCCACACCGTCGCCGGCCGAGCGGCCGCCGATCCACGCCGGATGCTGCTGATCGGCCGCGCCACCATGGTCGTCGCGACCGCGCTGGCCGTGGCGTTCGCGAGCATGCGACTCAACATTCTCGATCTCCTGGTGTTCGTCGGCGCCCTGTGGGGCGCGCTGGTCTTCCCGGTGATCGCGAGCTTCTACTGGAACAAGGTCTCCAACAAGGCGTTCACGATCTCGACCCTCGCCGCAGTGGCCACGTTCCTGCCGGTGCGCTTCGGTTGGTTCCCCACCGACGGGGCGAGCGGGTTCCTCATCGACGTCGTGTCCGTCGTCGGCGTCGGTGTGGTGCTCGCCCTGATGGCCTTCGGGTTCTTCGGACTGCGCGTCGCGAAGATCGTCGGCGCGGTCGCGATCGTCGTGGTCGCGCCCTTCGGCATCGGCTTCCTGCACGACTACGCCACCCTGAGCGGCTCACTCGTCGCGTACGCCGTGAGCACGGTGGTCTGTTACGTGATGTCGGTGCGCAACCCCGAATCGTTCGACTTCGCGACGATCAAGGAACGGGTCGGCGACTTCGACAGCGAGCCCGGGTCCACCGACATCGACGACGACCGTCCGTCGCTGGGGGAAGCGGCCGTCCGGGGCTGACCGCTCCGAACCGGCCCCGGCTCGATCCGACTGCAGACTCGATCCGATTACAGAGGAGTACCTGTGAACACCGTGTTCCTGACCGTCTACGTCCTGATATGGCCGATCGTCGTCGCCGCGACACTGTTCGTCATCACCCGCGGCGCCGTCCGCGAGTGGGCCGCCGCCCGCAGGAAGGGCGAGCGCCTCGTCTGACCCGACGCGCGTGACCTCGGGGTGTCCCGGACCGAACTAGGTCCGGGGCACCCCGCACGCGTTATACGCACAGTTGCATATTCACCTCGTTGCATACAGACTGGGGACGTGGCACTCGAACACGCGATCCTCGTCTCCCTCAGCGAGCAGTCCGGCTCCGGATACGAACTCGCGCGCCGATTCGACAAGTCGATCGGCTTCTTCTGGAGTGCCACCCACCAGCAGATCTACCGCGTACTCAAGCGGATGGACGACGCCGGCTGGGTCACGGGAGAGGCGATCGCACAGGACGGCCGCCCGGACAAGAAGGTGTACCGCGTATCCAGCGCGGGCCGGGCCGAGCTGGCCCGCTGGATCGCCGAGCCCACCGAGCCCGGCCACCTGCGCAACGAACTCGCCGTGAAGATCCGCGGCGCCGCGTACGGCGACATGGCGTCGCTCATCGCAGAGGTGCGCCGGCACCGCGACGAGCACGTCGCACGCCTGGACCTGTACCGCAGGATCCAGGACCACGACTTTCCCGAATCCCGCCGTCGCGCCGGGTCCGTCCTGCACCAGTACCTCGTCCTGCGCGGCGGCATCCGCGTCGAGGAAGGGTTCGTCGGCTGGTGCACCGAGGTGCTCGCCGCCCTCGAATCCGAACAGCATCCCGATTCTTCTTCACAGCCCTGACCTGACCGAAAGGCCCGGCATGACTTCCCAGTTCCCGCATCTGCTCTCGCCACTCGACCTCGGATTCACGACGCTGAGGAATCGCGTGATCATGGGGTCGATGCACACCGGCCTCGAGGACCGCGCGAAGAACACCGCCCGCCTGGCCGAGTTCTACGCCGAACGCGCCCGCGGCGGCGTCGGCCTCATCGTCACCGGCGGCTACGCCCCCAACCGGACGGGCTGGCTGCTGCCCTTCGGCGCGAAGCTCACCAACCGGTTCGAGGCCCGTCGGCACCGCGTCATCACCCACGCCGTCCACGACGAGGGCGGCAAGATCGCGCTGCAGATCCTGCACGCCGGCCGGTACAGCTACCAGCCGCTGAGTGTGTCCGCGTCGTCGATCAAGGCGCCCATCAACCCGTTCCGGCCGCGGCGCCTGACGAGCCGTGGCGTGCGCTGGCAGATCCGCAACTTCGTCCGCTGTGCCCGTCTGGCCCGTTCGGCCGGGTACGACGGCGTCGAGATCATGGGCGGCGAGGGCTACTTGATCAACCAGTCCCTGTCCGAGCGCACCAACCGTCGCACCGACGAGTGGGGCGGCACCCCCGAGAAGCGTCGCCGGATGGCTGTCGAGATCGTGCGCCGCACCCGCGCCGCCGTGGGCCCGCACTTCATCATCCTGTTCCGGCTGTCGATGGCCGACCTCGTCGAGCGTGGACAGAGCTGGGACGAGATCGTCGCGCTCGCACAGGAAGTCGAGGCCGCCGGCGCCACCATCATCAACACCGACATCGGCTGGCACGAGTCGCGGGTGCCGACGATCGTGACGTCGGTACCGCGCGCAGCGTTCGCCGACATCACCGACAAACTCGCGAAGCACGTGTCCATCCCGGTCGCGGCGTCCAACCGCATCAACATGCCCGAGACCGCCGAGGAGATCCTCACCCGCGGCGACGCCCGGCTGATCTCGATGGCCCGGCCGATGCTCGCCGACCCCATGTGGGTCCGCAAGGCCGAGGCCGGCGCACCCGACGAGATCAACACCTGCATCGCCTGCAACCAGGCGTGCCTCGACCACGCGTTCGTCAACAAGCACGTCTCGTGCCTGCTCAATCCGCGTGCGGGGCGCGAGACCGAGCTGGTCCTGCTGCCGACGCGACGAAAGAAGACCCTCGCGGTCGTCGGCGCCGGACCGGCCGGACTGTCGGCGGCACTCAACCTCGCGCAACGCGGCCACACCGTCACCCTGTTCGAGGCACGTGACGACATCGGCGGCCAGTTCGGTATCGCGCAGAGGATCCCCGGCAAGGAGGAGTTCGCGGAGACCATCCGCTACTACCGCCGCCAACTCGACCTCGCGGGTGTCGACGTCCGGCTCGGCACCCGCGTCACCGCCGCCGACCTGATCGCCTCCGGCTACGACGAGGTGGTCCTCGCGACCGGCGTGACCCCACGCGTCCCGAACATCCCTGGCGTCGACCACCCGAAGGTGCTGTCGTACGCCGAGGTTGTGCGGGACAGGAAGCCGGTCGGCAGGACGGTCGCGGTGATCGGCGCCGGCGGCATCGGCGTCGACGTAAGCGAGTTCCTCACCCACGAGCACTCCCCCACTCTGGACCTGAAGGAGTGGAAGCAGGAGTGGGGCGTCACCGATCCCGAGTCCGCTCCCGGTGCGCTGACGACGCCGCGGCCCGCACCGTCGCCACGCGAGGTGTACCTGCTGCAACGCAAGCCCGGACGGATCGGCGCCGGGCTCGCCAAGACCACCGGCTGGGTGCACCGCGCCGCGCTGAAGGCGAAGGGCGTGCACGAGCTGTCGGGCGTCAACTACGAGCGCATCGACGACGCCGGTCTGCACATCACGTTCGGCGAGAAGCACGAGCGTCCTCGGACGCTCGACGTGGACACCGTCGTGATCTGCGCGGGGCAGGAGTCGGTGCGCGACCTCGTCGACGAACTGACGGTCGCCGGTGTGACCACGCACATCATCGGCGGCGCCGACGTCGCCGCCGAACTCGATGCCAAACGCGCGATCGAGCAGGGCACCCGGCTGGCGGCGAGCATCTGAGCGCATGACCACCACGAATCCGGGCACCGACTACGCTGCATTCTCGTGAGCCTGCCGAACCCCACCCCAGACGCCCGCGCGGTCGTGACCGGCGCCTCCTCCGGCATCGGCGAGGCCCTCGCCGCCGAACTGGCCGCGCGCGGACACTCGCTGATCCTCGTCGCCCGCCGAGGCGACGTCATGGAGAAGCTCGCCGCCCAGCTGCGCGAGAAGTACGGCGTCGAGGTCGAGGTCCGCGCCGTGGACCTGTCCGACCGCGAGGGCCGCGCCCCGCTGGTGACCGAGCTGTCCGAGCGCGAGATCTCGATCCTGTGCAACAACGCCGGTATCGCGACGTTCGGTCCCGTGAGCGAGCTCGATCCGTCGTACGAGCGCGACCAGGTCGAGCTCAACTCCGTCGCCGTGCACGACCTCACCCTCGCGGTCCTGCCGGGCATGGTGGCGCGCAAGTCGGGCGCGATCCTGATGGTGGGCTCGGCGGCCGGCAACATGCCGATCCCCAACAACGCCACCTACGCCGCCACCAAGGCGTTCGTGAACACGTTCTCCGAGTCGCTGCGCGGCGAACTCAAGGGCAGCGGCGTCAACGTCACGCTGCTCGCGCCGGGCCCGGTGCGCACCGAGACCCCCGACCCCGCCGAGGCGTCGATCGTCGACAAGCTGGTCCCCGACTTCCTGTGGATCTCGAGCGAGTACGTCGCGAAGGTCTCGCTGGACGCGCTGGCCGAGAACAAGATGCGGATCGTGCCGGGCATCCTGAGCAAGGGCATGTCGGTGGCCGGGCAGTACAGCCCGCGCGCCGTCGTCGCCCCGATCGTCGGCACGTTCTACCGGAAACTGGGCGGCTGACGCACCGCGCGTCAACCGCGCGTCAGGGCTCGGGCGGGCGCCGTCAAGTACCCGTCAAGAACCGACCGATGAGCACGAGACCGGCGTAGTCCTGAAGGTGACCCCGCTCCACCTGGATGCGGGCACCCTCAGGAGACGCCGGTGACCCTGCTCGATCTCTTTCCGTCCCTTCGCACGACGATGACGCCGCGACTGGATCCGGCGCTGTGGCCGACCACCACCGACCACGACGACCGGGGCCGGATCCGGGTCGGCGGAGTCGCGCTCGACGACATCGCCGACCAGTTCGGCACACCCACCTACGTCCTCGACGAGACCGACGTGCGGCACCGTTGCCGCGCATACCGCGCCGCGTTCCCCGAGGCCGAGATCGCCTACGCGGGCAAGGCCCTGATGATCCGCGCGGTCGCGGACTGGGTGACCCGCGAGGGGCTGTCGATCGACGTGTGCTCGGGCGGCGAACTCGCGATCGCGCTGTCCGCGGGCGTCGATCCGGCTCGGATCATTCTGCACGGCAACGCCAAGACCGCGACGGAACTGCGGGCCGCGGTGGACGCCGGAGTGGGTCGGATCGTGGTGGACTCTCTCACCGAGATCCGCCTCCTCACCGCGATCGCGAACCGGCGCGTCCAGGTGCTGGTGCGGGTCACGCCCGGCATCGACATCAACGGCCATCGCGCGGTGGCGACCGGGGTCGACGACCAGAAGTTCGGATTCCCGTTGTCCCACGATCAGGCGGGCGATGCCGCGCGACTGGTCCTCGAGCAGCCGAACCTCGAACTCGTCGGCCTCCATTGCCATCTCGGGTCCCAGATCGCCGACGCCGAGTACTTCCGGTCCGCCGTCGCCCGCCTCGTCGGGCAGATGGCGCAGATCCGCAGCGATCACGGCGTCATCCTGACCACCCTCGACCTGGGCGGCGGACACGCCGTGCCCTATCGTCCCGGCGACCCGGAGTGTGATCCGGCGGTCCTGGCCGCCGTCGTCGACGACGCCCTCGACGACGCCTGCGCGCGCAACCGCTTCCCCCGCCCACAGATCGTGCTCGAACCGGGACGGGCGATCGTCGCCCGGGCCGGGGTCACCCTGTACCGCGTTGTGTCGACGAAGACTCATGCCGGCGGACGCACCTTCRTCGCCGTCGACGGCGGCATGAGCGACAACCCCCGGGTCGCGCTGTACGGCGCCCGGTACGACGTCGTGATCGCCAACCGGCATCCACTGGGCCGCCACACCACGGTGACCGTGGTGGGACGGCACTGCGAGGCCGGCGACGTCGTCGCCGAGGACGTCTCACTCCCCGTCGACCTGCATCCCGGGGACGTCCTCGCCGTGCCGTGCACCGGCGCCTACCACCACAGCCTCGCCTCGACGTACAACGGCGTCGGCCGGCCACCGGTAGTCGCGGTGCGGGACGGGCACATTCGCGAGCTGATCCGCCGCGAGACCGTCGCCGACCTCATGGCGCGCGAATCCGACGCCTGACCGATTCCAGTGAGTGGGATCACATCCGCCACGCGGACCCGCCGGGACTGATAGTGATGCACAACACACTGTTATGTCCACTGGGAGGAACCTGTGAAGACCCGCGGCGCCGTCATCACCGAAGCACCTGGGACCTACAAGGTCGTCGAGCTCGAACTCGCCGGCCCACGACAGAACGAGATCATGGTCAAGATGTTCGCGTCCGGCCTGTGCCACTCGGACGATCACCTCGCCAAGGGCGACCACGCTTACAGCCACCTGCCGATCTGCGGCGGTCACGAAGGCTCCGGCATCGTCGTCGAGGTCGGACCGCACACCGACGGCTGGGAGGTCGGCGACCACGTCATCTTCTCGTTCCTCGCGGGCTGCGGGCGGTGCCGCTGGTGCGCGAAGGGGCTGCAGAACCTCTGCGACCGCGGCGCCACCATCATGAGCGGAAGCCGCCCGGACGATCCGGAGAGCTTCCGGCTCTCGATGGACGGCACCCCCGTGGCGCAGATGTGCGGGCTCGGCACCTTCAGCGAGTACTCCACCGTGCACGTCGATTCCGCGGTCAAGGTCGACAAGGACCTCCCGCTGGACAAGCTCTGTCTCCTAGGGTGCGGTGTCGGTACCGGCTGGGGTGCGGCCGTCAATTCCGCCGAGGTCTATCCCGGCCACACGGTCATCGTGGTGGGTATCGGCGGGATCGGCATCAACGCCGTCCAGGGCGCGGCTCACGCCGGCGCGGCGCACATCATCGCCGTCGACCCGGTCGAGTTCAAGCGCACCACCGCCCTCGAACTCGGCGCCACCCACGCGGTCGCGACGATGGAGGAGGCCACCGAGATCGCCCGATCGTTCACCAATGGTCAGGGCGCGGACTCCGCGATCGTGACGGTCGGCGTGACCACTGGTGAGCATGTGGCGCAGGCATTTTCGTCCATCCGCAAGGCGGGCACCGTCGTCGTCACCGGTCTCGGCAAGGGCACCGACATCGGCATCCCGGTCAGCCTGCTCGAGCTCACGCTCTACCAGAAGCGCATCCAGGGTTCGCTGTTCGGCGCGTCCGCGCCGAGTGCCGACATCCCGTGGATGGTCGAGCTGTACCGCAGCGGCAAGCTCGAGCTCGACAAACTGATCACCACCACCTACACGCTCGACAACATCGCCCAGGGGTACATCGACATGCACGAGGGCAAGAACATCCGCGGCGTCGTCCTGTTCGACTGACCGCCACCTCGGTGCCGGGCGCACTCACCTCCGTCGCCTGCGCCCGGTACCGAAGATGCTCCGCGAGATCTCCCGCCCGGCAGCCGACGCCGCCGACCGGAGGAAACTCTTGACCGCCGTGTTGCCGAGGATCTGCTCGGCAACACTCGGCCCCTCGTTCGGGGCGGGCGGCGGCGGCAGATCCGGAAGGTCCGGCAAGGGCGGCACATCCAACGTCGGGTCGAGGTTCGGCGCGCCCACGACCTTCGCCGTCAGCAATTCGTACGCCGACTCCCGGTCCACGGTCTGCCCGTACTTCGCCTGCAACCCGCTGGCGCCGGACGCCGCCCGGATCCCGTCGTCGCCGATCGTGTCCATCAGCGACCGCGGCGGCCGGATCCTCGTCCACGCCACCGGAGTCGGAGCGCCCTTCTCCGAGAGCACGGTGACGATCGCCTCACCGGTCCCCAGCGAGGTGAGCGCCTTCTCGAGATCGTAGTGCGCGGTCTTCGGATACGTACGGACCGTCTTGGTCAGTGCCTGCTGGTCGKCCGGGGTGAAGGCGCGCAGCGCGTGCTGGACCCGCGCACCGAGCTGCGAGAGCACGGCATTGGGGACATCGGTGGGCAACTGGGTGCAGAAGAAGACGCCGACGCCCTTCGACCGGATCAGCTTGACCGTCTGCTCCACCTGCRCCAGGAACGCCTTGGACGCGTCCTTGAAGAGCAGGTGCGCCTCGTCGAGGACGAAGACCAGCTTCGGCTTGTCGAGGTCGCCTTCCTCCGGCAGCGTCTGGAACAGGTCGGCCAGCACCCACATCAGGAACGTCGAGAACATCGCCGGACGCGCGGCCTGCGCGCCGAGTTCGAACAGCGTCACCACCCCGCGCCCGTCGGCGCCCATCCGCAACAGATCCTCGGTCTCGAACTCGGGCTCACCGAAGAAGGTGTCACCGCCGTCGGCCTCGAGATTGACCAGCGCGCGCAGGATCACACCCGCGGTGGCCGCCGACACGCCCCCGATGCCCTCGAGGTCGGCCTTGCCCTCGTCGGACGTGAGATGCGCGATCACCGCGCGCAGGTCCTTCAGATCCAGCAGGGCGAGCCCACGGGTGTCGGCCCAGTGAAAGATCAGCCCCAGCGTCGACTCCTGGGTCTCGTTGAGTCCGAGGACCTTGCTGAGCAGGATCGGCCCGAAACTCGTGACGGTGGCACGCACCGGGATCCCGATGCCCTCGGTTCCCAACGACACGAACTCGACCGGGTAGCCGGTGGGCACCCAGTCCGGGTCCCCGGTCTCCGCGGCTCGACCGGTGATCTTGTCGTTCGGTTCCCCCGGCGCGGACAGCCCGGACAGGTCGCCCTTGACGTCCGCCATCACGACGGGAACACCTGCCGCCGAGAGCTGTTCGGCGATGCCCTGCAGTGTCTTCGTCTTGCCCGTGCCAGTGGCGCCGGCGATCAGTCCGTGGCGGTTGACGGTCGCCAGCGGAATCCGCACGCGGGCAGCCGCATCCACTGCACCGTCGACGACGACCGTCCCGAGCTCGAGGGCCGCTCCCTCCGACGCGTATCCGGACGCGATCTCGGCGGCGGCGCCGAACCCCTCGGCCGAACCCCCGTTGTCCGGACCGGCCTTCGCGCCTTCACGCTCCGCCCGCTCCGCGTCGGCCGCCTCACGCTCGGCCGCTTCCGCAGCCGCTGCCGCTTCCGCAGCGACGCGAGCCGCCTCCTCGGCGGCCGCTTTCGCGATCCGAGCCTTCTCCGCCGGCGTCGGGTCAACCGTCATGTGGTGTCCTCCTCGAGCAGAAAGCGTGCGGGAAGTTCTCCACCGTGGACAATATCCCGCCCGGGCGTGACTACTGTGTTTCTCGTGCAGGACAAATTGGTATGGATCGATTGTGAAATGACGGGCCTTCGGCTCGGTACGGACAAGCTCATCGAGATCGCGGCATTGGTGACCGACAGCGACCTCAACATCCTGGGTGAAGGCGTGGACATCGTGATCCACGCCGACGACGACGCTCTGGCGGACATGCCCGACGTCGTGACCCAGATGCACGCCAAGTCCGGACTGACCGAAGAGGTACGCGCGTCGACGGTGACCGTCGCCGAGGCGGAACAGATGGTGCTCGCCTACATCCGCGAGCACGTGCCCGTCGCCGGCACCGTGCCGCTGGCAGGCAACTCCATCGCGACCGACCGCGGCTTCATCGCCCGGGACATGCCCGAACTGGACGGGCACCTGCACTACCGCATGATCGACGTCAGCTCGATCAAGGAGCTGTGCCGCCGCTGGTACCCGCGGATCTACTTCGGCCAGCCGGAGAAGGGCCTCTCGCACCGGGCCCTCGCGGACATCAAGGAATCGATCCGCGAACTGCAGTACTACCGGCGCACCGCGTTCGTGGCGGATCCGGGCCCCTCGACCACCGAGATCGCGGCCGTCGCGAAGGAGTTGGGACCGGCCTGACCAGCCGATTGGCACTTTCCTCGATCGACAGGCTAATATTCATCTCGCTGCAGCAACCGGTTCCGCCGGAAGCGACAGCGATGGTGACTGTAGTTCAGTTGGTAGAGCACCAGGTTGTGATCCTGGCTGTCGCGGGTTCGAGTCCCGTCAGTCACCCCGAAGAAAGGCCCCCGGCATCGCCGGGGGCTTTTCTCGTTTCTCCGGCGGCACCTCACCCTCACGTCGTGCGCTCCGCCGCCACCGCGCGTTCTGCGCACCGATCGCCCGCCGAGGCCCTCCGAAGTCCGCCACATACACAAAAGGCGAGATAGCAACGCCGGCGTGATGCAGTTCACTTTTCAAGTACCCGGCGACACACACAAATCGCCCTGAACAGGAAAAACTCACAAGTCCCACTCAGTGGGACCTCCAATTAACCGTTTGTTCATCCGGCCCCTACTGTGACGCACAGCATCATCGATGCCCGGGCGTGAATGCCGTCATGCCTGCACCCTTTCACGACAGGAGTCTCCCTCATGGGTTCCCTCGACACGAAGACCATCGCCGATCTCGGCAACATCCAGAAGGTCATCACCGCAGGTGGCGGCGTCATTGCCGGCCTCGGTGCAGTCATGGGCCTCGTGCTTGCACTGGCCGCCTTCGCCCCGGCAGCCTGATCAGCCCGGCCTTCAAACGACTCCGGCCCGCCTACCGACGATCTAGTCGGCAGGCGGGCCGGAGTCGTTCTGCTATTTGCTGCTGTCAGTCGAACAGCGTCGGCGAGTCGCCGCTGTCCGCGTCGTCTACCGAACGTGCGGCGCGCGCACCTGGTTCAGCCTTACGCACCACGGTCAGCGTCGTCGTCCGACGCGAGAGCCGGTGCCCATCCGCGTGTTCGAGCAACGCCATGCCATGCCGGACCTCGAGAACAGTCCACGGGCCCGCATGGCCCGCCGCCTGAACGAGATCCCCGACTCCCACCGCTACCACGCTCAGCTCCCGTTCCTTCGGACGATTCGGTCACACCCAGAATAATCGCCCGCTACGCGTTGCCGGCCCGCCAGGTCTCCCAAGGGATGTTCCAGTCCCCGAGTCCGTCGGTGCCCGACAGGGTGCCGCCCACCGTGTTCTTGACCAGGACGATGTCGCCACGCTTGGTGTTGTCGTAGATCCACTTCGCGTTGGACGGGCTCATGTTCAGGCAGCCGTGGCTGGTGTTGGTGTTGCCCTGCTCGCCGAGGGACCACGGCGCGGAGTGGAAGAAGATGCCGCTGTACGACATTCGCGTGGCCCAGTCGACCGGCGTCTTGTAGCCGTCCGGCGAACTCACCGGGACACCGTAGGTCGACGAATCCATCACCAGGTGATCGAACCGGTCTCCGACGATGTAGACCCCGTTGTCCGTGGGGGTGCTGTTCTTGCCCATCGACGTCGGCATCGTCTTGACATCGCGAYCGGACACGTTGACGGTGACCTGCTTGGTGTCGTCGTCGGCGGTGATGACCACGGCGTCGCCGATCGTGAACGACGAGTGCACGTCCTCCTGCCCGAACAATCCCTTGCCGAGATCTCGGCCGTACGCCTTGACGTCGACGGTGACCGTGGTGCCCGGCGCCCAGTAGTTCTGCGGCCGCCAGCGCACCTCACGATTGTTGAGCCAGTAGAAGGCGCCCTCGACCGGCGGCGCGGTGACGATCTCGATCGCGCCCTCCGCAGCCTTGCGGTCGGGGATGTTCTCGTCGAACTGGATCGCGACGGGCTGGCCGATACCGACGACGCTGCCGTCGCCGGGCATCACGTACGGCTTGGTGAGGTTCCCGGGGGCACTGGTCGTGAACGACAGAGTGGTCGATGTCGAGCCACCGAGTCCGTACGCGTCGGCCTGGAGCGTGTACTTGCGGTTGTATCCGAGTGGTTCGGTGTTCGTCCACGACAGCCCGTCCGGAGCCACCGCTCCGGCGAC
The DNA here is from genome assembly GCF_052113525.1 of Rhodococcus sp. TAF43. Taxonomy (NCBI): domain Bacteria; kingdom Bacillati; phylum Actinomycetota; class Actinomycetes; order Mycobacteriales; family Nocardiaceae; genus Rhodococcus; species Rhodococcus sp. TAF43. The sequence goes on from NZ_JBFRDL010000028.1 coordinate 12,559, forward strand.
CGTCTTGCCGTCCGGGTTGCGCAGCGCCACGTTCGCCAACCGGCCGTCGGCCACCCGGACCGAGACCGGGTCGCCGGGCGAGAAGCCCACGGCGCCGTCCACGAYGGTGGTGGTGAGCTTCGGCTGGATCAATGCGACGAGCGGATTGGAGTCGACCGGCCCGGTATCGGAAGTGGAGGCGCCGGCCGCACCGGTCGAGATGGTGCACCCCGTGACGAGCATCACCATCCCCAGAGCCGCTGCGACCACTGCCGCGGCGGCAGGCAGCCTCGATCTCGTCGCTCCACCCCCGCGCCGACGACCCTCACCGCGACTGACCTTCATGAAAACCCCACTTCACACTGCACACCTACCGAGGCAAGTCCCTTCGACCCACCCCACCCACGTGCCGACCAGACAATCCCTCCGGCACCCGCGCTCCTGCATGATGCCAGGTTCGCGCAGCCGACTTCCCCGACGTGCCGGACACGTGAGTAACGGTCGAATACCAATCGCCACCTGCGGCTCGAGGGTTACAGGACCACTGATTTGCTTTCGCTCGAAGCCGTCCGCTAATGTTCTCCTCGCACCGAACGAGGGACACCTCGCGACGAGCAATGCGCCTATAGCTCAGTTGGTAGAGCAAGTGACTCTTAATCACTGGGTCCGGGGTTCGAGTCCCTGTGGGCGCACGCTAGTTCACTAGCAGCCGGTTCTCCGGCAAAATGGGCATGCGCCTATAGCTCAGTTGGTAGAGCAAGTGACTCTTAATCACTGGGTCCGGGGTTCGAGTCCCTGTGGGCGCACCGTGAAAGGCCCCCGCACATCATGTGCGGGGGCCTTTCGTCGTTTCCGATCGAAGGCTCGATGCCTCCGAAACGACGAACGGGACGTCAGGTCACACGATCCCGGGGAATGTGTGACCTGACGTCCCGTTCGAGCTGCCGGACCTGGTCCGGTCGCGTCAGCGGAAGATCTTGCGCAGCACCAGCAACCCGACGACAGCACCGGCACCGATGAGCGCCGCCTTCACGGCGGGCTCGTTCAACTTCGCGAGGACACTCTGCTTGGTCGTCTCGACGAGCCGCTTGGGGTTGGTGCGGACGGCGAGCACGTCGAGTGTCTGCGCGAGTTGATTGCGGGCGTTCTCGATGTCCCGCTCGATGCTCTCGGTGTCCCTGGGCACGTGTCCTCCAACTGGTTCGAATCGGTGCGGCGGTGATGCTGCTGTGCCGGTCACGCTACCGGCACAGCTCGACACAACCGTAGAGCAGAAGGGAGTGCGGGGCGTCGTGCGGACCGTCGCTCGTGCCGTCCGCGCCCGTCCGCGGTCGGCCACAGCCGTCGGGGGCCTTCGGTAGCCTCAGTCGCTGTGACCGAGAACAGGCTCGCCCCCGGCGACATCGCACCCGACTTCACCCTGCCCGACGCCGACGGCAACGAGGTGTCGCTCGCCGACTACCGCGGCCGCAAGGTGATCGTGTACTTCTACCCCGCCGCGAGCACGCCGGGCTGCACCAAGCAGGCGTGCGACTTCCGCGACAGCCTCGCCGAACTCAACGAGGCCGGTCTGGACGTCGTCGGCATCTCCCCCGACAAGCCCGCCAAGCTCGCGAAGTTCCGCGACAACGAGGGCCTGACCTTCCCGCTGCTGTCGAATCCCGAGAAGACGACGCTCACCGCATGGGGCGCGTTCGGCGAAAAGAAGATGTACGGCAAGGTCGTCCAGGGCGTCATCCGCTCGACGTTCCTCGTCGACGAGAACGGCAAGATCGAGGTGGCCCAGTACAACGTGCGCGCCACCGGCCACGTCGCCAAGCTCCGCCGCGACCTGTCGGTCTGACGCCGCCCCGTCAGCCGAGGCCCTGTAGGAACAGGGCCTCGGCGACGGCCAGATTCTCGATCTCCGACGGGTCAACGCTCTCGTTGGGCGCGTGGATCAGCGCCCGCGGCTCCTCGACACCCATCAGCACGATCTCGGCGTCCGGGAGCTGTCCGGCCAAGGTGTTGCACAGCGGGATCGTGCCGCCCTGCCCCGCCACCGCGACGTCGGCGCCGAACGCCTCCGCGAGCGCGGACGTCAGAGCGGTGTAGCCGGGCCCGGACGTCTTCGCCCGGAACGGCGACCCGACCGCCTCACGTTCCACCGTCACGTGGGCGCCCCACGGCGCCGCTTTCTCGAGATGCGCGATGAGCGCGTCCTGCGCCTTGTGCGGATCCATCCCCGCCGGCACCCGCAGATTGAGCCGGGCCGACGCCCGCGGCTGGATCGCCGCCGCGGACCCGACGACCGGCGGAGCGTCGATCCCGAGGATCGTCAGCGCCGGACGCGCCCACACCGCGTCCGCGACCGAGCCCGAACCGGTGAGCCGGACCCCGTCCAACACGCCGGCATCCGCCCGGAACTGGTCCTCCGGATAGTCCACACCGTCCCAGTCCTGCGCGGTGTCGAGCCCGTCGACGACGGTGTTGCCGCCGTGGTCCCGCAAGGTGGAGAGCATCTGGACGAGCGCTGCCAGAGCGTCCGGCGCGGAACCGCCGTACATGCCCGAATGCAGTTCGCCCGCGAGGGTTTCCACATGCACCACGACATTCGCGATTCCCCGCAGACTCGTCGTGAGGGTGGGCCGGCCGACTGCGACATTGCCGGTGTCCGCGATCACGACCACGTCCGCGGCGAACAGTTCGGGCCGCTGCTCGACCAGATCCTCGAGCCCCCCGCCGCCCATCTCCTCGGCGCCCTCCGACACGATCCGGATCCCCACGGGCAGCGGCTCCCCTGCTCCCGCGAGCGCCCGCAGCGCGAGCAGGTGCATGACGACGTTGCCCTTGCAGTCCGCGGCACCGCGCCCGTACCACCGGCCCTCGCGCTCGGTGAGTTCGAACGGCGGCGTCGCCCACAGCGCCTCGTCGCCCGCAGGCTGGACGTCGTAGTGGCTGTAGAGCAGCACCGTCGGCGCACCCTCGGGTCCCGGCTGATGCCCGACGACCGCGCGGGAACCGTCGGACGTCCCGATCAGTTCGACGTGGCCGATCCCGGCCGCCCGGAAGGCGTCGGCGACCCAGTTCGCGGCGGCGGCGCACTGCTCGGGCGGGGCCTGCCTCGGATCCGCGATGGACCGCAATGCCACGAGCGCGGCGAGTTCGTCACGCGCGGTCGGCATCAGCTCCCGAACCCGGGCCCGGATCTCGTCCGACTTCTGCACCACCACGGCCACCTCCAGCATTCTCGACGCGTCGCATCCGAGCCTACGAGCCGGAGACGGCCGACGTGGCGTACTGCCGCTAGGTGTCGTACTGCGCCACGAGACGTTCGACGCCATCGAGGAGCAGCGACAGCGCGAACCGGAAATCGGCGTCCTGCCAATCGACGTCGTCCTCCGCGAACGCACCGCTGTCCAGCGCCGACATCAGGGCCGGAAACTGCGCCGGGTCGAGGACCCTCGGCAGGATGCTGGCGTAGTTGTCCTCTTCCGCGTCGGGGACCAGATCGATGGTGAACCGGGCCCGGCCGATGACGTGTACCGAGACGTTCAGCGCAACCTGCACCTTGAGCGGCTCGGGCAGCGTCGTCGATGCCAGAGTTCCGAGAGCGGCCTCGAGCCACGCGATGTTGTTCGGCCCGAGAGGGGCCCCGCTGATCGGCAGGTGCAGCCACCACCGGTGGCGCATGAGCGTGTCGTACTCGGCGCGCGCCCACACCTCGAGCCCCTCCCGCCACGACAGCTCCGGCGGAATCGTCGGCGGCGGGCCGATGACGCGATCGGAGATCAACTCGAGCAGTTCGTCCTTGCTCTCGACGTACCGGTACAGCGACATCGTGGTGAAGCCCAGACGCTTGGCGACCCGCGCCATCGACAGCGCCGCCACGCCCTCGTCGTCGGCGAGTTCGATGGCGGCATCGAGGATCTCGCTCACGCTCAGGCCCCGCTTGGGGCCACGGCTGCCGGCTTCGCCCAGTCCCCAGGCGAGTTCGACGATCCGAGGCAGCGCCGCGCCCTCAGTGGTCTCCATCCGCGTCACCGCTCCTCTCTCGAGCCGACTCTTGCGCTCATCCTAAAACTGCGTATGTTGTAAACAGTTGTGTATCACGTACGCAGTTTTGGGGAGGACGGCTCATGAACCGACCACAGACCACGCACGCCATCTCGGCGACCGGGTTACGGAAGACCTTCGGCGACCGCACGGTGCTGGACGACGTGGATCTCCACGTGCCCACGGGCAGCGTGTTCGCGCTGCTCGGCGCCAACGGCGCCGGCAAGACCACCACGGTCCGCATCCTGTCGACCCTGCTGCCGTTCGACGCCGGGCAGGTCGAGGTCGCGGGACACCACCTGCCGTCGCAGGCGCGTGCGGTCCGCGCCGACATCAGCGTCACCGGCCAGTACGCGTCGGTCGACACACTGCTCACCGGCCGCGAGAACCTCACCCTCATCGGCGACCTGCATCACCTCGGTCGCCGTGAATCACGGCGCCGCGCAGACGAACTCCTCGAGCAGTTCGACCTCACCGACGCCGCGAACCAGCGTGCCGACACCTACTCCGGTGGAATGCGACGACGCCTCGACCTCGCGATGAGCCTGGTCGCGCGGCCGCGGGTGCTGTTCCTCGACGAACCGACGACCGGGCTCGACCCCCGGAGCCGTCGAGACATGTGGGCGATGGTGCGCGAACTGGTCCGCGACGGCACCACGATCCTGCTCACCACGCAGTACCTCGACGAGGCCGACGAGCTCGCCGACCGGATCGCCGTCCTCGACGCCGGAAGGATCGTCGCCGAAGGCACCGCGGACGAGCTCAAACAGCTGGTACCGGGCGGGCACGTGGAGATCGCCGTCCACGACCCGGCCCAGCTCGCGCGGGCGAGCGCAGCGCTGTCCGACGCCGTCGTCGACCTCGACGCCTCGACGCTGCAGATCCCGACCGACGGCAGCATCCGCTCCCTCAAGGCGCTCCTCGACCGCATCGACGACCCGACGCTGTCCGTCGATCGGTTCACCCTGCACACCCCCGATCTCGACGACGTGTTCTTCGCCCTCACCGGTGGAGCCCGCAAGGAGGAAGTCCGATGACCGTGCCATCTACGACATCGACCCTGACCGTGAACGAACCCGTGTTCGCACTGTCCGACTCCTGGACGATGTTGTGGCGGAACCTCACCCACATCTCGCGCAGCCCGGACACGATGCTCACGGCCCTCGCCCTGCCGATCATGTTGATGGTGATGTTCGTCTACGTGTTCGGTGGCGCGATCGACACCGGCGGCGCCTACATCGATTACGTCGTGCCGGGCATCATCCTGTTGTGCGCGGCCTTCGGCGCGTCCACGACGGCGGTGAGCGTCTCCAGCGACATGACCGACGGCATCATCGACCGGTTCCGCACACTGCCCATCGCACGGTCCGCGGTCCTGAACGGACACGTGCTGGCGAGCGTCGTGCGGAACATGATCACGACCGCGATCGTCGTCGCATTCGCGCTGCTGATCGGGTTCCGCCCGACGGCAGACCCCGTGCGGTGGCTCGGGGCGATCGGGATCATCGCGTTGTTCGTGTTCGCGCTGTCGTACCTGTCGACCGCGCTCGGGTTGCTCGCGAAGAACCCGGAAGCCGCGAGCGGCTTCACGTTCGTCATCCTGTTCCTGCCCTACGTCAGCAGCGCGTTCGTGCCGGCTGCCACGATGCCGAGTTGGCTGCAGTGGTTCGCCGCGAACCAGCCGGTCACCCCCGTCATCGAGACGGTTCGGGGGCTGCTGATGGGCACGCCGATCGGCGACAGCGCCGTGCTGGCCGTCCTGTGGTGTGCCGCCGTCACCGTCGTCGGATTCGTCGGCGCCACGGTGCTGTACCGCAGGCGGACGACGCGTTAGCGGTACCGCGGGAAACACCAGAACGGGCAGGTCGTCGAATCTGACGGCAAAGACCGATAATCTGTGCTCGTGGAGTCCACTACCAGCCGCCGTCCCCCTCGCAGGGTGGACCCCGCGCTGGAGGTCCAGAGCGACCCCCAGGAACTCATGCCCCGGCGGCGCCCGACGCAGGAGCGCAGCCGCCGCAAATTCGACGCCCTACTGGCCTCGTCGCGGGAACTGCTGGTCGACGTCGGCTTCGAGTCGTTCACGTGCGAGGAGGTGGCGGCCAGGGCGGATGTGCCGATCGGCACGCTGTACCAGTTCTTCGCGAACAAGTACGTGATCGTGTGCGAGCTCAACCGCCAGGATCTCGTGGGCGTGCAGCAGGAGTTGGAGGCGTTCAACGGCGAGGTACCGTCGCTCGACTGGCTCCGGTTCCTCAACAAGTTCGTCGATCACATGGCGGGGCTGTGGACGTCGGATCCGTCGCGGCGTGAGGTGTGGCTGGCGATGCAGTCGACGCCGTCGACCCGGGCCACCGGCGTGATCCACGAGAAACAGTTCGCCGAGCAGGTCTCGCGAATGCTGGCGCCGCTCACCCCGCACACGCCCCGCGAGCGCCGCAAGATGATGGCCGAGGTCCTGGTCCACGTCGTCTACTCGATGTTGAATTTCTCGGTACAGGACGGCCAGAGCCACGCCGACGCCGTCGCCGAACTCAAACGGCTCATGGTCGCGTATCTGCTGGTGGCCGAGAAGGAATCACGCTCGACCTGAGGTCCACCGCACCCGACCGGGGTCAGCGGGCCTCCACCTCCGCCACACCGTCGTAGCCACCGCTGGTCCTGCCACGCACCCGCACTGCTGCGACGACCGTGATGGCGGCCGCGACGAAGATCATGCTCGCGGAGACCAGCAGCGCCGTGTCGAGGCCGGCATGGAACGCCGCGTACGTCGCGTCGATGACCTGGTCGACGATCGGACCGTAGGCCGACGACGCCTCCTCACTTCCGCCGGCCGGCACGGCCCCGGTCTTGATCGCGTCGATGACGATGGACTGGAAGTTGGCGGGAATGTCCAGATCGTTGAGCCTGCCGGTGAGGTCCTCCGTCAGGTGGGAGTTGACCAGCGCGCCGAGCGCCGCGACCCCCACTACGGCCCCGATCTGACGCATCGTGTTGGTGGCCGCAGCCGCCATCCCCGAGTGCGCGGCGGGCACCCCGGACAGGACGGCAGACGTCAACGGCACCACCGCGATCCCGAACCCGAGACCCGCGACGGTGAGCGCGCCGGCCAACGGAACGAAGGACGGGTCGCCGCTCAGTGCCGCTCGGGTGAGCAGGATGCCCACCGCCGCCAGAATGCACCCCACGATCATGGGCACCGCGGCCGAACTGCGGGCCACCCAGAATCCGCACAGCGCGGAGCCGACCACGATCGCGACCGCCATCGGCGTGAACATCGCCGCGGCGTGCAGTCCCGAATAGGCGTAGACCTCCTCGAGATACAGCGCGGTGAAGAAGAAGATGGAGAACACCCCGAAGTAGACGGCGAACGCGACGATCAGCGCGCTGCGCACCATCGGCGGGTGCAGGTACCGGAAGTCGAGCATCGGGTTGCGGACCCGCAACTCGACGATCACGAAGGCGACCAACGAGATTCCGCCGACGACGAACAGTGTGATCACCGACGGTGCGTCGTAGCCGACGTTCTCCCCCGAGATGCCCGCAAAGATGACGCATCCGAGGAAGGTGGAACCCAACACGAACCCCGCCAGGTCCAGTCGCCCCGGCTGCGGATCGGAACTCTCGGGAACGAATCGAACAGCCGCGACGAACAACACGGCGCCGAGGACGAGGTTGAACCAGAACACCGCGCGCCAGTCGTACGTGCCGACCAGCAGACCGCCGACCACCGGGCCCAGCGCGAGCGCCAGACCGGACACACCGGCCCACGCACCGAGCGCCTTGGCACGGTCGCTCCGATCAGGGAACACGTGGCGGATCACCGACAGCGTGCCCGGCTCGGATGCGGCCGCTCCCACGCCCATCACCGCGCGCCCCACGATGAGCACCGCGACGGTCGACGCGACCGCCGACACCGCCGAACCGACGCAGAAGATCACGATGCCCGCGACCATGACCCGCTTGCGTCCCCACCGGTCGCCGAGCGAACCCGCCGTCAGCATCAGAGACGCGAACACCAGCGTGTAGGCGTTCACGACCCATTGCAGCGACACCACACCCGCATGCAGGTCCGACTGCACGCTGCCGAGCGTGACACTGACGATCGTGGTGTCGAGGAACGTCAGGAACAGCACCGCGCAGACAGTCGCGAGCGCGGCGCGCGGTTGCGCCGTCGCGCCGATCGGCGCGACGACACCGCGGCTCATGTCGAACTCAGCTCGGTGTCGCCGCCGATGTCGTCGGCTGTCCGCACACCGGCGGCGGGTTTCCCTCGAGGGTCAGCAGGTCGCAGAACGTGCCCTGTGCGACCTTCCACTGGCCGTCCTGCTCGACGGCCTCACCGATCCGGTCTGCCAGCACGGGTTGACCGTTCATCTCGATCGTGTACGTGACGGTCGCGTGGCCGGGGGCGTCCATGTCCACGTTCGTCACGGTCGCCGTGGTGCCCTTCGCCATCGGCGATTCGGCCTGCGCGTTGATGGTGTCGGCGAACGCCTCGCCGTTCTGCACCAGCAGGATCTTCTGGCCTCCCGATGTCTCCCCGGAGAAGAATGCGACGAAGGCGTCGTTCACGTCCTTCGACGCCCCGGTCATCGGCATCGCCGTCCCCGTCCCGCTCGGGGAGGTCATCCCCGTCCCGAATGTCATGGACGCGGATGTCATGGAGGCGCTGGTCGAACCGGACGAGTTGTCGTCGTTCGACGAGCACCCGGTCACGGCCAGCAGTGCCGCGAACCCCACCGCGGTCACCGCCCGGATCGTGCCGGGCCTGCGGAAAATCTGATCGTTCTGTGTCGAGTGGAACACGGTTTAGCCCTTCCGTCTCGGATCACCCCGGAACAGGTTCGGAACAGCCTCGCCTCCGTTTCTACGCCGATTACCGTCCCTCGACCCCCTGTTCGGCGGCAATCCGGCGCGATTTCCGCCCGCGGTCCGGCAGAAACGACGAGACCGGCCGACGGATTTCTCCGTCGGCCGGTCTCGTTCGTCCGGGTCCGGTCAGGCGATCGGGTCCGGCTCCTCGATCACGACCATCGCTCCCGCCACGTCCCCGTCGTGGGTGAGCGACAGGTGGATCTTCGCGGACGGCAGGAACTGCGCGGCCTCGTCGTGCAGCTTGATCGTCGGGCGCCCCCAGGCGTCGTTGACGACCTCGACCTGCACGTAGGCGTTGTCGCCGACGGCCGGCGGCCGGGCGAACCGGGAGGCCGCCCACGCCTTGATCACGGCCTCCTTCGCCGCCCAGCGCACCGCGTAGTGCCGGGCCGGTTCACTCTTGGCCTCGCAGTAGCGCCGCTCCCCCGGACGGAAGCTCGACTTCATCGCCGTACCGGGACGCTTCAGCTGCTCCTCGAACTCCGAGATCGTGACGACGTCGAAGCCGATTCCGAGAATGGCCATCACTGGCACCCCGGATTCCCGAGGCGGTACACGTGATCGCTGCCCAGGCGCGCATCCTCGGCGAGGAGCATGTCGGCCTCGAGCTGCCGGGATGCCTTGGCGGGCACCGAGTCCCCGCCGAAGCGACGGTCCGCCGGACGCTCGTACAGGCTGTCGCCACCGCACATCGCCGCGGCCAGACGGCGCTGACCGTCGACGGTGCGCTGCTGTGCCTGCGCCAGGTAGGCCTCGCGCTGGTCCGCCGGGATCGACTCGACGAACGCCTGCGGGTGAACCACCGCGATCAGGCCCGACACGTGACCGAAGCCGAGGCTGGTCAGCAGGCCGGCCTTGAGCGCGAACTGGTCGCCGAAGCGCAGCGGGGTCCGCGGCCACACCAGGTGCGAGAACTCCGCCATCTTGTCGTCGACGCAGTCGAGGCTGCGGTTCGGCGGGATGACGCCCTGGCCGAGGACCTGGCACAGGCCGATCAGCTGGAACGCCGCCGCACCACCCTTGGCGTGACCGGTGAGGGTCTTCTGCGAGATCACGAACAGCGGGGCACCCTCGCTGCGGCCCAGGGCCGCGGCCAGACGCTCGTGCAGTTCGGCCTCGTTCGGGTCGTTCGCCGCGGTCGAGGTGTCGTGCTTGGAGACCACCGAGATGTCGTCGGCGGTGACACCGAGCGCATTGAGCGACAGCGCGAGCTGCGAGTCCTGTCCCCCGCGTCCGGCGCCGAGGGCACCGATGCCGGGGGCCGGGATCGACGTGTGGACACCGTCGGCGAACGAACCCGCCCACGCGACCACACCGAGGACCGGCAGGCCCATCTCCAGGGCCAGGTCGCCCCGGGCCAGCAGGATCGTGCCGCCACCGGCCGACTCGACGAATCCGCCGCGACGGCGGTCGTTGGCCCGCGAGAAGCGACGATCGCTGATGCCCTTGGCGGTCATCTCGTCCGACTTCGCGGTCGCCGACATGTCACCGAAGCCGATGATGCCCTCGATACCGAGGTCGTCGAAGCCACCGGAGACGACCAGCTTGGCCTTGCCGAGCCGGATCTTGTCGACGCCCTCCTCGACGGAGACCGCAGCCGTGGCGCACGCCGCAACCGGATGCACCATCGCGCCGTAGCCACCGACGTACGACTGGACGACATGCGCCGCAATCACATTCGGCAGGGCTTCCTGCAGGATGTCGTTCGCGCGGGACTCACCGAGCAGCGTGTCGATGTACAGCGAGCGCATCGACGTCATGCCGCCCATACCGGTGCCCTGGGTGTTGGCGACGAACGCCGGGTGCACCCAACGGAGCAGTTCGGACGGGGTGAAGCCGCCGGTGAGGAACGCGTCGACGGTCGAGACGATGTTCCACAGGCCCACACGGTCCACGGATCCGGCCATGTCGGCGGGGATGCCCCACTTGGTGACGTCGAACCCGGTCGGGATCTGGCCGCCGACCGTGCGGGTCAGCTTCGCCTTGCGCGGCACGCGGATCTCGGTGCCGGCCTTGCGGGTGACGGTCCAGTCGCCGCTCTCCGCGTCGACCGCGGCGGTCGTGTTCTCCGGATCGGAGTCGACGAACGCCCGGGCCTCGGCCTCGGAGCCGACCACGAACGACAGGTCCTTGTCGATGAACACCGACGTCAGCAGCGGCGCCGTGTTGTCGACCATCGCGCCCTCGTCACCGTAGGTGCGGATACCGCACCGCTCGACGACGGCGTCGTGGTAGCGGTCGGCGATCTCCGCCTCCGGCACCAGGTCTCCGGTCTCGGCGTCGTACCAGCCGGCGACGGGATCGTTCTCCCACGTCACCAGGCCGGTGTTCCATGCCAGCTCGAGTACGCCGGCCGCCGAGAGCTGCTCGTCGACCTCCATCTCGAAGCGGGTCCGGGACGAACCGTACGGGCCGAGCTCACCGGCGCCGACGATCACGACCAGATCGGCAGGATCGACGTCCAGCTCGGGCCAGGACCCGACGGCCGGCAGTTCGACCGCACGCGGCGGAGCAGGCAGCGCCGCAATGGAATTCGCGTCGACACCGGCCTCGTCGGCCTTCTTGCCGGCGTTCTCGGCCGCCTCGGCGGCCTCCTTCGCCAGCGCGGGCAGATCCAGGTCGACCTCGGCGAGTCCGCCGGTCAGGTCGACCACACGCGGTGCATCCGCAGCAGCACGCCGGACGTCCGCCGTGCACGAGCCCAGCAGTTCGGTGGCCATCTCGTCGGTGGACCAGGTGCGCACGCCCTTGGCCTCGACGGCCTCGACCATCGGGTCGTTGCCGCCCATCAGGCCGGTGCCGCGCACCCACCCGATCAGCGCGTGGACGATCGTGACCCGCTCGGCCCACGTGCGCTCGGCCGACCAGCGTCCGACGACCGCGTCGAGCGCGGCCTTCGACTCGCCGTACGCGCCGTCGCCGCCGAACAGGCCGCGGTTCGGGGAACCGGGCAGCACCACGTGCAGGTGGGTGTCGACGTCGCTGTCGTAGCCGATCTTCGACAGACCGCCGATCAGTCGCTCCACCGACCACAGCAGGACCCGCATCTCCATCTCGGCGCGGGCGCCGGCGTCGGAGAGCTCACCGGCCACGCGAGGTGCGGCGAACGGGAACAGCATCGTCGGAGTCATCGCCTCCTTGATCAGCTTCTTCGCGCCACCCGCGGTCTCCGTCTGGACCGTGCCGACCCAGTCGATGAGCGCGTCGACGTCCGCGTAAGACGCCATGTTCGCGGGGACCACCCACAGGGCGGCACCGGCGCGGGCGTTGTCGGCGTAGAGCTTCCGGTAGAAGCCCAGCCGCGCGTCGTCGAGGCGCGAAGTGGTCACGACCACCGTCGCACCGCCGCCGAGCAGCTTGCCCGCCACCGAAGAGGCGATCGAGCCCTTGCTCGCACCGGTGACGACCGCGATCTCACCGGACCACTGGCCGGCCTCGTCGATCGGGGCGATCGCGACCTGCGCGATGCGGCCGTAGATCTCGGCGAGCGTGGTGCGGCCGCCGTCGGTGGCGCGCTGCTGCCACCACTGGGCGTGGGCAGCCACGGCAGCACCGGCACCGTCGAAACGCTCGACGGTCAGCTCGGTCTCGCCGATCCAGGCACGGGCCAGGTCCTCGCGAGCGGTGGCCCAGCGGTCGTCGATCAGGACGGCCTTCTTGGCGTCGAACGCGGGGGCGACCAGGCGCGGCCAGTCCGAACCCAGCTCGGCCGACACGAGGTCGACGAGCGCGGTGTCCTCGGTTGCGACCGCGGCCGCCGCCGCGTCGCTGAAGCCGAGCTGCTCGAGCACCAGACGGGCAGCAGAGGCGAGAACGCCGTTGCGACCGGTGATGTGCTCGGTGAACTCGCCGAGCGCGGCAGCGTCGACGGTTCCGCCTGCACCGCCACCGGCGGCCGGCAAGGAAACTGCGAGACCGCGTCGCGAGGCGACCGACTGCACGGCCGCGTCGACGAGCGCGTCGACCGCTGCGCCGTCGGCGATCGCACCCTCGTGCAAGCCGCCCATCGCGCCACCGCGGACGCTGGAGCCGTCACGGGTGCCGAGTGCGACCTCGGCGGTCACGTGGTGGGCCCAGCCGTCGCCGAGCTCCCAGACCTTCTTGACGCGGTCCGCGATCGCGGCGGGGCGGCGACCGGACGGGCCGAACACCTTCCGCAGGTGATCGTTGATCGAGTCGGACAGCACCGGGCCGAACGGCTTGTAGGTGCGCGCCAGGCGGTCGACCGTCACTGCGAGCGAGCCCATGTCGGCATCCGCGGCGCCGTCGATCGCGCCGAGCGACAGCTCGGCGCCGAGGTCGACGAGCAGCTGGTTGCGGCGCGAGGACACGCCGTCGCACAGCGCCTCGATGGTGTCGGCGGGACCGATCTGGTCCGGGCGCAGCTTGGTCCACAGGGCGATGAGCACCTTGGTGGCGTCGGCGGCCTTGAACGCGATGTCGTCCGGGCGCGGACCACCGGCCGGCGCGGCCGGGGCCGCGGCGGGCGCGGCGACAGCCGGAGCGGCTGCCGCTGCGGGAGCGGCACTTTCGATGGGCTCGTCATCCTCCACCGGCGCCGGGTCGACATCGGTGCTGTAGACGACGGACGCCTCACGCTCGATGTTGAGGACCTCGACCGTGCTGTTCGCATGCTCGGGCAGCTTCATCGTCTGCGACGCGAGGTTCGCGACGGTCGGGGTGGCACCCAGACCGATCTCGACGAACCGCTCCACCCCGAGGCCGCCGTCGGCCTCGTCGGTGAACAGCAGGTCCTGCGTCTCGATCCAGCGGACCGGGCTCGCGAACTGCCAGGCCAGCAGCTCGACGAGGATGACGCGGGTCAGCGCGACGGGGCGCTCGCTCCAGCTGTCGAAGTCGGCGAGCACGGCCTGCAACTGCTGCGACGGCACCAGGTCGGCGATCTCCTGGACGAAGTCGCGGCCCAGGTTGAACAGCTTCGGCACCAGGTTCGGGATGTAGCGGCCGATCAGCACCGACGGATCGATGTCCTGCGGCAGCAGCTCGTCGAGCTTGGCGCGGAAGTCGTCGACACCGCCCCGCAGCACGGTCGAGTGGAACGGCACGTCGATGCCGGGCACCACGATGAACGCGCGCTTGCCGCCGAAAGCCTCACGGCGGATGTCGATCTCACGCTCGAGCGCGGCGAGACCGTTGACCGTGCCGGCGATCGCGTACTGCGAACCCTTCAGGTTGAGGTTCACGATCTGCAGGAATTCACCCGTCGCGTCCGCGACGCCTCCGACGAAGGCCTGCAGCTCGTCGTCGGCGACACCGATCTGCGACGGACGGATCGCGGCCATGCGGTAGTCGCTGCGGCCGGCCGCGTCGCGCGGGACCAGCTCGTGCATCGCCGAACCGCGCTGGAACACGACCTCGAGCAGCGCCTCGAGCGGCAGCACACCGGCGACCGCGGCGAGCGCGTTGTACTCACCGACCGAGTGGCCGGCCAGGTACGAACCCTCCACGTAGGCACCGGATTCGCGCAGCTCCGCGACCTGGGCCACGCCGAGGGTGGCCATCGCGACCTGCGTGAACTGGGTCAGGTGCAGCACGCCGTCCGGGTGGCGATGCTCGACGCCCCGCGCCTTGACCAGCGTCGGGTTGTCACGGACCACGGCCAGGATCGAGAAGCCGAGGGCCTCACGGGTGTGCTTGTCGGCGCGCTCCCACACCTCGCGGGCGGCCTTGCTGCGGGCGCGGGCGTCGAGGCCCATGCCCGGGCGCTGGATGCCCTGACCGGGGAACGCGTACACCGTCTTCGGCGTGGCGGTGCGGCCGGTGGCGACCATCACCAGGTCGCCGTCGACACGGCAGCCCACCTCGACGATCTCGGCACCGCGGTCGGTCGCGACACGGTCGACGCGGACGTCGATCTCGGCGCCGGGACGGACCATCCCGAGGAAGCGGGCGGTCCACGCGGTGAGACGACGAGCCGGAGTCTTCGACTGCGGATCGACGGCGGTGACGGCCTGCTGTGCCGCGGCGGACAGCCACATGCCGTGCACGATCGGGCTGCCGAGCCCGGCCAGCAGTGCGGCCGCGTCGGACGTGTGGATCGGGTTGTGGTCACCGGAGACGCGGGCGAACGCCGCCATGTTCCGCGGCGCCACCATCTTCAGGTCGCGGCGACGGCGACGCGGGGTCTCGGCGACGTCGTCGCCGAGCGAACCGCCGGCGCGGGCCGGATCGGCCAGCTCACCCTTGCCGGTGCGACCGCGGATCGCGAAGCGCTCGGTGAGCGTCGCGACGGCCGGGGCGTCGAGGCCCTCGCCGAGCATCGCGCCGACCTCGACGCGGACCTCGACGACGCGACCCATGTCGGTGTCGACGATCTCGCCGGCCTCGGCACGGACCACGAGAATGCTGGTCTCCGTGGGCAGTTCACCCACCAGGTGCACGGCGTGGTCGAGGTGGACCAGGTCGAGCATGCCCTCGATGACGTGGACGCCCGCCGTGGTGGTCGCGGCACCCAGAGCGGCGAACACGGCCGGCCAGCAGGCGCCGACGACGACGTCGGGCACCGCATTGCCGCTGGTGCTCACGGTCTCCGGCAGGCCGACGCCGGTGACACCGGCGTGGTCGGCGACCAGGTCCGGGGTCCACGCGAGGTTGATGTGCGCGACACCACCCTTGACCGCCGGAAGCTCCTGTCCGGCAGCGACGCCGAGCAGTGCGGACATCGACGCCTCGGCGTCGGCCTCGGTGACGACCGGGGCACCGCCGTCGCGGACCGCGGCCGGGACGGTGATCCGGATCTCGACGGCCTTGCCCAGCGCGAGCGGGACCGTGAGGTCAACGTGCTCGGCGCCGGCGACGACCAGGCGGGCGCCGGTCTTGTCGTGGCTCGCGACGGTGTCGGACTCGATGGTCCACTCGGCGACCTCGCCGAGGCGACGGACCGGGTTCTGCGTCAGGCGCGCGGCCCACAGCACGTCGGGCGCGGTGAGGACGGCGTCGAGCAGACCCGTGCCGAAGCCACCGTGGCGACGACCCGCGACCTGGGCCGGGGTGACACCGGTCGCGACGAGCTCGTCGGCCGTGGCCTTCTCGAAGCGGTCGAGCAGATCGCCCACCGGCTCGTCGACGCGGGTGATGCCGGCGACCGCGACGGTGCCGGGGATGACGCACACCTGGTCGGCGCCGTAACGCGGATCGTGAGCCTGCCACAGCGAGTCCGAGCGCCACCAGCGACGGACGTCGCCGTCGACGACGGGCACGAAGTTGACGGGCTTACCGGGCGTCTTGCACAGCGCGGTGAAGAACGGGACATCGGCCGGGTGCAGCACCGTGGTGGCGTAGTCCGGGTATGCGGCCTCGAGCGCGCACAGCGCGGCGAACGGCTGGTCGAGCGTGGCCGAATCCGCGAACAGGGTCTCGATCGGTCCGCGGTCGTTGCGGTGCAGGCGGGCCTCGGCACGCTGGAGCATCTCACCGAAACGGGCACGCCACGAGACGTCCAGCCACACCGACTGCGTGGCCTCCGCGATCGCGTCCTGCACGTCGCCGCCGCAGTCGAACGCCTGCGGGGAGTCGACGCCGACGGCGAGCTCGAGGTAGCGGCGCAGCCACTGCTGGTAGGTCATGGCCGCGACGTCGCCGAAGTACGGCTTGGCGGTCACGTCCAGCGCGGCGATGATCTCGTCGCGGCGGGCAGCGACGGCCTCGGCGTCACCGGCGACCTCGTCGAGCAGACGACCGGTGCGCGATGCGGCGTTGTCGATCTCGTGGATGTCGGCGCCGAGCTGGCTGCGGCCGGAGGCCATGCCGCCCTCGGCGGTGCCCGCACCGACCCAGTCGGGGGTGCCGGGGGTGTCGACCAGCAGCTGCTTGACCTCGGGCGAGGTGGTGGCCTCGAGGGCTGCCATCGCGGCGGTGCCGACGAGGATGCCGTCGAGAGGCATTGCCGGGAAGCCGTATTCGGTGGACCAACGGCCGGTCAGGTAGTCGGCGGCCCGCTCCGGGGTTCCGATGCCGCCGCCGACGCAGAGCACCAGGTTCTCCCGGGTGCGCAGCTCGGCGTAGGTGTCGAGCAGCAGGTCGTCGAGGTCCTCCCACGAGTGGTGACCACCGGCGCGGCCGCCCTCGATGTGGACGATGACGGGGTACGTCGGGACCTCGTTGGCGATACGGATCACCGAACGGATCTGCGCGACGGTGCCCGGCTTGAACGCAACGTAGCTGAAGCCGGCCTCGGTGAGCTCCTCGATGATCGAGACGGCTTCCTCGAGCTCGGGGATGCCTGCGGTGACGACGACGCCGTCGAACGGGGCGCCCGCGGCCCGGGCGCGCGGCACGAGGCGCTTGCCGCCCACGTGCAGCTTCCACAGGTACGGATCCAGGAACATCGAGTTGAACTGCACGGCGCGCCCCGGCTCGAGCAGGCCCTTCAGTTCCTCGACGTGGTCGGCGAAGATCTGCT
This sequence comes from Rhodococcus sp. TAF43, assembly GCF_052113525.1. Classification (NCBI taxonomy): domain Bacteria; kingdom Bacillati; phylum Actinomycetota; class Actinomycetes; order Mycobacteriales; family Nocardiaceae; genus Rhodococcus; species Rhodococcus sp. TAF43. The sequence goes on from NZ_JBFRDL010000028.1 coordinate 29,873, forward strand.
CCGTGACCTGGCCGCCGCCGGCGAGCTCGGCCCAGTGACCGGCGTTGGCCGCGGCGGCGACGATCTTCGGATCGACCGTCGTGGGGGTCATGCCGGCGAGCAGAATCGGCGAGCGACCGGTGAGCTTGGTGAACGCGGTCTCGACGGCGACGCGGCCGTCCGGCAGCTGAACTGCTTTGGGCGCGAACTCGGTCCACGCGCGCGGTACCTCGGGTGCGGCGCCCGGAGTGAGCAGGTTGCGGTGACCGCCGCGGGTGGACGCGGCGATGATGCCGACGCCGTGGCCGCGCAGGCCCGCAGAGGTCATGCGGGTGAGCAGGTCGCCGGGGCCCAGGTCCAGGATCCACGCGGCACCGGACTCGACGGCGCCGTCGACCGCGTCGACCCAGTCGACCGGATCGACCAGCACGGCCTGCGCGAGGGCGCGCACCTGCTCGGCGTCGAGGCCGCAGCGGGTGGCCCAGCCACCGATGATGTCGACGGCCTCGTTCAGGGCCGGGTGATGGAAGCCGACCTCGACGGACAGCGACTCGAAGACCGGCGAGAACACGGCGCCGCCGCGAGTCTTGGCGTCACGGGCGCGGGTCTCGTCGGCCGCGATCTGCTCGCAGCGCTGCTGCACGCGGGCCAGCTGGGCCGGCGGACCGGACAGCACGACACGACGGCGGCCGTTACGGATCGCCATGACGGCGGCGCGCTCAGGCTCCTGGCCCTCGGCGAGCTCGGCGACGATTGCCTCGAGACGATCGGGGTCGACGTTCGAGACGGCCAGCATCGGCGCGCGGTCGGCGGTGGCGATGATGCCGCGGCGACGGCCGACGAGACCGGCTCCGGCGCCGATGAGCTGGGCGGTGGCGAGCAGCGCACCATCAGCGGCACCGCCACCCTCCACGGCGGCGGCAGCGATGAGGCCCTGCGAGTGGCCGATCGTCGCGACCGGGGCTGTCTCCGCCGGATCGAGGCCCTGCTGCTGCAGCGCACGCAGCGCCGCGAGCTGGGTCAGGAAGACGCCGGGCAGCGACACTGCGGCGGAGGTGAGTGCGGCCGCGGACGGGCCGGCGGGCGCGCCGGCAGTGTCTTCATCGTCCGCGAGTTCCTGCTCGAGGATCCACGCGATCGGATCGAAACCGACCGGGCGAACCACCAGAAGGTCCTGCGCGACCGGCGCGAGGAGCGCGGCAGCCTCGTTCACCAGCTCGGTGAGCGTCGGCTCCAGGCCGCTGTCACGTGCGAGCTCCGCGAGGGCGCTCAGCCACGGCGCGCCCTGGCCACCGAAAGCCAGTGCGTACGGCTCGCCTGCCCGCAACCGGTCCACGAGCGGACCCTGCGCGGAGGACCGGGCAGAACCCCGATCCGATCCGAACTGGCTGCTCTCCCTCGAGGTTCGTCCGTTTCCTGCAGTGTCGTCGATCGTCACTGAAGTTAAGTCCTCTCCTGGTTCCCTGACGGGAGGTAGGTCGTGGTCGGCCGCCCTCGGCAGAGCTGTCGCGGCGATGTCGCGGCACCCCTCGAACACGCTTCGAAATCCAGCGAATCCGGGCGCGTCAAGGTTGGCACAAAATCATGAGGGAAGCCTCACGTTTGCCACCGACCCCCTTCCCTACCAGCGAGTATCAAGTGACATTGCGCACAGGATCGCGCGAAAGTGACCCGCCAGTAGACCGTGTAACTGCGGGTCACAGGCCATGCATGGACGTCCACAAACCTGAGGGAACCCTCACGTTGATTGTTATCAATTCGTGACCTCCTTGACGGCGGGCCTCGAACGTGCGGTCGGTTCGAAATCGGGGGTCGCGGTCGCGTCGGAGTCTGTCGGGATGCCCGGATAGCGTCCGCCCGGACAACCGAACACCAGGGGGGAACATGGATACACCGGAGGTTCACGGACTCGCCGATGCATTCGTAGATGATGCATTCGTCGATGCACTCGTCGAACACATCGCCGCGACACTGCCGAGCGAGCGGTCGCAGTGGCCGCCGGCCTGGCCGGAGGAGGCCGAGGCCGCCCTGCTCGACGCCGTCTTCTCGGCACGGGCAACGTACGGCACACCGCGCACCGGTGTCCGACGCGTGATCGAGAACTGGCGCTGTCATCGCAGCACGCGACTCGACGACATCAGCGCGCTGGCGGACTTCGCCGACACCCCGGACCGACTCGCCGAGATCCTGGGCAACCGGCAACGCGTTCCGGGCAACTACACCACCAAGGCCGAGGCGACCGCTCTCGCCGCCGTAGGCCTCGCGCACGCCGGCATCGACACCTCCCGGAAACTGGCCGACGGGCGGGGCGCCTGGTCCGTCATCACCGCCATCCCCGGACTCGGCACCACAGCATGGGAGACGTTCGTGTTGCGCCTCGGGCTCATCGGCCCTCGAACGCTCGAGGCTCTGTGCATGTTCGTCACGGAGGCAACCGGATCGGCGCAACCGGTCACCGAGTCCCATGCCCTGGAGTTGCTGGCCGGCGCCGCGGAGACGGCCGACCTCGATCCGGCAGCGCTGCTGAACGCGGTATGGCGGCACCAGCGGGCACAGGCCGGCAGGCGGGCACCGAAGCCGTTGTCCGCGTAGACGAACAGCCGTACGCCGACCGTCGGCCGGTCCTGACGATGGAGACCGGTCGACGGTGGCGTAGTCTGACAAGCGCTCGCGCGAGTGGCGGAATTGGCAGACGCGCTGGATTTAGGTTCCAGTGTCTCAGGACGTGGGGGTTCAAGTCCCCCCTCGCGCACTCAAATCAAACGAAATGACCCCCGACTCGGTTTCATGAATCTCGGGTCGGGTGTCATTGCCTGTTCGTCAGTGGCTCTCATGCATGCCCCTGCGGGCGAGGTCGAGGATCGCTGCAGCACTGTTCACGGCGCCGACTGGCTGCGCCAGCGGCTGCACCGTACGGGCGGCGTGCCGGAGACTCTCGTCGTGCAGCAGGCGCTCCACGATATGGGGCAGTCTTCCGCGACGGATGTCCCGCGGGGTGAACCGGAGGGCGTTGCCGTACCGGGCGCACTCGTCGAGGTTGATTCGCTGTTCCGACTGCAGGCCGATCCCCGCGAAGGGCGCTCCGGATGCGCAGGCGGTCTGCACGGTGCCCTCGCCACCGTGAATGATCGAGGCGTCGATCATCCCCGCCAGCAGGTGCGCGGGCAGGAAGTCGTACACCTGCACGTTTTCGGGGAGGGCCGCGCAGTCGTCCTCGGTGACGTATCGCCCCGCGCTCGACACGATGTCGATGTCCATCCGGGAGAGCTGTTTCAGCACCTCGAGCACGAGTCGTCGTCCCGCGGACGACCCCATACCGATGTACACGGCGGGTCGCTTCCTTTCCGCAAGAGACGCTACGCGATGCGGAAGCTCGCCAGCACTCTGAGCGAAGAGGGGGCCGACCGCGATCTCCCGGGCCGCGAGGGGCCGCTGGTCGGCGAACGGAAACAATGACGCGATCAGATTGAGGTCTGCGTCGAGCGCTGCCAGCGTGCGCTCGGGCAGGTGGACGGCATGCTCGGCGGCAACGCGGCGGAAGGAGCCAGGTTTCCACCGGGCCTTGGTAGCGGCCTGGCGCAAGAACCATGCGGCTGCACGGTTCACGTCAGCGGCCACCGCACCCTGGCCGGCCGTCAGCGGGAACATGGTCATCCGGGTCAGGTGACCATGGCTCATCGCATAGGGACGGACATACACGAGAGGAACCCGCGCCGCCCTCGCCGAGATGAACAGCGTCAGCGTGGTGCCGATCACGATGCAATCGGGCCGCCACCGTTCGATCAACGCGAGTTCACTCGCAACCCGCGTTCGCACCATGGAGTCGGTGAACGGGTGCCGCAGCGCGCGCCCCTGATCCACCGCGATGAGCTGCTCCGCTTCCCGTTCGCTCAGTTCAGGGTCGAGAAGCTCGAGCGCGAGCCCGGCCTCCCGGACGTAACCGGCGAAGCGTCGCGAGTATCCCATGAAGAGCACGTCATGCCCGCCGGCCCGTATCTCCTTCGCGACCTCGACCGCACGGGAGGTCTCGCCGAGATTGAACGTTTCCGGCGCGAACAGGACCCGCAGGCGCCGGGTACCGCTCATCCCTCCTGCCCTTCCGGGAAGTACGCAGCGACGGATCGAAACATGAGGTCACGAACGTGCCGAGCGCTCGACAGGGATGCTGGTTCCCCGTCGCTTCCAGTCCGAGACAGTCCAGCGAGATGGGGGTACCGCTCGCCGGACAACCGCCGGCCTGCACTCACGGCGGATTCCAGCAGAAAATCAAGATCATCGACAGGATCGCCCGCTGCCTTTCGTCGGCGAGCCTCGAACCGGATGTTCTCGGTTATCAGCAGCACCGTGCTCAAGCGCTCACTCGATGGAAGCAGACTCTCATCGAACAGGCTCAGTGCCCTGTCGATCCACGCGAGATTCTGCGGAGTCACGCCGTTCACGTCCGTCGGCAGTTCGAGTAGCCAAGGGTCGGACGCATAGATACCGAGCAGGGCATCCCACAGTGCCGTAAACCGTTCTCGCCAAGAGCCGTTCAGCTGCGGTGGTTCACCGAGTGCTCGGTCGAGCATGGCGGAAAGTAGATCGTCCCGGTCGCTGACGTGGCGGTACAACGCCATCTTCGCGCACAGTGCGGTTTCGGCCACGCGCGCCATCGTGACCGCCGCCAACCCGTCGGTCCGGGCGAGCGTGATCGAGGCATCGACAATTTCGGTGAGCGACAGCCTCGGCTTCGGACCCGGGCGGAGCACCGAAGGAGTGCCCCAGAGTCGCGAGAGCGCCAAGCCCGGTTCAGTCATGCACCCCTCCGGTAAAGATTGCTCAGACATCCACAATAGCGTCCTATGGACGCAGATAGAGTTCCGGGCCCGAGTGTCACGCGACGACGAGCTCCGCCGATAGCGACGCCCCTTACCGGGTGACAACGGAACGAGACAGCGGCGGAACGAACCGGCAGAACGCGCCTACGCGTCCTCCGGCGCGAGGAGAGTCAGCGCGAGGAGTACCGACCAGTTCGCATCCTCGCTCGCACACCACACCGGTCGGGCACATCGCGAGTGTCTGTGTTGCAAACATCTGCGGATCCGGGTCCATGAGCACCCCCCTCCCGACTAGCGTCGGTTCTCACCGCCCGTCCCATGCACGGCGCGGCGGTCCACCGAGGCAGCTCTCCACCACGACGGGAGGCCGGGATGTCCACTCGAACGCTCTCCGACTCGACCTTCATCCACATCATCGATGTGCAGGCAGACAAGGTCGACATCGCCGAATGGCTGTTCACGCTTCCCGAAGCGGAGTTCCAGCAATGTTGCCCCCCGGACCACGTCACGGTGGGCGTCGGCACCGGGGCGGACGGTAGGCCGATGTCCATCGGCGTGGAGCAGATCGGCAAGACACTGCTGATCCACCACTACATCGGTGAGGTAGTCGCGCCACACCACTGCCGGATGGTGTCCACGTCCGACGCCGTCACCCCCGACGGACGCACGACCGTCCAGGCCACGTGGGAACTGCGCGCGGAGGCCACCGACGACGGACGCTGCACCATCACCAACCGCGTCGTGCTTACGCCGACCGGCGACTACTTCGCGTTCCTCGACGGGCACGGCATCACCTACGAGGACGCCGCCGGCACCGTCAACGCCGCCGCGGCCGACCACAACCGGCGCGAGACGCCCGGCCTCGCGGCAAGCATCGCCCGCCGCGCATCGACGCCGAACGGGCGGCACGCGATGGATTCCGTTCCGGCAGCGAAGATTCGGAACGGCGATTCCGCGGCCGGGCCCGACGGCGAGGCCGCCAAGGCCGTGGTCCGCCGGAACACCGAGGAGGTGCAGGGCGGTGGCGATTACGCGGTGTTCGACGAACTGTTCGCGGACGACTACGTCGACCACACCCCGCAACCCGGCACCACCCCGGACAAGGCGGGCACGAGACTGCTCTACCAGTCACTACGGGCGGCGTTTCCGGACTTCCACCCCGAGATCCATTGGCAGGCGGTGGACGGCGACCTCGTGACGACGCACAAGACGTATCACGGCACCCACCGGGGAGTGTTCCTCGGTGTGGCACCGACCGGCCGCGAGATCCATTTCGAGACGGTCGACGCGATGCGGGTGCACAACGGCCGGATCGTCGAGCACTGGGGTGTAGCCAACCTGTTCTCGCTGATGAAGCAACTCGGCCGAGTCGACGCGACCACCGCCCACCGGAGCGACGTCGCCGACATGGTGTCGCACACCCAGCGCCGTTGCCGCAGGCGTATTCAGTGCTGAGAAGCTCCGCGACACCGGCACAGGGCATGCGACGACCGCTCGTCGGACGCGGGGCCCGCCGACCTCATCGGCCGGCTCCGCCAACAGAATCGGGGTCAGCCCCGCGTCGTGACGACCTGTCCCCCGACCATCACGAGCGACGGCTCCGCGAGAACTTGCGGCCCGGTGCGCGGATCCTTTTCGTACACAATGAGATCGGCCGGGGCGCCCGGCTCGAGTCCGCCACCGCCGAGCCACGTCTGCGCATTCCAGCACGCGGCGCCGAGAGCCTCGGTGGGCGTCATGCCGACCTTGCCGAGCGAGGCGACCTCGTCGGCGATCCGCCCGTGCTTCACGTGTCCGCCGGCGTCGGTGCCCGCGTAGATCGCGATGCCGGCATCGCGGGCGGCACCGATGGTGTCGTTCACCCGCGCGTACAGGTCGCGCATGTGCGCGGCGTATACGGGGAATCGCGTCGCGCCGTCGGCGATCTCCGGGAAGTTGTCGATGTTGATCAGCGTCGGCACCAGCGCGGTGCCGCGTTCGACCATCATCGCGATGGTGGTGTCGGTCAGGCCGGTGCCGTGCTCGATGCAGTCGATCCCGGCGTTGATCAGACCGGGCAGCGCGTCTTCGCCGAACACGTGGGCGGTGACCCGGGCGCCCTCGCGGTGCGCCGCCTCGATCGCGTCGACGAGGATGCCGTCGCTCCACAGCGGTGCCAGGTCACCGACCTCGCGGTCGATCCAGTCGCCCACGAGCTTGACCCAGCCGTCACCGGCGCGAGCCTGCCGCACCACCTCGTCGGGCAACTGGGACTCGTCCTCGAGATCCACCGGCAGCCCGCGGATGTACCGCTTCGGGGCGGCGATGTGCCGTCCGGCGCGGATGATCCGCGGCAGCCCCGCGACGTCGTCGAGCGAGCGTGTGTCCACCGGCGATCCGGCGTCGCGGATCAGCAGGACGCCGGCGTCACGCTCGGTGCGGGCCTGTGCCAGCGCACCGTCCAGGTCCTCCGCACCGCCGCCGTACCGGATCCCGACGTGGCAGTGCGCGTCGACGAGACCCGGCAGGATCCAGCCGTCCGTGCACAGCGTCCGCGCGCCGGGCACCGGCTCGGCCGAGAACACACCGTCGCGCACCCACAGGTCGAACGGTTGCTCGTCGGGCAGTCCGGTGCCCCGCAGGTGGAACGAGCTCACGGATGTGCCTACTTCTTGGGGAGCTTGAGCTGCGACAGATCGATGCCCTCGAGTCCCGGCGGCAACTGGTCGAGACCCTTGGGCATGTTCGACAGGTCCGGCATGCCGGCGGGCATGCCACCCATGCCCGGCATTCCGGCGGGGAAGCCGCCCGGGAAACCACCCCGGATCTTGGGCTGCGTCGGGCCCTTGCCGCCCTTCTTGCCCTTCTTCCCCTTCTTGCCCTTCATCTGCTTGCGCGCACCGGGCATGCCCATGCGTCCGGCCATCGCGGCCATCATCTTGCGGGCCTCGAAGAAGCGCTCGACGAGCTGATTGACGTCGGAGACCTTGACGCCCGAGCCGTTCGCGATCCGCAGTCGACGCGAACCGTTGATGATCTTCGGGTTCTCGCGCTCCTCCGGGGTCATGCCTCGGATGATCGCCTGGATCCGGTCGAGCTGCTTCTCGTCGACGTTGGCGAGCGCGTCCTTCATCTGCCCCGCGCCGGGCAGCATGCCCAGCAGGTTGCCGATGGGGCCCATCTTGCGCACGGCCATCATCTGGTCGAGGAAGTCCTCGAGCGTCAGCTGGCCGGAGCCGATCTTGTGCGCGGTCTCCTCAGCCTGCTGCGCATCGAACACCTGCTCGGCCTGCTCGATGAGGCTGAGCACGTCGCCCATGCCGAGAATGCGGCTGGCCATACGGTCCGGGTGGAAGACGTCGAAGTCTTCGAGTTTCTCGCCGGTCGACGCGAACAGAATCGGCTCGCCGGTGACCTCGCGGACGCTCAGCGCGGCGCCGCCGCGGGCGTCGCCGTCGAGCTTGGTGAGCACGACGCCGGTGAAACCGACGCCCTCACGGAACGCCTCGGCGGTGCTGACCGCGTCCTGACCGATCATCGAGTCGAGCACGAAGATCGTCTCGTCGGGCTGGACGGCGTCGCGGATCCCGGCGGCCTGCGCCATCAGGTCCGCATCGATGCCGAGACGTCCGGCGGTATCGACGATCACGACGTCGTACTGCTTGTTGCGGGCTTCCTCGACACCGGCCTTGGCGACCTCGACGGGGTCGGCGGCCGAGACACCGAGCGCGTTGTCGCCACCACCGATCGACGTGCCGGGATGCGGCGCGAACACCGCGGCACCCGCGCGCTCACCAACGATCCGCAGCTGGCTGACGGCGCCGGGACGCTGGAGGTCACACGCGACGAGCAGCGGGGTGTGGCCCTGGTCCTTGAGCCACTTCGCGAGCTTGCCGGCGAGGGTGGTCTTACCGGAACCCTGCAGACCGGCCAGCATGATCACCGTCGGCGGCGTCTTCGCGAACTGCAGACGACGCGTCTCGCCGCCCAGGATGCCGACGAGTTCCTCGTTGACGATCTTGACGACCTGCTGCGCCGGGTTGAGCGCGCCGGAGACCTCAGCGCCCTTCGCGCGTTCCTTGATCTTGGCGATGAAGGAGCGGACGACGGGCAGCGCGACGTCAGCCTCGAGGAGTGCGAGACGGATCTCGCGGCACGTGGCGTCGATGTCGGCTCCGGAGAGTCGACCCTTGCCACGCAGATCCTTGAGGGCTCCGGTCAACCTGTCGGAAAGGGATTCGAACACCGAGTGCGCTCCTGAGCTCTGAGAGAAGGCCGTGAATATTCTCGCAACCAGGGTAACCGCTCGACGCGGTCGGACCGCGCGGCAACCCTGTACCCGGCACCGATGAACCGGCGAACGGCGCCGCGGGCGGTTCCTGCGACAACGCCCGAGAGCGCACCGCAGCAACCGCCCGATGTCGACCGCGCCGGGCTCAGGTGGACTCGGAGTCCGGCTCCTTCTCGGGTTCCGGCGCCGGGACGACGGACAGGATCGCACGCTCGAGCCGCTCGCGCCCGGCCCTGGTGTCGGACTCCGACAGCCGGATACAGAACGCGTCCACCACCGACGAGCCCAGCGTGCTCACCCGCGCCCAGCGCACGTCGGCGCCGTTTCGCTCGAGTACCCGGGCCAACCGGCTGAGCAGGCCCAACCGGTCCTCCGCACGCAGTTCCACGATCACCTGACCCGATTCGTCGGCTCCCTCGGTTTCGAACCAGATCACCCGAGGCGGAGCCTGCGCGTACTGCACCGGAACGGCCGCCGCGGTCCGATCCTCGAGCGGCTGCGTCCCGCGCGACTCCAGCTCCCGCGCGTCCAGTTGCTCGAGGACGTCCACCTCCCCCGCCATCGCCCGGATCAGCTCCTGCCGCAGCAGGCCGGCCTGGGGCGGGGCCCCGAACCGCGGCGCGACGACGAACGAGTTGATCGCCGAGGTGCCGTGGCTGCCCAGCGACGCCGACAGCACACGCAGCGAGTTGAGGGCCAGCACGCCCGCCTCGTGGGACAGCAGTCCGGGCGTGTCGGGCGCGACGACGGTGACCACGAACGTGTGCGCGGCAGACCCGGGATGGAGGGACACATGCACCCCGCCGCGGGCCGCCAGGCCGATCAGCGCAGGATCGATCGGATCCGGCACCGGCAGCTTCTCCCCCGCCATCGCGAGGCGGCAGCGCCGCACCAGCTCACCGATCAGGGACGACTTCCAGTCGCCCCACACACCCGGTCCGGTCGCCAACGAGTCGGCCTCGGCGAGCGCGTGGAGCAGCTCGAGCAGCACCGGGTCGCCGCCCAGCTTGTCCACCACCATCTGCACGGTCCCCGGATCGTCCAGGTCCCGGCGGGTAGCCGTCTGCGCCAGCAGCAGATGGTGCCGCACCATCGCGGTCAGCAGCCCGATGTCCGACGGCCACAGCCCCAGCCGGGTCCCGATCTGCGTGGCCAGTTCGGCCCCGACCTCGCTGTGGTCGCCGCCGCGCCCCTTGCCGATGTCGTGCAGCAGCGCGCCGAGCATCAGCAGGTCGGGGCGCGCGACACGGGTAGTGAGCGCGCCCGCCTGCGCGACGGTCTCCACCAGGTGCCGGTCGACGGTCCACGTGTGGACGGCGTCGCGCGGCGGCAGGTCGCGCACCGCGCCCCATTCCGGCAGCAGCCGTCCCCACAGCCCGGTCCGGTCCAGGGCCTCGATCGTCGGGATCGCCCGCGTGCCCGACCCCAACAGCACCAGTAGGTCGCCGAGTGCGCCCTTGGGCCACGGCTCCCGCAGTTCGGGGGCGCTGTCGGAGAGCCGACTCAGCGTCGACGCGGAGATGGGCATCCCGGTCGACGCCGACGCGGCCGCGACCCGCACCACCAGGCCGGGGTCCCGCTTGGGCCGCGCGTCACGCGCCAGCACCACCTCGCCGGCATGCTCGACGACGCCCTCGTCGATCGGCCGTCGCACGGGAATCCCACGGAGCTTCGAAAGACCGCGCCGCGGAAGCGAATTGTTCGCCGTCCGCAGCCCGACATCCACCGAATAGCTGATGGTTCTGGCGCAGTCGCTGAGCGTGCGGGCCAGATCGAACCGATCGCCGATGCGCAGCGCCGCACCGATCTCGTCGGCGTCCTGCGCCCGCAACTGATCCCGCGAGCGGCCCGCAACCCGGTGCAGTTCGGTGCGCACGTCGAGCAGGCGCCGGTGTGCGAGCGCCAGCCCGCCACCCGGCGCGTCCGGCCCGAGACCGGGCATCCCGTCGGTGAGCTGCGCGATCGACAGTGCGTTGAGCAACTGGACGTCCCGCAGTCCGCCGCGTCCGTTCTTGAGATCCGGCTCGGCGCGGTGCGCGATCTCGCCGCTGCGCGCCCACCGGGAACGCGACTGCTCGACGAGTTCGTCGAAGCGCGAACGAATCCCGGTGCGCCACTGTCGCCGAACGCCACCGATGAGCAGGTGGCTCAGCTCGACGTCGCCGGCGATGTGGCGGGCCTCGAGCATGCCGAGCGTCGCGGTCAGGTCGGCTGTCGCGACCTGCAGGGCCTGCGGGACGGTTCGCACACTGTGATCGAGCTTGATGTGCGCGTCCCACAGCGGATACCACAACTGGTCGGCGACCTGCGAGACCACCGCGGGGTCGACGTCGTCGTGCAGCAGGATGAGGTCCAGGTCGGAGTAGGGCAGCATCTCGCGGCGCCCCAGTCCGCCGACCGCGACGATCGCGAACCCCGAGTCCGGGCGGATGCCCAGTTCGTTTCCTTTTGTGGTGAGCCAGAATTCGTGCAGATCGACCAGGGCGTGGCGCAGCGAGGGGGCGTCGAGACGGTGGTGACGGGAACCGCCCGTCAGCAATTGTTCCCGCGCCCGGGCAAGGTCCCGGGCCTCGTCCGGATGTCCCGACTCCGCACCGCGAGACGCGGACGGCCCCGACCCGGCCGCCGTGGCGGCGACGGGATCAGGGCCGTCGAATCCGGACCCGTGAGGGTCAGAGCGCATCCGAACCTCGTTCCCCGGTTCGCACTCGGACAACCGATTCGACCGGTGTGACCCAGACCTTGCCGTCACCGATCTTGCCGGTGCGGGAGGCCTCGACGATGACCTCGACGACCTTGTCGACCGCGGCGTCGTCGACGACCACCTCGACGCGAACCTTGGGCACGAAGTCGACCGAGTACTCAGCTCCGCGGTAGACCTCCGTATGGCCCTTCTGCCGCCCGTAGCCCTGCACCTCGCTGACCGTCATCCCGAGCACACCTGCCTGTTCGAGGCCGGTCTTGACGTCCTCGAGTGTGAACGGTTTGACAATCGCCGTGATCAGCTTCATCTCTGTATCCCTTCGAAAAGTCTCATGTGCCCGATGTTCACTTTCCTTCAGTATCGCGTCAGGCGAAGTCGTATGCAGTTTCTGCGTGCTCACCCTCGTCGATTCCGCGTGCTTCCTTCTCCTTCGACACCCGCCATCCGAGGGGCTTGAGTGCGAAGGCGATGACCGCGGTGAGAACTGCGGTGAAGGTCAGCGCACAGGCGGCGATCACGATCTGGATCACCAGCTGCTTGTAGTCGCCGCCGTAGAAGAGCCCGGTCTTGGTCGCGAAGAATCCGATCGCGACCGTGCCCCACAGGCCGGAGACCAGGTGGACACCGACGACGTCGAGCGAGTCGTCGTAGCCGAACTTGTACTTCAGGCCCACCGCGAGGGCGGACAGGATGCCGGCGATGGCGCCGAGCACGAGCGAACCGACCGGGCTCAGAGAACCTGCCGCCGGCGTGATCGCGACCAGACCGGCCACGGCGCCCGATGCCGCACCCAGGCTCGTCGCCTTGCCGTCGCGGATCCGCTCGGTGGCGAGCCAGCCGAGGATCGCGGCCGCGGTGGCCGAGGTGGTGTTGACCCAGGCGAGACCGGCAGCACCGTCGGCGGCGAAGGCCGAACCGGCGTTGAATCCGAACCAGCCGAACCACAGCAGCGCGGCGCCGAGCATCACGAGCGGCAGGTTGTGCGGACGGAACGCGGTCTTGCCGAAGCCGATCCGCTTGCCGACGATGACCGCGAGCACGAATGCGGCCATGCCGGCGTTGATGTGGACCACGGTGCCGCCGGCGAAGTCGATCGGTGCGACCTGCGCGACCAGACCGCCCTCACCGTCGTCCATGGTTCCGAAGATCTTGGCGGCCAGTCCGTTCTCGGAGCCGGAGAGCAGCCCGCCGCCCCACACCATGTGTGCCAGCGGGAAGTAGACCACCGTCACCCAGATCGCGGAGAACGCCATCCACGTGCCGAACTTGACGCGCTCGGCCAGTGCGCCGCTGATGAGCGCGGTGGTGATGATCGCGAACGTCACCTGGAACGCGATATCGATGACATTCGGGTAACCCCATGCGCCGGCGATGAAGTTGCCGTCGGCGTCGGTGATGCTGTCCTTCAGGCCGAAGAACTCGAACGGGTTCGCGAAGACCCCGCCGATGTCCTCGGTCCCGTAGGACATCGACCAGCCCCACAGCACGTAGATGACGCCGATCACGGCCATGGACCCGAACGACATCATCATCATGTTCAGGACCGATTTGGACCGCGACATCCCGCCGTAGAATAACGCGACGCCGGGTGTCATCAACAGCACCAGCGACGCGGCCATCAGCATCCATGCGGCGTTGCCGGAGCTCGCCAACACTTCCTCGGGACTCACTAGAACCTCCCTCTCGCGCGCCGGGCAGCACGTCGTCATGGAGAAGAGTGGTCACGCGGTGTTTCCGGCAGGGCTCTCGGCTGTTTCGCGTAGGTGAACGCATGGCCAGACTATGTTGCGGGCACGTTTCATCAGGGAGTTTTCGCGAGGATCCTGCCCGTTACGAGCCCAACTGCTCGCGCATATCGACGCCCAACCACCCCGGAACGGGACGCTTCGGACCCGGCGAACAGTACGCATCCGGGGCCTCCGGACAGAAGCCGAGCGGGGCGATTCCGGCATTGATTCCCTGTCCTGCCCAAGGGATTCCCGCCGCCTTGTTCACCACGAGGGCGGACGATCCACCGCCGTCGAGCCCCACGGTCAGGTCGGCGCCGAGCGCCCGGTACAGATCCTGCACGTTCCCGAGGGTGAAGCCGTCCGGCTCGTTCGATCCGCCTTGCAGGATGTACAACTGGTCGCGAGCAGTGTTGTAGCCGATGGCGGTTCGGGCCGCGCGTCGGATCGGGTTGTCGACGAACTGGAACTCCCCGGCCGGCCCACGCAGCTTGACGCCCGCGAACGCCGTGAACTCGCGCCCGCCGAACTCCAACTGGTCGACCCGCCGTCTGGTCTCCTCGTTGCTGAACGGGCCTTCGGCGTCGTGCAGCTCGAACGACACCGGCATCGGCAGTCCCGCGACGTTGTCGTCGACGACGAAGAACGTCGACAGCGGCGACCACACCTGCCCGGCACCGTCGCTCAGGCCCTCGGACCCGACGAAGTACCGGTCCCAGAACTTCGAGAAATCCAGGCTCCGCGTCGCCAGGTGAGTGTCGTAGTACGTCCCGAGCGGCGACGAGCACCCGCTGCGTGCCCAACTCGTGCCTTCGGACTACGGGCGCACATCGAAGAAGTTGGTGTTGATCGCAATTGCGGGCTGCCCCATGCGGTTCCACGCATCGACGGGCGGGTACAGCTCCGACGTCTGCTGGATCCCACCGGCGACCGCGGTGGGCGTCGCCTCACATCGCAACGAGTCACCGGCCTTGCGATCCACGAGCAACTCCGACGTGAGCGGTGACCGCGAGGCCCCTGGGATCACGATCAGCCGGCTGTCGGTGCCCATGTCGTAGACGCTGCCGTCCGCACGCTGCATCGGCAGCCGGAAGTCGGGGCCGAACTGGTAGACGACGGGGCTGCCCCCGGCTGCCGCGACGGCGCCGTCGAGCCGCGCCCGGGCATCGGTGAACGGGTCGGCCGACGCGGGGGCGGTGCCCACGAATCCGGCCAGCACAACGGCCCCTGCCGCGGCGGTCAGAAAGGTCCGGACGGTTCGCACTACGCGCCTCCCCCAGCGTGAACTCGTGACCGAGCAACGCGGATGCGCTCGACTCCCCCGACACGTCACGAACAACGGGCCCCAGTAGATCGCTCTACCGAGGCCCGTTGTCCGAGTGCATGTCATCCGTTACGTCGTCGTGACCCCCGTCCGGACAACGCGGACGGAAGGGATCGGCGCACCGGACGAAACCGGCTATCCGAGAAGTGCGTCGACGAACGCCCCCGGCTCGAACGGCGCCAGATCGTCGGCACCCTCGCCGAGGCCGACGAGCTTGACCGGAACGCCCAGCTCGTGCTGGACCTGGAACACGATGCCACCCTTCGCGGTGCCGTCCAGCTTGGTCAGCACGACGCCGGTGATGTCGACGACCTCCGCGAAGACCCGGGCCTGCATCAGGCCGTTCTGCCCGACGGTGGCGTCGAGGACCAGCAGGACGTCGTCGACGGCCGCCTTCTTCTCGACCACACGCTTGACCTTGCCGAGCTCGTCCATGAGGCCTGTCTTGGTGTGCAGGCGGCCGGCGGTGTCGATCAGGACGACGTCGACGCCGTCCTCGATGCCCTTGGCAACCGAGTCGAACGCGATCGCGGCCGGGTCGCCGCCCTCCTTGCCGCGCACCACCTCGGCGCCGACCCGCTCGGCCCACGTCTGCAGCTGATCCGCTGCCGCGGCACGGAACGTGTCGGCGGCACCGAGCAGGACACGGCGGCCGTCGGCGACCAGCACGCGGGCGAGCTTGCCGGTCGTGGTGGTCTTGCCGGTGCCGTTGACACCGACCACGAGCAGCACCGCGGGATGATCACCGTGCGGCAAGGCATGGATGGAGCGATCCATCTCGGGGCGCAGTTCCTCGACGAGCACCTCGCGCAGGAGCGCGCGGGCATCGGCCTCGCTGCGCACGCCGCGGGCCGCCATCTGCTCACGCAGACGTTCCACGACCTTGGTCGTCGTTGCGGTGCCGAGGTCCGCGATCAGCAGGGTGTCCTCGACCTCCTCCCACGAATCCTCGTCGAGGTCACCACCACCGAGCAGGCCGAGCAGGCTCTTGCCGACCGCGTTCTGCGACCGCGACAGCCGACCGCGCAAGCGGTCCAGACGGCCCTCGGTGGGTTCGATCTCCTCGATCGCCGGCGCGGGGGCGGCCTCGACAACAGGTTCGGGCTCGACGACCGGCTCTGGCTCCGCGACCGGCGCGACAGCCGGCTTCTCCTCGACAGCCGGCTTCTCCTCGACAATCGGCTCTGGCTCCGCGACCGGCGCGACGACCGGCTTCTCCTCGACGACCGGCTCCGCCGCGGGGGCGGGCTCGGGCTCGACGACGGGTTCCGGCTCCGCGACGGGCTCGGGGGCGAGCGGCGGCGTGGGCTCCGGGGCAGGTGCGGGCGCGGCCGGCGGGACGGGGGGCGCCGTCGGAGGAACGGGCGGCGCGGCCGGCGGCACCGGGGGTGCTGCCGGCGGCGTCTTCGGCGCGGCCGGGGGCACCTTCGGCGGCGCGGTGGCCGTCGGCCCCTGGCTGAAGTTGAATCCGCCACCGGCTTGATACCCGCCCGAACGGTCCTTCGGCTGCTCCGTCAGCTCCGGCTTTTCGGGCGCGGTCAGGCTGATGCGGCGACGTCGGGCCATGGTGAGGCCGACGACGAGCGCAACGACAAGGACGGCCAGCACGGCCGCTATTGCTATCCAGGCTCCGGTAGTCACCCCAACATCCTGTCAGGCTGCTCGCGGCTGTGACGTGTCCGGGCAAGAGAGGCGACGCGGGGCGGCGATCCGCACGTGACACCCGAGGATCCGATCCCCGGGTGTCACGTGCCGCCGCGGCGCGCCTTCTACAGCAGTCCGGCGATCTCCTCGGCGATCTGTTCGGGGGTGACGGTCGGCTCGAAGCGGCGAACGACCTCGCCGTCGCGGTCGACGAGGAACTTCGTGAAGTTCCACTTCACCTCGTCGGTGCCGATCGCCTCGGGACGGGTCTTGCTGACGTGCTCGTAGAGGAATCCGTGGTCCGGCCCGAAGTCGCCCGGGGCGGCGGCGCGCAGGTACGTGAACAGCGGGTGCGCGTCGTCGCCGTTGACCTCGAGCTTGGCGTACACCGGGAAGGTGACGTTGTAGTTGACGCTGCAGAACTGCTGGATCTCGGCGTCGTCGCCGGGTTCCTGGTCCCCGAACTGATTGCACGGGAACCCGACGACCTGAAGCCCGCGATCCTTGTTCGCCCCGTAGAGCGCCTCGAGCCCCTCGTACTGCGGGGTCAGTCCGCACTTGCTGGCCACGTTGACGATCAGCAGCAACCGGCCCTTGTAGGTACTCAGATCCTCGGTTGTTCCGTCCGCGGTCTTCACCGGGAAATCGTGGGCGTTCATCGGTTCTCCCATTCGTCTACTCATCGAGTGTTATCGAGTGCGGACACGCGGTCGCGTGCACGTGGATGAAGGTTCCGGCGTCACCCGGCGACCAGGTCCTGACCGCGCAGCCTCTGCGAGATCACGGTGGTGATGCCGTCGCCGCGCATGCTCACGCCGTACAGCGCGTCGGCCACCTCCATCGTCGGCTTCTGGTGCGTGATGACGATCAGCTGCGACTTCTCCCGCAACTGCTCGAACAGACCGATCAGTCGACGCAGGTTGGTGTCGTCGAGTGCGGCCTCCACCTCGTCCATGACGTAGAACGGCGACGGCCGGGCCCGGAAGATCGCGACGAGCATCGCGACCGCGGTGAGCGACTTCTCGCCACCGGACAGCAGCGACAGCCGCTTGACCTTCTTGCCGGGTGGCCGGGCCTCGACCTCGATGCCGGTGGTGAGCATGTCTGACGGGTCGGTGAGCACCAGGCGGCCCTCGCCGCCGGGGAACAGCTTCGCGAACACCTCGACGAACTCGCGCTCGACGTCGGCGTAGGCCTCGGTGAACAGCTCGAGGATGCGGGTGTCGACATCGACGACGACGCCGAGGAGATCCTTGCGCGCGTTCTTCACGTCCTCGAGCTGGGTGGACAGGAAGTTGTAGCGCTCCTCGAGCGCCGCGAACTCCTCCAGCGCCAGCGGGTTGACCTTGCCGAGCGTCGCGAGGTCCTTCTCGGCCCGCTTCGCGCGACGTTCCTGCGTCGCGCGGTCGTACGGTACCGGCGCGGGCCTGGTGACCTGCTCCCCGCGCTCGCGGGCCTGCTCGTACTCGGCGATCTCGAGCTCGGTGGGCGGCAGTGGGACGTCGGGCCCGTACTCGGCGATCAGGTCGTCGAGTGCGATGGCGTACTGCTCGAGGATCGCCTGCTCGAGCTGTTCGATCCGCAGCGCGGCCTGCGCGCGGGCCACCTCGTCGCGGTGGACCGCGTCGGTGAGCGACGCCATCTGCGCGGTGAGCTGCCGGACCTGTTCCCGGACGGCCTCGACCTGTTCGGTGTGAGCGGCGCGCAGGCGGGCGAGTTCGTCCCGATGGGCGGCGGCCGCTGCGACCACCCGTTCGAGTCGTCCCGCGATCCGTCCACCGGCGTCGGCCACGGCGGCCGCGACAGCGGCCGCGGTCTGCCGGGCCCGCAACGCCCGTTCCGCGCGGGCTCGGGCCTCACGCTCGGCCTGGGCCGCCCGGCGGAGCGAATCAGCCTTGCCGCGAACGGATTCCGCACGTTCCTCGGCGGTGCGGACCGCGAGTCGTGCCTCCACCTCGACCGCGCGCACCTCGGTCAGAGCCGCAGCGGCTGCTTCACGCTCGAGGGTGGTGGCGTCGGGACCGTCGGCATCGGCCGGATCCCCACCCGACTGCTCCTCCTCGGCCCGCCGCAACCGTCCCTCGAGTTCCGCGAGCGACGCCAGGGTCTCGTCCCGGCCGGTCTCCGCCTTCAGCCGCTGCGCGACGAGCCGCTCGGATTCGGCGTGCGCGGCCCGGACAACCTGCCCCAGCCTCCCCAACTGCTCGTAGACCGCGGACAGCGCGGCGTCGGACTCGTGCAGCGCGGCCAGGGCCTGCTCGGTGACCTCGGCCCGATCGGCCTGTTCGGCGACCGCGCCGGCGAGCGCCGCCGTCAACTCCTCGGCACGCCGCTCGGCGGCCTCGAGGCCGGCGACGGAGGTGTCGATCGCGGCCTGCACCTCGAGCGTGCTGGGCCGACGGTCCGAGCCGCCGGTGATCCAGCCGGCCCCGACGAGGTCGCCGTCGCGGGTCACCACACGCACCGACGGCATCGCCCGCACCAGTTCGGTGGCGTCGTCGAGCGAGTCGACAACCGCGACGCCCGCGAGGAGCGCCGTGATCCCGGAGCGCACCGACTCGGGGCACTCGACGACGTCCGCAACCCACTTCGCCGTCCCAGTCAGCGTGGGACGTGTTGTACTACCGCGGTTTTCGATCGTGAAAACGATTGCGGCCCGTCCGCCGTCCGCGGCCTTGAGCTCCTGCACCGCACTCGCGGCGGCAGCGGCGGACTCCGCGACGATCGCGTCGGCCGCGGGGCCCATGACGGCGGCGACGGCAGCCTCGAAACCCGCGTCGACGCGGATCAACTCGGCCACCACACCCGTCAGGCCCAGGTCAGCGTGATGCTCGAGCAGCCACGCGCCACCGTCCTGGCGTTCGAGACCCATCGACAGGGCGTCGATCCGAGCCTTCAGCGACGCCACTTCCTGACCCGCGGCACGCTCGGCCGCCTGCAGTTCGGTGACCCGGTCGGTCACGAGAGTCAGTGCCGCGACGGCACGTTCGTGGTGGCCGTCCAGACCCACCTCGCCGGCGTCGAGGTCGTCGACCGTGGCCTCGACGGCGTCGAACTCGGTCTGCGCCGCGTCCCCGCGCTGTCGGGCCTCGTCGATCGCGACGTCGAGGCGGGCGACCTCAGCGTCCACGGATTCTGCCCGGGTCCGCAATGTGTCGACCTGCCCCGACAGCCGGGCCAGTCCTTCACGTCGGTCCGCGATCGCCCGCACCGCCGCGAGGTGGGCGCGCTCGGCGTCGGCAGCGGCCTCCTCACGTTCGGCGAGTTGCTCGCGGGCCGCCTCCAGGGTGGCGCGCGCGATCTCGACCGCCGCGACGAGTTCGGCCTCCTCCTGCGCGATCCGCTCGGCGCGGGCCTCCATCTCGTCCGGATCCTGTCCGCGACCGGCGTCCGGCTCGGCGTCGAGATGACGCGCCCGCTCCTGCGCGATCCGGATCGTGGCACTCACCCGTTCGGCCAGCGCCGACAGCTGGAACCATGTCTGGCCCGCGGCCTCGGCCTGCGGTGTCAGGCGGGCGAGGGCCTGCTCGTGCCCACCGAGTTCGGCGGTGGCCGCCTCGAGCGCGGCCTGCACCGCTTCCTGCTGCTGCCGGGCGAGCTTCTCGTCGTGCGTCTGGCTGGCGAGTTCGGTGCGCCGCGTGACGAGGTCGTCGGCGGCCAGTCTCAGGCGCGCGTCGCGCAGGTCCGCCTGCACGCTCTGCGCTCGCCGGGCGACCTCGGCCTGCCGGCCGAGCGGCTTGAGCTGTCGACGCAACTCCGCGGTGAGGTCGGTGAGCCGCGCGAGGTTGGCCTGCATCGCATCGAGCTTGCGGACGGCCTTTTCCTTGCGCTTGCGGTGCTTGAGGACACCCGCGGCCTCCTCGATGAACGCCCGCCGGTCCTCCGGACGGGATTCGAGGATCGCGGACAACCGCCCCTGACCGACGATGACGTGCATCTCGCGGCCGATGCCGGAGTCACTGAGCAGTTCCTGCACGTCCATCAGCCGACACGAGTTGCCGTTGATCTCGTACTCGCCGGCGCCATCGCGGAACATGCGCCGCGTGATGGACACCTCGGAGTACTCGATCGGCAGCGCGCCGTCGGAGTTGTCGATCGTCAGCGTCACCTCGGCGCGACCCAGCGGCGCGCGGCCGGCGGTACCGGCGAAGATGACGTCCTGCATCTTGCCGCCGCGCAGCGCCTTCGCGCCCTGCTCGCCCATCACCCAGGTGAGAGCGTCGACCACGTTGGACTTGCCCGAACCATTGGGGCCGACGACGCACGTGATGCCGGGCTCGAACCGCAGAGTCGTGGCAGACGCGAAGGATTTGAAGCCCTTCAACGTCAGACTCTTCAGGTGCATGACGGTGGACTCTACCGGCGGATCAGCGCTCGACGAACCCGGAAAGGCCCCCGCGTGCCGCGCCGAAGTGCTCGACGACGAGCGTCACACTGCCCGGCGTCTGCCCCGACCGCAGCAGCGCCAGGAGCCGCTCGAGCGCATCGCGCGGCCCCTCGGCGATCACGAGCACCCGGCCGTCGACGTGATTGGTCGCATGGCCGGACAGACCCAGTTCGAGGGCGCGCGCCCGGGTCCACCACCGGAATCCGACACCCTGGACATATCCGTGGACCCAGGCGGTGAGGCGTTCGGTGTCGGGACTCATGACGGCAATTATCCGACGGGCGCCGTGAGCCTGCGGACGTGCGGGCCATCGGCTCGGCCGCGCCCCATCCCGAGAACCCCCATGCCGGCCACCGGTCCGCAGTGCCCGTCGTCTGCAATGCCGGATCAGTCCTACCGGACCCGCGGAGCGTTGCGATGCGAAGTGATCACAGTGGTCGATTCACGCCACGCTACTGATCAGCAAATATATCGTGGTCGTCATGTCGCGGCCACATGGTCAGACGTGGCCCATTCCAGTGGGGGTTGAGCATGTCGCCAAGGGGCCTGTCACGCACCGCCGTAGCGCTACTCGCTGTTGCACTGACGTGTGCTGCGGCGCCGGCCGCCCTCGCAGAACCAACGGGCGACCCCTTCTACCGATATGACGGCACCGCACCATTGGCGTCCTACGAGCCTGGTGCGGTTCTCAAGACACGCAGCGTGCCGTACCACGTGGTCAACGTCCCGACACCGGTGCAGGCAGTGCAGGTGCTCTACCGATCGACCGACGCCCTCGGGCAGCCGTCCGCAAATGTGACCTCGATCCTGCGACCGGAGAATGCCCAGCCGAACAGAGTCGTTTCCTACCAGTCCTTCTACGACTCGCTGAACCCTGAGGACGGCCCGTCGAGAGCAATCGCCGGCGACATCACGATCGGTGGTGTGACCCCCAGCGGGCGCAACCCCAACATCGGCGGCACACTCCCCTCCGTCGAAACGGCCGTGTTCGGCCCACTGTTCGCGGCGGGCTACACGATCGTCGTCGCCGATACCGAGGGTCCGGATGCGCACTTCGCTGCCGGACCCGAGTACGGCATGATGACCCTCGATTCCCTACGCGCCGCCCGCAACGTTCCCGAAACCGGAATCACCGACGACGCCAAGATCGGCCTGATGGGGTATTCCGGTGGTGCGATCGCCACCAACTGGGCATCGATCCTCGCGCCCGAATATGCACCGGATATCAACGACGATCTGATCGGTGCCGCCCAGGGCGGCGTGCTCGTCAATCCGGTCAACAATCTCCGATACGCCAGCGGAAGCATCGGATGGGGCGGTGTTGTCGGAATGGGCGTGGTCGGTGTGGCCCGTTCGTACGACATCGACTTCAGCCCGTATCTCAGCGACCGGGGACGTGAGGTCATGGCTCGACTGGACGACGCGTCGATCAGCAATGTGATCGGGCAATATCCCGGCCTGACCTGGCAGGATCTCGTCAAACCGGAGTACGCGGATCCCAACTCGATTCCCGAGTACGTCGATGCCGTCAACCGGATCAACATGGGTACCGCGCCGATACCCACGATCCCGATGTTCATCGCTCAGGCAGCCAACGGAACCCTCGAGGGCACCCAACCGGGTGGCCCCGGTATCGGAGCGGGTGACGGCATCATGGTCACGGGAGATGTCCGTAGCCTCGCCATCAGATACTGCGACGCCGGACTGCCTGTTCAGTACGACCAGTACGACACCATCAGCCATTCCCCCGGCGGCGCGCTCTGGCTACCGGGCGCCCTCGTCTGGATCAACGACCGATTCGACGGTAAGCCCGCCCCGTCCAACTGCGCGAGCATCGCACCCGGGAATTCCCTTGCGCCACAAGAACACGCCAACCCCTGACCTGTCGCATCACATCCGCAGAACAGCGGGGTCGCACTCGACGTCGTCAGAGACCTCCGATACGCCGACCACCAACCCGAGCAGCCTCCGTCAGATATCGAATGCGATGACGTCCGGCCGCCGGTCGGCCACTACACGAGCATCGACTCGGAGGACGACTCGAAGGCCGGCCCAGCGAATTCGAACTTGGGACCGAACAGGTCGTTCAGCGGTCTTCAGGATGAGGGTGTTCGGTGCTCGGAATCTCGGTGACACGCCACCCTGCGAAGAATCGACGGGCGTTCACGAGATAGTTCCTCAGATGCCGGAAGAGCGCCGATACCTCCCAAAACTGCATGTTCATACCCAATGGCCTCATACCGAGAGTGCAGTCATATCAGTCCGCTTCCGGTAACRCAGCCGCCTTGCGAACCGGGTAGGGACACCCCCCACTAGGTCGTGTCTGACAAAGCCTTTGTCCAGTCGATGACCGCCCGTGCTCGATACAGTGATCGAATGCTCATTTCCGCTGACGTGATCGACGTCCTGGACCCGATGTCGGGTCTCGTTTTTGCCGGCGAGGCGGGTGGGCGTCTGACTTTCGCGCTGTGGCGAGACGGTGCAGTGCGTCTTCTCGACGACAGACTCGCCGAGAACTCGCAGCGAGAGCTCCCTCTGGAGGATGACGTCTGCGTCCTTGCGGCGTCCAGCCTCGATCTGCTCATACTCGCCTCCGCCGGCGGGCTCGTCATCGCCGGAGAGGAAGTGGTCACGGTGCCCGGAATACCCGCCGACGCGGCTGCGCTCCTGGGCGGTCTACTTGTCGTCGCTGTCCCGGACGGCGAGAGGCACCGGCTGCTCGCGCTCGATTCCGCGACCGGGGCGATCCTCGACGACCAGGCGATCGACGCCGACGATGCTCGCGCCTTCCTGTATCAGCATCCTGCCGAAGATACGGCGATTCTCGAGCTCGCCATGGGGCAGGATGGCGTTCTCGCGTTCCGCGTCGATGTCGAGGGATCACGCCTACATCTGACCGAGATCCTCGCAGGAGATGATCCCGTGATCGCGGGCTTCAGTCCGTCGGGCGCGAGGCTACTTGTCACCCCGTATCCAAGCGATCCGCAGACCGTACGGATGCTGTCGTGGCCTGATCTGAAGGAGATCTCACGGCTCGACGCGAGTGACGTCGACGCCGCGTACGGTTTCGGGCTCGCCGGGTGCTGGATCAACGACGACCGAGCCGCCGTGTACGCGACCGAGGACGCATTGATCGTCGCCGACGAGAACTTCGACTCGTCCGAACGCATCGCACTGCCGATCGACTTCGGCGACGAGGGAGAGATCGAAAGCCTCACGCATCTGGGTTCGGGGAACGTCGCCGTCGGCGCGTGGACGCCAGCCGGTCGACTCACCCTCGTCGTGCGCCTCAACGAAGGAAAGGACTGTGACTGACAACTCCTATGTACAGGCGACGACGGCGTTGAGGACGACCGCTGTGAACTGCCAACGAAGTTGGCAAATCCCGGAGCCCTGACCTGCGGTGTGACAACTAGCGTGTCAACGCCAGGGTGCGATCGTGGTCATCGAAGTTGGCAATAGTTCTGTCTGATTCCCAAGGCGGCCTTGGATCTCGTCGGATGCGGTCCACGGCCGACGGCCAGGCTGACCCGCGAGACATTGTCGTCAGCCCGCGCACTCCGTCGACGTCTCAGAGCTCGATGTCTGCCAGGTGTAGCTGTTCAACGGCCTACCCGAAATCTGACTGGTCCATGACAAGGAGACGGCACGAGYGGCTTGCACTGGCGCACCTAGTCGTCCTTCCGTCCACTCACCCGTCGATGATGGTCAGGTTGGCCATGCTGCGCAGTGATGAAACATCTGTGACGTGTGATCCGGAGAGTTCGAGCATTCCCAGATGCGGCAAGCCGGCCAGTGGCGAGACGTCCGTGATCGAGGTCCCCTCGAGGTCGAGCCAGGTCAGGCCCGTCAGGCCCGCCAGCGCAGCCACGTCGACTACCTCGGTCTCCGCGAGTTTGAGGCAGGTGAGGCCGCTCAGGCCCCCCAGGGGGTCGACGTCCCGGAGTGGCGTCCAGCGCAGATCCAGAAACTCCAGTCCGGTCAGACCGGCAAGCGGGGATACATCACTGACTTGCGTTGCGCTGAGGTAGAGGTGGGTGAGACCGTTCAGGCCCGCCAACGGGGACACCTCCCGCACAGGCGACCAGCGCAGGTCGAGCCTCTGCAACGCGGTCAGCGTCGACAGCGGGCGAAGATCGATCACTACCTCCCCGTGCAATCGCAGTTCGGTCAGGTTCGACAGTTCGGACAACGGGGCCAAGTCCGCCACGGGCAGCTGATCAAGCTCGAGAAACTCAGTCCGGGCGATGGCTTCAGCATCCAGAGGTGTCGAGATCGGACGGCCCAGCTGCGCGTTCACCGCAGCAACCACACCAGCCGCCCCACGACGCACGCTACGTCTCGGGCTCATCGTTCCGATCCTTCGCCTGTTCGGGACATGGTCCGGCGGGTCACGCCACCCTGGTTTTCGGGGCCGATGACCTCCGTGAGGAACTGCACCCGCGGGATCGGGGTTCGTGCCGCTTTGACAACTACCTGTCAAATTGCCAACTACGGTGTCAACTGTGACAACTAGCTGTCAAATTGCCAACTACGGTGTCCGTTCACAACCGCGGTGCGGTAGATGACTGCATGCTTGTCGTATCTCGTATCTCGTATCTAGTATCTCGTATCTAGTAGCGAGGCCGCGCCATCGCTTGATCTGGTTTCAGTTTCCTCGCCGAAGCCCCCCGAGGTTCGCCATCTCGGTGTTCGCCACCCACACCGCGATCACTCGACCAGTGTGGACGCGTACGTTGCTGCTGCGCCCGGCGACAAATCTCGGCACACGATAACTGTCTTGCGTCAAGAATCTGGCCGGCGATCACCACTGGGCCAAGTACGCACCCCCTGCCACAGCCTGCCTCTTCGCAGCACGCCCCGCCATGCCACCGCCGCGAGCGCGACTTCATAGCCGCCGATATCGCGATCGGCCGGGAGTCGGGGCAGACGAGCTCTCGGCCAACGACCGTATGTGATCTGCCACGAGAACCGCCACAAACCAGACCGATTTGTCGGCTTCGTCTGCTACCCATAGACCCATGAGACGCACGCTACTGGTAGGAATCGCAGCAACCGCCCTTCTCGTCGCCGGCTGCAGTTCGAACGATTCGGACACGAGTGCTTCCCCCACATCAACTGCTTCTAAGCAACCCGCCGCATCCACCTCGAGCGCAGTGGCCGAGGCAACTTCCTCCGGGAAGGCCCCCTCCGGGCAGGCCCTCTACGACGAAACATGCGAGGACATTGCTGAGTCATTCGCCTCGCTTCGTGAGTTCGCAGAGAGCACGGGAGAGTCGTGGGATGCACAGAAGGCTGCCGACGACTTCATGGCGACCATGAAGGATCAGACTGGCTGGACTGTGCAGTTTGGGGCGGAGAGCGTCACGGTCACCGGAGGCGACCCGAGTCAGGGCATTCGCGTTGATGACTGGGACGACTTGAGCAAGTCCGATCAGGAACAGATCCGAAAGGCCGTCGAGGCCGCCGCAAAGGGCGAATGCTAGGACCAGCACTAACTTGCTGGTGACGACATCGGCCTGTATGGCCAATACCAGCCGCCGGAGACGTAGAACAACGAAAGACGCCCCACCCGTCGACTGAACTGACCCCCGGGAGTTGGACTGAGAAATCAGTTCAGACTCCCGGGGGTCAGTGTTTTGGATAGACGAAGTTCGCTGACGCAAGAGCAGCGCATCGCAGCAGTAGTGTTGTTCGAGAAAGGTGCGGCTTCGAGG
>NZ_JBFRDL010000029.1:0-57452 GCF_052113525.1 Rhodococcus sp. TAF43
GTGTTATCTCAGTGCCACTTGCCCGGCTGGTCGCCGGTGTCGAAATCGCCTGCCTGATAGCGCAGTTCGGTGAGGACGCGGATCAATGAATCCAACTGCTCGGGGGCGAGTCCGGGTTCGGCGAACACCTGCGCGTTGAGCGCCTCGGTCGCCCGCAGCGCGAGGGCGCGCCCCTCGTCGGAGATCTCGACGAGGGTGGCACGCCGGTCGGTCGGGTGCGGCACCCGCCGGACCAGACCCGCGTCCTCGAGTCGGTCCACGGCGTTGGTGACACTCGTCGGGTGGACCTGCAGGCGGGCACTGGCCTTCGCCATCGGCAGGGCGCCGGAGCGAGTGAACGTCAGCAGCGTGAGTAGTTCGTAGCGGGAGAAGGTGAGCCCGAACGGTTTCAGTGCCTTCTCGACGCGCGCCATCATGATCTGCTGAGCCCGCATCAGCGACGTCACGGCCGCCATGCCGTCGGCCACTGCGCCCCAGCCGTGCTGCGTCCACTGGCGGTGCGCTTCCTCGATCGGATCCAGCGGCAGTGGTGACGGTGACGGCATGCGTCGATCATCCCATGCTGCGCCGGGCGAATCGACCGCTGTCCCTCCCCGAAACGCGCTCGGACGTGCTCTGGGGGCAGACGGCGGCGGTATCCGATCTGTCTGATTCGGCTAGGCTGGCTCGGACCGGTGTACTGCGGATACAGAGCGTGAACGAGGAGGAATCTCATGGGATTTTGGGATCAGCTCAAGTCGAAGACCCAGGAAATGAGCGGACAGCTTCAGACGAAGACCGCGCAGTTCAAGAACAAGGAATTCGCGAACGGCTCCATGGCGATGTGCGCGCTGATCGCGGCCGCCGACGGCAGCATCGATCCGTCCGAGCGTCAGAAGACGGCAGCGCTCATCATGAACAACCAGTCGCTGCAGGTGTTCGACTCCTCCGAACTGCGTGAGAAGTTCGACTGGTACTGCGACAAGCTGGCCGGAGACTTCGACTTCGGCAAGGTCGAGGCCACCGCGACGATCGGCAAGCTGAAGTCCAAGCCGGAGCAGGCGCGCGCGGTCATCCAGATCGGCATCATCATCGGTGGCGCGGACGGCAACTTCGACCAGCACGAGAAGGCCGCCGTCAAGGAGGCCTGCTTCGCGGTCGGCATCGATCCGTCCGAGTTCGAGCTCTGATCCTGCAGATTTCGTGCCCTCGGCGTTCGACAGGTCCGTGAACGCCGGGGGCATTGCTCTGCGCCGGGCGGGACGCTCAGTGGTGTTCGAGCCGGGCGCGCAGCAGCGCCCGTCGTCGACTGGTGCCGTGGTGGCGGTGGTGGTGATGTCGAGGCCCGCGTAGCTGCCGGACGTCGTGGTGGGCCTGCCGTACGAACTCGAACATGCTCTGTCCTCCCGTCGGTACGGGGAACGCTAGTGGAGGCAGGGGGCGAGCGACCTCACTCGTGGAGAGTGAGATCGCTGTCGGCATCGGCCCGGACGAACTACAGGAGCGGCAGCGCACGTGGATTGNNNGTGCGGTCCCGCTCCTGTTCGGCGAAGGGTGGAACTACTTACGGCCTGCCTGCCACTGCATACCCCACCCGTAGGCGGCGTCCAGGTCGGACTGGCTGCCGTTGATGTAGTTGACCAGACGGTTGACCGTGATGCCGTTGCCGTTGTTCTCGAGCATCGCGATCGCGCAGATGCGGGCATTGTTGTCGGCCGAGTCGAGGCGGACCTCGACCTGCGGACCCACCGTCGGGAACAGCGTCACGACGCCGTCGACGGCCGCCCAGTTGGGGGCACCCTGGTAGATCATCGCGAAGATCAGCACCCGCCGGAACATCTCCGGCCGGTCCAGGTTGACGTGCATGTTCTCGCCGCCGGAGACGGCACCGCTCCGGTCGTCGCCGTCGAGTTGGACGAAAGGTGCGGTATCGAGCGCACCGAAGCTGTTGCCCAGCGCCTGGATGACGCCCTTGGATCCGTCAGTCAGCTCGTAGAGGCAGCCCAGGTCGAGGTCGACCCCGCCACCGCCTCCGGTCAGCTTGGCGAAGAAGCCCTTCTTCTGGGGCTCACCGCCCTGCGACCAGTTGAGGTTCACGCGCATCTTGCCCTGGCGCTCACCGGCCTTCGTGAGGCTGACCGACGGTGCACTCTTGGTCAGGCTGATCTTGCTGAGGTTCACACCGCCCTGCGGCGTCGCGCCGGCCGGGGGAGTGCTGGGGCGGCGGGTGTAGTCGATGGCCATCTGTGGCTCCTTCGGTTCGGGTCGGGTCAGCCGACTGAGGCGGGAGTGCGCTCGGCGACAGCGTCGCCGTCCTTGCCGGCCTTGCGGTTACGGACGAGGCTGGAGATGAACGCGGCCCCGATGAGGAGGATGCCGACGAGGCCCGTGATCAGCTCGTTGACGTGCACGCCGATCGACACGAGCAGGATCACCGCGAGGGCGCCGATGGCCCAGTGCGCGCCGTGCTCGAGGTAGACGTACTCCGAGAGCGTGCCCTTGCGGACGAGGAACACGGTGATCGAGCGCACGAACATGGCGCCGACGAAACCGAGGCCCAGGGCGATGATGATCGGATCCGCGGTGATCGCGAAGGCGCCGATCACACCGTCGAACGAGAACGACGCGTCGAGAACCTCGAGGTAGAGGAACAGGAAGAAGCCGGCCTTACCGGTGGCCTTCGCCAGGTTGGACGGCCCACGTGACGGTTCGGCCTCCTCGCCCTCCTCCGGCAGGTTGAACAACTCGCCCAGGCCGTTGACGACGATGTAGAGGATCAGGCCGGCCACACCGGCCACCATGATGGTGCCGCGGTTGTCGTCGTCGGCGAACAGGAACGCGGTCGCCAGTAGCAGGGCGCCGGCGACGACGACCTCGAGCTGATCGAGCTTGCCGATCTTGGCCAGCGGGCGCTCGAGCCAGCTGAGCCAGGTGATCTCGCGCGATTCGAAGATGAAGTTCAGGAACAGCATCAGCAGGAACATGCCACCGAACGCGGCGATCTGCGGATGCGCATCGGTGAGGATCGTCTCGTAGCTCGCGCTGCCGTCCGGGAAGTGCGACGCGCCGTCGGCCGGCGGATTGAGAGCGAGGCGCATCGCCTCGACCGGGCCCAGGCCGGAGGCGACCCAGACGATCACCAGCGGGAAGACCAGTCGCATGCCGAACACCGCGATCACGATGCCGACCGTGAGGAAGATCTTCTGCCAGAACTCACTCATCCTCTGCAGGACGGTGGCGTTGATCACGGCGTTGTCGAAGGACAGGGAGATCTCGAGGATGGACAGGATCGCGACCAGGAAGACGGCCTCGGGGCCGCCGTAGATCCCAGCCACGATGAGAGAGAGCACAGTGACGACTAAGGAGACGCCGAAAATGCGGAGAACCATTGTGCGGCCGTTCTGTAGGGTCGCCGACCGCGGCGGCCGGCGTCAGAGTTGGGTAACTCGGTCAGCCGAGGTTCACGCCGTAGTCGCGGGCGATGYCGGCCAGGCCGGAGGCGTAGCCCTGCCCGATGGCGCGGAACTTCCACTCGGCACCGCGGCGGTAGACCTCGCCGAAGACCATCGCGGTCTCGGTGGACGCGTCCTCGGACAGGTCGTAGCGGGCGAGCTCGATTCCGGTGTTGCGATCGACGACGCGGATGTAGGCGTTGCGGACCTGGCCGAAGGACTGACCGCGCGCATCGGCCTCGTGGATCGACACCGGGAAGAAGATGTTGGTCACATCGGCCGGCAGGGCGATCAGGTCGACGTTGATGACCTCGTCGTCGCCGTCGCCGTCACCCGTGAGGTTGTCTCCGGTGTGTTCGACTGAACCGTCGGGTGATCGCAGATTGTTGTAGAAGACGAAATGCCGGTCGGAGAGGACCTTTCCGGTCGCGCCGGTCAGTAGAGCCGAGGCGTCGAGGTCGTAGGCGACTCCGGTGGTGGCCCGTTCGTCCCAGCCGAGGCCGACAGCGACTGTGGTGAGGTTGTCGGTCTGCTTCGAGAGGGAGACGTTGCCCCCCTTGGTGAGCGTGACGCTCATGGTCTGTTTCCTCTGTTGACAGCGGATCTCGGACACGGGAAAGCGGACGCCCACGGGAATCGGGAACTGTTGTCGTGCAACGTTGCCGGTCCCGTGCAGCGTCGGAGGTTCCTGGCGCGTGTGGCCGCGGGATCGTAGTTCGGATCGCGCGGCCACACGCTCAGGTCGATCGGTGGAACGTGCCGGAACGACTAGACGTTGACGCCGTAGTCGCGGGCGATGCCGGCCAGACCGGAGGCGTAGCCTTGGCCGACCGCGCGGAACTTCCACTCGGCGCCGTGGCGGTACAGCTCGCCGAAGACCATCGCGGTCTCGGTCGAGGCGTCCTCGGACAGGTCGTAGCGGGCCAGCTCGTTGCCGTTGGCGCGGTCGACGACGCGGATGTAGGCGTTGCGGACCTGGCCGAACGACTGTGCGCGGGTGTCGGCATCGTAGATCGAGACCGGGAAGAAGATGCTCTCGATGTTCGCCGGAACGGCCGCGAGATCGACGTTGATGACCTCGTCGTCGCCGTCGCCCGCACCCGTGGTGTTGTCGCCGGCGTGCTCGATCGAGCCGTCGGGCGAGCGCAGGTTGTTGAAGAAGATGAAGTGCTGGTCGGAGATTACCTTCTTGTCGGCGCCCGCGCCGATCGCGCTCGCGTCGAGATCGAAATCCGTGCCGGTGGTGCTGCGCACGTCCCAGCCGAGACCGACTGCAACCGCCGTGAGGTTCGGCGCCTCTTTCGTGAGGGAGACGTTTCCGCCCTTGGTCAAGCTGACACCCATCGAGGAGTCCTTTCGGTGGTGTGGAATCAGGCACTAACCTTCGGCCACGTGCCCGATATGTCGTGTTACAGCGATCGTGCAGCAACACCATAATCGTTCGACATGACATCGCGTTACGGCGCAGGTCGCCAGGTCGCGAATGCGGGCAAACCAGTACGATGCAGCGGTGGCCGGTAGATGGTCGGGACGGTTCTTCGGAGAGTCCCGCGACGAGGACGAGGCGATGCGTCGTGCCCGCGAAACCATGACCGCCGCGTTCCTCGACCTGGACGGCCGCCAGCGTATCGCCGAGTCGTCGGTTGCGGCATCGAATCGGCTCTATCCGGACAAAGGGATCCACCAGCAGTGGCAGTCGGTGCGCGACGGTTGTTACGAGGTCGGCAGTCGGTACGTGGCGACATGTGACGATGCCGACAGCGGACGGGCCACCGTAACCGACCTCGACGCGACCACCCGGGCGCTGATCGACGCGGCCCACCTCGTGGACGAGTTCTACGGCTCCCACCGCGCGCATCTCGAGCATGCTGCGTCGTTGCTCGACGCAATTCCACGGATCGCCGTCGAGGCGCAGTCCGCCGCCGATGCCGCGCGCCGGAGTGCGGTGGGCCCGTACGCGGGCTACTCCTCGGTCCGGGCCGGGGTCGCCGCCATCGACGAGGCCTCGCTCCTGCTGGCCGGCGCGGGTGCGCAGGACGACATCCGTCGGGTCCGCGACGCGGCCGCGCGCCTCAACGACGCGGTGGCCGAGCTGGGATCCGCGTTGGCGGCCGCACCGGACCGGGAGCGCCAGGCGCGGAATGCGCTGTCGTCGGTGACGACCCGGATCGCCGCGGTACGGAACCGGGCCGCGGACCTCGGCCCGGCGTACTCGTCGATCCTCCGCGAGTTCAACGCCGAGAGTTCGGACGACCTGGTCGGCAACGATCGCGAGAGTGTGCGCCTGATCGAGCAGTCCGAGGTGCTGTTCGCCGAGGCCCAGGCTGCGCTCGCCGCGGGCGACCCCGACCTCGCGTCGGAGCTGACCGTGAGAGTGCGTGCAACGCTGGCGGATGCGGAGGGCCTCGTCGACGCCGTCACCGATCGGCTCCGGCTCCTGCGCGACGTACGCACCGACCCGCGTGCGAAGGTCGATGCCGTACGCTTTCGGCTTCGAGACGCCCAGTTGCTCGCGGTCAATTCGGGGCTTGCCGCGGAGTGGGGTTCCGCACTGGACGCTCAGGTGGACCGGATCGAACGCGCCGTCGACCGCCTGACCGGGACACATCCGGACTACTGGGCCTACATCACCGAACTCGACGCCGTGTCGAGTTTCGTCGCTGGAATTGTGCAACGCATGAGAGGGCAGAGCGCCACACCATGACATGGGGGACTACAACCGAGTCGTGCGCGATGAGGCATTTCCATCAACTCGACGCGGCGGCCGCCGAGACGCTGTTCCTGCATCCGACCGAGGCGTTCGACGACAGCGCGGACCGGGATCTGCTGGCCGTCGCGCTCGGTGCGACGCTGTACGTGCCGGCCACGCGTGACGACCTCACCGCGACGATCCTGCGTCGCGGCAGCGAGGGCGTCTGCTCGATGGTGCTCGATCTCGAGGACGCCGTCGCGGACGACGAGGTCGAAGCGGGCATGGCCAATGCAGTTGCGGCGCTGGACGAGCTCGCCGGGACCGTGGCGGCGAACATGCTGCTGTTCGTGCGGGTCCGGACGCCGGACGGTATCCGGGCGATCACCGACGCAATCACCACCGGCGTCGTCGCGCTGACCGGGTTCGTCGTTCCGAAGTTCACCAGTGCTAGCGGCGCGTTCCTCGACGAGATCGCGGACGCGTCCGACCGGCTCGGCAAGCACCTGTACGCGATGCCGGTACTCGAGTCGCCGGAGTTGGTGCACCGGCAGAGCCGCGACGCCGAGTTGCATGCGGTCGGTGAACTGCTCGCGCGACATCGTGACCGCGTCCTCGCGGTCAGACTCGGCGCGACCGACATGTGCAGCACGTTCGGGATCCGCCGGGACCGGGACCTCACCATCTACGACGTCCGAGTGGTCGTCGACGTGATCGCCGACGTCGTGAACTACCTGGGCCGCGCGGACGGGACGGGCTTCGTCATCACCGGCCCGGTGTGGGAGTACTTCGCCGACCACGAGCGAATGTTCCGGCCGATGCTCCGGGCCACCCCGTTCGCCGAACACGACGCGGTGCTCTTCCGCCAGCAGCTCGTCAGTCGCGACCTCGACGGGCTGTTGCGCGAGATCGCCCTGGATCGGGCGAACGGCATCCAGGGCAAGACCGTCATCCACCCGTCCCACGTGGCGGCGGTCCATGCGCTGTCCGCGGTCACGCACGAGGAGTACCACGACGCGCTCGACATCCTCGGCAGCGAGGCGGTCGGTGGTGTACAAGCGTCGGGATACAGGAACAAGATGAACGAGGTTCGCCCACACCGGAACTGGGCCGAGGCGACACTGCGCCGTGCCCGGGTGTTCGGGGTCACCAACAAGGGCGTGACGTTCGTCGACCTGTTGACCGCGCTGGTGACGCGGTGACGGCTCCGGGGGCGCCGGTCGTCGAGTCGTGGGCGACGCGTGAGTTCGGGCTCGCGCTCGACCACGTCGATTCGGACGCCGGCTACACCGTCCCGCAACTCGTCGAGCCGGGACTGCGTCGCAATCCGCGTCGCGCGCACCTGCTGGTGTCGACGGTCCTCGGCAAGCATCTGCCGACCGCGCCCGACGTCGTCATCGCGGCCGGTGACCGGCTCGGTGACCTGGTGCTCGCGGCGCTGGGGGTCCCCGCCGAACGCGAATCCGAAGTCGATGTCACCGTCCTCGGATTCGCCGAGACGGCGACCGGTCTCGGGCACTGCGTCGCCACCCGGATGCGAGCCCGCTGCTATCTGCATTCGACCCGGCGCGACGTGCCCGGGGCCCGGACCTTCGCCGGGTTCGAGGAGGGGCACTCCCACGCGACGAGCCATCTCCTGCAACCCACGTCGCCGGATCTGCTGGCGGACGACTGTCCGATGATCCTCGTCGACGACGAGATCTCCACCGGTGCAACGGCTGTCGACGCCATTCGTGCGCTGCACGCGCATCATCCGCGAGGTCGCTACATCGTCGCGTCGCTGGTCGACATGCGGACCGGACGCCACCGTGACCAGACAGAGGCTGCCGCAGCCGATCTCGGGGTCACCATCGACTTCGTGAGCCTCGCGAGCGGGCGCACCGTCCTCCCCGAGGGGCTGATCGAGCGGGTCGTCGCCCTGCCGGACCCGGTTCTCAACCCGATCTCCGGTGACCGCGGCACGGTCGAACGCATCGAGTTGCCGTGGCCGGCGGCGGTACCCGACGGTGGACGGCACGGATTTCTGCACTCCGACGCCGACGACTTCGACGCGGCGATCACGGCGGCGGCGACGGAACTGGCCACCCGCGTCGACCCCGACCACCCGGCCGTCGTCATCGGTCACGAAGAGCTGATGTACCTGCCGCTGCGACTGGCGGCCGCGCTCGGCGCGAGCGGTCGAGAGGTTCGGTTCCAGACCACCACGCGCTCACCGGCGTACGTGCTCGACGAGCCCGGGTACCCGCTGCGCCGCGGATACACCTTCGTCGCGCCCGAAGGGGACGACACCGCGGCGCGGTATCTCTACAACGCCCACTGGCCCGACGATCCGGCGGTGCGTCCGCTGCTGATCGTCGTCGCGGATTCTCCCGCCGACACCGACCGCCTTCACGTCGGAGGAGGGCTCCTCGACGTGCTGACCGCGGCGGGCAACGACGTCCTGCTCGCGGTGGTCCCGGCTGCCGACCCTCGGTACCTCGCCCGCATGCGACAGGATCCGGCGTGACCGCGCCGTTGACCGGCCCCGACTTCGGCTCGTACCCGGCGGCCGACGTCCGCTGGTTGCTCAAGGACCTGTCCGGGGTGGATCTCGAGGCCGATGTCGCCGAACGTGAGCGGCGCATCCAGTCGGGCCGCGCGCACTACGCCGAATCGCTGCCCATCGAGTACCAGCCGGACGCGCAGTACCGGGAGCTCTTCGACAAGGTCCTCGTCGAGAGTGCCGAGCGCCTGGCCCGGGCGGTGGGTGTGGTCACCGAACTCATTCTCGAGGAGCGGGGCCACGACATCACGCTCGTCTCCCTCGCACGTGCCGGGACCCCGATCGGGATCCTGATGCGCCGGTGGGCGATGCGCATGCACGGACTCGACCTGCCGCACTACGCGGTGTCGATCGTCCGGGATCGCGGGATCGACACTGCGGCGCTGGACTACCTTGCCGCCCATCATGATCCGGCGTCCGTCGTGTTCGTCGACGGTTGGACCGGCAAGGGTGCGATCACGCGGGAGCTCGACGCGGCGCTGGCGGCCTATGCCGCGTCGGGCGGGGCGGTGTTCGATCCCGACCTCGCGGTCCTGGCCGATCCGGGCTCGTGTGCGCGCACCTACGGCACCCGGGACGACTTCCTCATCGCGTCGGCGTGCCTCAATTCGACAGTCTCCGGACTCGTGTCGCGCACCGTCCTCAACGACGCACTGATCGCGCCCGGCGAGTTCCACGGCGCCAAGTTCTACCGCGAACTCGCCGCCGCCGACGTCTCCAACGATCTGCTCGACACGATCGGCGCCTGCTTCCCCGACGTGCAGGCGACCGTCGAGGGAGACGTCGCCGCCATCCGATCCGGCGACCGCACGCCGACCTGGGCGGGCTGGGCCTCGGTCGAGGAGATCCGCGCGCGGTACGACATCTCGACGATCAACTACGTCAAGCCCGGCGTGGGGGAGACCACCCGGGTGCTGCTGCGCCGCGTCCCGTGGAAGGTACTGGTCCGGGATCTCGATGCGCCCGAACACGCCCACATCCGTCTGCTCGCGGATGCCCGGGGCGTCCCGGTCGAGGTCGTGCCCGACCTCGCGTACTCCTGCATGGGCCTGATCAAGGATGTGACATGACCGTTCTCGTCGCCACCGACCTCGATCGGACGATGATCTATTCGCGGGCCGCGATGGGCCCGGACCCGACGGCCACCGACTCCGACATGCGCTGCGTCGAGCACTACGACGGCGCACCGCTGTCGTTCGTCACCGAGACCGGGGCGACGCTCCTGCAGGCCGTGGCGCGGGCTGCGGTGCTGGTCCCGACCACGACCCGCACGATCGAGCAGTTCCGCCGCATCACCCTGCCCGGCGGCCCGTGGCGGTACGCCATCACCAGCAACGGCGGCAACATCCTCGTCGACGGGATCTCGGATCCGCGGTGGCGGAGCGGCATCGACGAAGCCACGCAGCGCGCGGGTGCAGAGCTCGACGAGGTCACCGCCGCACTGCGGTCTCGGATCAGCGACGACTGGGTCAGCAACTGCCGCGTCGCCGACCAGCTCTTCTGTTATCTCGTGGTCGATCTCGCCGCGTTGCCGGGCGGCTTCCTCGCCGAGTGGGGTGCGTGGTGCGCCGCGCGCGGCTGGAACGTCTCCCGACAGGG
Source organism: Rhodococcus sp. TAF43 (assembly GCF_052113525.1). Taxonomy (NCBI): domain Bacteria; kingdom Bacillati; phylum Actinomycetota; class Actinomycetes; order Mycobacteriales; family Nocardiaceae; genus Rhodococcus; species Rhodococcus sp. TAF43. Next base: position 10,262 of record NZ_JBFRDL010000029.1, read on the forward strand.
CCGCAAGATCTACACGATGCCGAACGCGGTGTCGAAGAGTGCCGCGGTGGCCGAGGTTCGCCGACGTCTGATCGCCGACGGCTCCATCGCCGCGGATTCGATGACGCTCGCGGCCGGGGACGGCGCGCTCGATGCCGACATGCTCGCCGCCGCCGACGCCGCGATCCGGCCCCGGCACGGCGAACTCGACGCGTTGGACTGGCAGCACCCGCACCTGACCGTCACGGCCGGACGCGGAATCGCTGCGGGGGAGGAGATCCTGCGCTGGTTCCTCCGTCACGCCGAGACCGCTCGACCGGCCGGCCCGAGCGCGTCGACCGCCACCGCCCCGCGCACCTGACCGAGACCCGTACCGTCCACCAGAAGAGGATGATCGCCGTGCCCCAAGAGCTCACCAAGGGGCAGAACGCCGCCCTGTCCGTGAACGATGTCGTCGTCTCGATCGTCCTCACCGCGGCGGCGGACCTGTCCGCGCTGCTGGTCACCGCGGAGGGAAAGGTCCGCTCCGACAGCGACTTCGTGTTCTTCAACCAGCCCACCGGGCCGGGCGTGCGCCTGCAGCCCGGTGCCCCCGGGCAGGCCGCGGAACTGGCGGTGTCGCTGTCGGCGATCCCGGCCGACGTGGAGCAGGTGCGAGCGGTCATCACCCTCGACGACGTCGCGAGCAGCTTCGGTCGCTCGGCGCCGCCGACCGCGCGACTCTCCGATGCTTCCGGAAACGTGTTGTACGAGTACCGCATCGACGGTCTGGACACCGAGTCGATCGTGATCGCGCTCGAACTGTACCGCCGCCAGGGCTCGTGGAAGGTGCGTGCCGTCGGCCAGGGATACGCCGGCGGATTCGCGGCACTGGTCACTGATCACGGAGTGTCCGTCGACGACGCGCCTGCTCCCACGCCCGCGGTGACCGGCGCGGCCCCCACGATGGTGCCGCCCGCGGCACCCGCGCATCAGTCCACCAACGGCGGCACCGCCGGCACGCATGCGGCGCCGCCACCGGCCCCGGCACCGCCGCAGGCGCCCGAGGTCAGCCTCACCAAGAAGAAGCGGGTGAACCTCAGCAAGGGGCAGAAGGTCACCCTCCGTAAGGACGGCGGGGTGGCGCTGACCCAGGTCCGGATGGGGCTGGGCTGGGATCCCGTCAGCAGCCGAGGACTGTTCGGGTCGCGGTCGTCGTCCAGCATCGACCTGGACGCCTCGGCCGTGATGTTCGCCGGGACCAAGGTCTCCGACATCGTGTTCTACGGCGCGCTCCAGTCCGACGACCGGGCCGTCGTGCATTCCGGAGACAACCTCACCGGGGACGGCGCCGGCGACGACGAGGTGATCACCGTGGATCTCACCCGCGTCGATCCCACGGTCACCACCATCGTCTTCATCGTCACGTCGTTCCGGGGACAGACCTTCGAACAGATCGCCAACGCCTTGTGCCGCCTGGTCGACGCACCACAGGGGACCGAACTCGCGCGGTTCACGCTGCAGGGCGGAATGCCCTTCACCGCTGTCGCGATGGCGAAGGTCTACCGGCAGGGCGGTGAGTGGAAGCTGCAGGCGATCGGCGAGGGCTTCGACGCGAAGACCGCGAGCAAGGCCATTCCGCACCTCGGCCGCTTCCTGAACGACTGACGACGCGGGCGGCCGGGCGCGCGTGATCGGCGCGTGTCACGGCTGCCGGCGTGCAGTCCCGATCATCACGGCCAGGGCGAGCGCGAGCGCAGGGGCGTTCGGCAGCATGAAGCAGATGGCGGCGAGCATGATCCACAGGGCGGCGACCAACCCGGCGAGCCCGCCGAATTCGAAGTGCGCGAACACGATCGCGACCAGCCCGAAGCCCAGCGCGGCGGTGAGCGACGCCCGCACGATCTGCAGCGGAGACCAACGGCGCAGCAGTCGGACGTTGACCTGGGTTGCGCCGATCATCGAGAAGGCGCCCGCGCTGAAGACGAGCGCGAACTGTTGCTGGTCGAGTCCGAAGTGATCCTGGTACACGAAGGACGCCCCGGAGACGTAGGCGAAGAGCGAGGCCGTCACGACACTCGACACGAGCGTCAACGCCACCAGCCGCGCGCCACTGACACTGGGGGCGATCACGGGCGCGACACCGAGGATCAACATCAGTCGGGATATTACGACAGCTACGGCCTTGTCGGAGAACAGGTCCCGGACCATCGCCATCGTGACGACCGCCGCGGCCGCGGCGCCCATGCCCTGGAACACGCGCAGGGCGCCGAGCATCGCGATGCCGGTGGCGAACACCGCGAGGAGCGGACTGACGATATGGAGGGCGATCCCCGCGACCAGGGGACGCTTGCGGCCCAGGCTGTCCGACAGTGGACCCACCACGAGCTGGCCCAGTGCCAGACCGATCAACGTTCCGGTGATGGTGAGCTGCGCGCCCGACGGCGTGGAGTCCAGTGCCGAGGCGATGTCCGGCAGGGCCGGCAGATGCATGTCGATCGTGAAGGGGCCCAGGGCCGTCATGGAGCCGAGTGCCACGATCGTGCCGGTTCGCGGTCCCCGCGTCGCGTTCGTGGCGGCGCCCGCGGCGTCCGGATCGGTTCCGGGCGTTGTTCGTAGCGTGTCGTCGGCCGTCATGCACAGACGATGGCGGATGTGCGCCCGGTCACGCGAGTTCGCTCCCGTGGGATGGAAACCCGGACGCGCGATGGCGCGCCGTGCGCGCGGATTCGGCGTCCGGCCTTCCGCCCGCGGATGCCGCAAGGGCCGGGCTCCCTGGGGAACCCGGCCCTCACGTGCTGGCGATGATCAGCTCAGCGAGCTGAGCTGCTGGATCAGCGGCATGATGGTCTTGACGAGGTCGATGACGGCGCTGAGCGTGGAGAAGGAACCCATGTTTAGTCCTCTGAGTGAGCTGGTGGATGTGGCCCGACGCCACTGGGTCTAGAAGTTAGCAGGCGAATGTCGGATATGGGTGAACTCGAACCAAACTACTGGACATTTGTCCAATTGACGGGTCGTCGACGGGCCGAGGGGGGCGTCGATAGCGTGAGATGGCGCACGCCGACGTGAGGGGGTTCGGGCATGACGGGGCGGGTCGCGGCTTCCGGACCCTTGCCGTCGATCAGCGCGGCTGCTCGCCGGGGGCCCGGCCCCGCGCTCGGTGGGCCTATCGGCTCTCCGAACTCGCGGCGGACACCGTCGCGCTCGTCGAACAGTCCGGGCTCGGTCCGGTACACGTGGTGGGGCACGACTGGGGTGCGGCCGTCGCCTGGACGCTCGCCGCCCGTCGTCCGGACCTGGTCCGGACCCTCACCGCCCTGTCGGCGCCGCATCCTGCTGCCTTCGCGCGGGCGCTGATGACGAGCCGCCAGATCGGGATGTCGTGGTACATGCTTGCGTTCCAGCTGCCGCTCCTGCCCGAACGGGCGTTCGCGGCAGGAGAATTCGTGCGACGTCACCTCCTCGCGAGCGGGATGACCGCGGCGGCGGCCGACCGCGATCTCGCGGCGATGCATGATCGTGGCCGAGCCCGCGGGGGACTGAACTGGTATCGCGCGATGATGCTCACCACTCCCGGTGCGACGTCCGCCAGGGTGCGTGTCCCCACCCTGTATGTGTGGAGCGACGGGGACATTGCAGTCGGGGAGGCGGGCGCGCGTGGGACGGAGCGGTTCGTCGACGCGCCGTACACGTTCGAGATCCTCCGCGGAGTCAGCCACTGGATCCCGGAGGAGGCGCCGGAGCGCGTCGACGCCCTGCTCGGCGCCCACCTCGGGCAGCCSCCGGTCAGCTCCTGACGTAGGTGCTGCGGGCGGCAGCGACCAGGGTTCGACCGTCCTCGAATCGCAGGAAGCCGGCCGCGACCGCGCGATCGGTGGCCTCGGAGACCCGGGAGACGTAGGTGTCCTGGTCCGGGTACAGCGCGGTCAGCGTCTCGGCGTCGAGCGGCACGGTCGCGCCGTTGTTCGGCACCCGAACCGTCTCTCCGGTCAGCGCCGCGACCGGGGCCTCGACGGCCGGCGTGCGCACGCCGCCGCGGGCGTTGCCGAAGCGGTCGCGGACGATGCCGGAGCCGGTGGTCTCGATGGGCTCGGCGGATGCCGGCGCGGTACCGTCCGTGACCCAGGTGCGCAGGGCACGCAGCGCGGCCGACACGACCTGTGCCTGAGGGCCGTCGTTGACGATCCCGAACATGGTGCTCAGATCCCGGATCTGCCCGAACTGGGCGGTGTACTGCGGGTAGAGGATTCGCAGGGCGTGCGCGTCGGAGTGCGCGGTGCCCGCGATCTCCCATGTCCGGAGGCGGTCGGTGTCCGGTTGGCGGGCGGCGACGAACGACTTGGGGCCGGGTCCCCCGCCCAGTTCGAACAGTTCGGTTTCGGTGAGGACCTGGAACACCGGGATGTCGAGGTCCGTTCGCACCCGGGCGGGCGCGACCACCGTCGGGCCGTCCGGCCCGTCGAGCGCCGCGACACCGGATCCGGAGCCGAGCGGAGCCCCGAACCCGGCGCGGCTGTGGACGAAGAGACCGTCGAAGACCCGTGCGTGCGGATGGATCGCGTTGGCGTACGTGAGCATCCGGAATCCGGATTGCGACTGGCCGGTCGCAATCAGGTTCTCCACCACCAGTCCGGCGAGCGGGGCGGCACCGCGCGGTGCGCGCAGTGCCGCCCCGGCCTGGGAGAAGATGTCGTACGAGTAGGCGTCGCCCGGGTGGTGCAGCGGTCCGTAGCGCTGCGGATCCCACGCCTTGAGCCCGACGACGTTGGGTCCGAGCGGGCTGCCGCCGGTGCTGTTGACGCCGGCCGCCTGAGCGGAGACACCCACCCACGCGTAGCCCTGCAGCAACTCGGAGTGCATGTAGCCGAAGTCGACGTCCACATCGACGTTGCCGCTGACGTTGAGCCACTCGACGACGACGGTGCCGTTGAAACGGCTCGGATCCTTCGGCGCCCGCACCAGCAACCGCGTCCGGTACGGGGCCTGCCCGGCCTCGGCGACCCCCCACCGTCCGTCGGATTCCCACGCCCCGTCCTCGCGGTACGCCGTGGCGGTGCCGCTGAGGAAGAACTCCTGCTCGGTGTAACCGGCCGCCGCCAGGTCGACGGAGGTCGCAGTCCCGGGGGAACTGTGCATCCCGTCGGGCAGTCGGTCGCGGTCGGTGTCGAATCGTCTTGCGTGCAGGAACATTCGGATCGAGCCTCTCTGACAGGGGACTGCGCCGTTGCAGCCCCCACGCGTGAAACCTAACGCGTCGGTGTGGCGACGATCACACTAGGGTCTCGCTGGGTGGGACTCTTTCTCGGYTCAGCCCCCGGCGTAGTCCCCGAACCGCTCGTCGACCTCCTCGGCGGTGAGCCCGTACTCCTCGAGCGTGTACCGGTGGGCCGGTTTGCGGTTGCCGGAGTGGCTCTCGGAATGCATGTCTTCCATCTCGCGATGTGCCTGGTCGGACATCGGGATCGAGAACTGGGAATAGATCTTCTCGACCGTCCCCAACGGGTCCGCGACGAAGTCTCGGTAGTCGACGTCGATGAACTGGGCCGGGTCGTACTTGGCCCGCGCCGCCGTGAAGTCCTCGAGCCCGCGTGCCCACAGGTCCAGCTGGCCGCGGCCGATCACCTCGCCGCGGAACGTGTTGGACCAGCCCTCGGTGGCGTGCTCGGCGAGGCTGCACATCGACGGGATGATGGTGCTCGGCGGACGGTGGGTCTGGACGATCAGCGCGTCCGGGTACACCGCCATCAACTCGTCGAGCGCGAACAGGTGGCTCGGGTTCTTGAGGACCCACCGCCGGTCGCGGTCCGGCAGGCCGATGAGCTGGAGGTTCTTCTTGTGTCGGGCGTAGGCGTTGGTCCAGTCCTGGCCCTGCAGCCATGTCGAGTACGTCGGCAGGTTCGCCAGGCACTCGTACGACACCGACTTGAAGGTCTGGCGCAGCAGCTGCCAGCACTCCTCGACCTCGCCGGCCGACATGTAGTGCACGCCCATGAACTCGGGGTGATCCACGTGGTGCTGGCTGAACTGCTGTTCGATCGCCTGGAACACGGGATTGGAGTCCCACGTGTCGCGCGGCGGCCGCGGCTGCGGCATCTCCGTCAGCCACATCTCCAGACCCTGATGCGCGGGGTCGACGGTCAGGAGGCGGTGCAGTGCGGTGGTGCCGGTGCGGGGGAGGCCGGTGACGAAGATCGGACGCTCGATCTGCACGTCGGCGTGTTCGGGGAACTGCTTCCAGGCCGCCTCGCTCAGCAGCCTCGCCACCAGCGCGCCGCGGAGGAAGACGCGAGAGATCTTGCTGCCGAACGGCGTCAGGTCCTCGTCGCGGGCGTACGAGTCGAGCAGTACGCCGAGAGCCTCGGTGTAGTCGTCGACGCCGAAGTCGGTGAGGCCGGTCATCCTGGTCGCGGACGCGTGCAGGTCCTCGACGGTGCCGACGGTCGTGCGTTCAGTCATGGTGCTCCTTCAGAAGCCGGCTCTAGTGGTGGAACTCGCCGCAGTTGACGTCGAGGCACTGGCCCGTGATCGCGCTGGCCATCGGTGAGGCCAGGAAGATCACGGCGTCGGCGACCTCGTCGGTGGTCGGCAGGCGCTTGAGGTCGCTGTTCGCCGCGGTGTGCTCGTAGACCTGGTCCACCGTGATGCCGAACTTCTCGGCCTGGTGCTCGAAGAACTTCTTCAGCGTGTCGCCCCAGATGTAGCCGGGCGCGACGGAGTTCACGCGGATGCCCTGCGGTCCCAGTTCGGTGGCGAGCGACTGCGACATCGCGAGCAGCGCCGACTTGGCGAGCTTGTAGCTGCCGTAGCGCTCCTGCGAGTGCCGCAGCACCATCGAGTTCACGTTCACGACCGCACCCTTGGACTCGGCCAGAGCCGGGGTGAACAGCTGCGTCAGGCGGAGCGCACCGAGCACGGTCAGCTCGATCGCGTCGCGGATGTGCTGGAAGTCGGTGCGGCCGAACGGCTTCATCGACGGCACCGTGAACGCGTTGTTGATCAGGCCGTCGACCCGGCCGAAGGCGTCGGTGGTGGCGGCCAGCAGGTGGGCGGCCGAGGCGTCGTCGGTGATGTCGGTCGACACCGTCACCGCGCGTCGGCCCAGATCGGTGACCTCCTTGGCCACCTCGTCGAGTCGCGACTGGGTGCGCGCGGCCAGCACCAGGTCGGCACCGGCTTCGGCGCAACGCAGCGCGAGTGTCCGGCCGAGCGCCRGACCGACGCCCGAGATGACGATTACCTTGTCCTGCAACAGATTTGTCATGTCCTACCCCAGCATTCTGTCGGCGACGGCAGACTGGCGCGCCGCGATGCGGGCGGCGAAGTCCTCCGGCGTGATCTTGTTGTGTTCGTGGAACGGCAGGTTCGCGGCGATCTCGTCGAGCTTGACCACCTCGACGGTCGGGCCGTCCTCGGGCGTGAACTCCCGCGACGTCCGCTGCCACCGGAACTGCAGGTAGCCGCGCGGATGGCCGAGGGCCTCGAGCCAGTTGGTCACGCCCGGGTTGTGCTCGCTCAGGACCATCCGGATCATTCCGTCCGGATCGACCTGCGCCTGGGTGTTGTTCAGCGACGTCTGGTGATTGATGTAGTCGAGCGAGATGTACCACAGGCTGCCCAGCTGGAAACCCTGGTACGGCGCATCGGATTTCGGCACCGTGATGATCATCGCCTCGTCGTCGGCGAGTTCGTAGTGGCCCACCGAGGAGTACTGCGTGGCCAGGCCGCCCGGGGTGAGCCGCGGTGCGGTCATCGTGTTGACCGGCAGGTTGTCGTAGAACCACTGCGGGAACTGCAGCCACGTCTTGACGCGGGTGACCAGTGCCTTGCCGGCGCGCGCGAACCGCTTCTCGGTCTCTTCCTTCGTGAGCGGCGGCACCGGGACACCGATCCGGTCGGYGCGTTCGATCCGGATGGTGCCGCGCTGCTGGCTCCAGTCGCTGTAGACCTCGCGGACCACCAGCTGGCTCGAGCCCGGTGCAAGCGTGAAGTGGTTCCGTCGCCCGTCCGCCGGACTCGGCCCGAACGTGGCGACGAACGTCCCGTCGTCCTCGATGTGGAGTTCCCGGTCGTCGAAGGCGATCTCGCTGCCCGGCACGTTCGCGTTGGTGTAGTTGCCGCTGAGCACCTGGAAGCTCAGGTCGGCGGTGGTGCCGCGGGTTCCGGTCACGATGTACTCGGCGTCGTCGTTGATCCGCGCCCCGAAGTACAGGGTGTCGGGATTGTCGAGGCCCATCTTCGTGTACGGCCCGGTGCCCTGGATGAAGGTCGGATGAGTCTTCTCGGTGGCCCAAGCCGCGTGGACGGTCGCGAGGATTCCGCCGGCGAGGTACTGCATCCCCTCCAGCAGGTCCTGCTCCGACCGAATATGGGGGGCGCTCTCGACCAGTTTCTCGGCCTCGGCCATGGCCTCGGCGAGTGGATCCGTCAGCACACCTTGCTCCTTCTATCCGGTGGTACAAATATGTACCTGGGTGGTAGAACATGCGATGCGTCAGACGATAGAACGTGTTTCAAGGAGTGGTCAATGACTGCAGGGGTCGCCGAGCCCGCCGAGTCCGGTGGACGCCGTTCTCCGCCGACGGCGCGGGTCGTCCAGATCCTCGACTTCCTCGTCGCTCGGGAGGAGCAGCGATTCGGGCTGTCCGAACTCGCGCGCACGCTGGCGATCAGCAAGCCGACCTGCCTCGGCATCCTCTCCGAATTGGTGTCCGGCGGATACCTCACCCGTGATCCGGCGTCGAAGACGTACGGCCTCGGTCCTGCGCTCATCGCCGCTGGACGCGCCGCGCAGCGAGGATTCGCCATCGGGCCGATCGCGCGTGCCCAACTCGACAAGATCGCCGCCGAGTTCGGTGCGGTGTGTACGGCGTCTGCGGTGGTGGGTGACCAGGTCATGATTCTCGAGACCGTCAACCCGCCGGGGGTCACCCTGGGGCGCACGGCGGCCCGGGTGGGGCAGGCGTATCCGTTCGCCCCGCCGGTCGGACTCATGTACGTGATCTGGGACGGCGACGACGATCTCGAGGCCTGGTTGCGGCGGGAGCCGGCGCTGCCGGTCGTCCTCGACCGTGACCTCCTGCAGCGGGTCGTCGACGACTGCCGCCGGGTCGGCTACCTCGTCGAGCGGCTCACCCCGGTCGGGCGCAAGCTCTTCTCGCTCATGGCGGGCGTCGCCGGTCGGGATCTACCGACGGAGCTTCGTGAGCTGATCGGCGAGATGGTGTCGAGCCTCGGTGAGCGTGTCTATCTGCACAGCGAGACCGAGGTCGGCGTCGAGTATCCGGTGAGCCTGATCGCCGCGCCGGTCTACGACGCGGACGGCCACCAGTCGCTCGTGCTGACGCTCGACGTGGGTGGGGCGATCAGTGGCGCGGAGATCGCATGGCGTGGTGCGGCGCTCGTGGCGGCCGCGGATGCCGTGACTGCGGAGGTCGGCGGTCGGTGTCCCGTCCGCCCCTGACCGGCCGAATGTCACATGCGTTCGGTCTGACTGAACCGATGTGACATTCGGCCACGGCGCGGGGTGATCGCGAGCCATTGACCGCCCGGTGGAACCGGTTCTATTCTCAGCTCAGAGTAAGTATGCGAACCGACCCGGTACAAAACTGTACCGATTTGATCCGTCGAGGAGCCGCGCGTGACACCCCTGGCGTCCCCGTCCACCTACGAGCTGTCCCACCTGCAGGCGCTCGAGGCCGAGGCGGTCCACATCTTCCGTGAGGTCGCCGCGACGTTCGAGCGTCCCGTGCTGCTGTTCTCCGGCGGCAAGGACTCGGTGGTCATGCTGCACGTCGCGGCGAAGGCCTTCTGGCCCGCGCCGCTGCCGTTCGCCGTGATGCACGTCGACACCGGACACAACTTCGACGAGGTCATCGAGTTCCGGGACCGGACCGTCGACCGCCTGGGGCTGCGGCTGGTCGTCGCGAGTGTGGAGCACGACATCGCCGCCGGGCACGTGGTGGAGGAGACGGGCCCGCGGGCCAGCCGCAACCGGCTGCAGACGCACACCCTGCTCCGCGGCATCCGGGACAACCGTTTCGACGCGGTCTTCGGCGGCGCCCGGCGCGACGAGGAGAAGGCCCGCGCCAAGGAACGGGTGTTCAGCTTCCGGGACGAGTTCGGCCAGTGGGATCCCAAGGCGCAACGCCCGGAAGTGTGGAGCCTCTACAACGGGCGACACCGCCGCGGCGAGCACATCCGGGTGTTCCCGCTGTCGAACTGGACCGAACTCGACATCTGGCAGTACATCGCCGCGGAGGAGATCGAGCTGCCGTCGATCTACTACGCCCACCGCCGACCCGTCGTCGAGCGCGACGGAATGCTGCTGGCGCACACGCGGTTCCTGTCCCTGTTACCGGGGGAGGAGTCCCGTGACGAACTCGTCCGGTTCCGCACCGTCGGCGATGCGACGTGCACCGGCTGCGTCGAGTCGTCGGCCGTCACCGCGGCCGAGGTCGTGACCGAGGTGGCCGCGAGCCGCATCACCGAGCGCGGCGCCACCCGCGCCGACGACCGGATCTCCGAGGCCGGGATGGAAGACCGCAAGAAGGAGGGGTACTTCTGATGGTGCACACCCAGCAACTCCTCCGCGTCGCGACCGCGGGCAGCGTCGACGACGGCAAGTCCACCCTGATCGGACGCCTGCTGTACGACTCGAAGTCGATCTTCGAGGACCAACTCGAGGCGGTCGAACGCAGCAGTCGCGAGCGGGGCACCGAGTACACCGATCTCGCTCTGCTCACCGACGGACTTCGGGCCGAGCGCGAGCAGGGCATCACGATCGACGTCGCGCACCGCTACTTCGCCACCCCACAGCGCAAGTTCATCATCGCCGACACCCCCGGTCACGAGCAGTACACGCGCAACATGGTCACCGGCGCCTCGACCGCGGACCTCGCGCTGATCCTCGTCGACGCCCGCAAGGGTGTGCTCGAGCAGACCCGGCGGCACGCCTTCCTGTCGACGCTCCTCGGGATCCCGCACCTCGTGTTGTGTGTGAACAAGATGGACCTCGTCGAGTGGTCGCAGGAGCGATTCGAGGAGATCAAGGACGAGTTCGGCCAGTTCGCAACCAAACTCGACGTGCACGACCTGACGTTCATCCCGGTGTCTGCACTCAAGGGCGACAACATCGTCACCCGCACCGAGAACATGCCGTGGTACGAGGGTTCGTCGCTGCTGCACCATCTCGAGGACGTGCACATCGCGTCCGATCGCAACCTCATCGACGCGCGCCTGCCCGTGCAGTACGTGATCCGGCCGCAGCAGCAGACCGACGCCGACCTGCACGACTTCCGCGGCTACGCCGGAACCGTGGCCAGCGGTGTGTTCAAACCCGGCGACGAGGTGGTCGCCCTGCCGTCGGGATTCACGTCGACGATCGCCGCGATCTGGGGGCCCGGCGGCGAGCYGGTGAAGGAGGCGTTCGCGCCGTCCGCGGTGTGCGTGCAGCTGGCCGACGACCTGGACGTGAGCCGCGGCGACACCCTGTGCCGGCCCAACAACCGCCCGCTCGTCGGTCAGGAGCTCGACGCGATGGTCTGCTGGCTCACCGAGCAGTCGGCCCTCAGCGAGGACGCCCGGTACACCGTGCTGCACACCACGCGCGCCACCAGGGGCCAGGTCGTCCGGCTCGACTACCGCCTCGACGTCAACACCCTGCACCGCGACGAGACCGCGCAGTCGTTGACGCTCAACGAGATCGGACGCATCCAGCTGCGCACCCAGCAGCCGCTGCTGTTCGACCCGTACCGCCGCAACCGGGTTACGGGCAGCTTCATCCTCGTCGACGACTCGACCGGCAACACCGTCGCGGCCGGCATGATCACCGGCCCGACGCTCAAGGAATCGAAGGTGGTGTGGCACTCGGCCGCGGTGTCCCGGGAGGAGCGGGCCACGCGCGGGATGACCGTGTGGCTCACCGGGTTGTCGGCGTCCGGCAAGTCCACCGTGGCCGTCGAACTCGAACGCCGCCTGGTCGCGGCCGGGGTGCCGGCCTACCGGCTCGACGGCGACAATCTCCGGCACGGACTCAACGCCGACCTCGGTTTCACTGCCGCGGACCGCGCCGAGAACGTCCGTCGGGTGGGTGCGGTCTCGCAGTTGCTCGCGGACGGCGGCACCGTCGCGATCGCATCGCTCATCAGTCCGTACCGCGCGGACCGGGACCGGGTGCGCCGCCTGCACGAGGAGGCCGGGCTGCCGTTCGTCGAGGTGTTCGTCGACACCCCGATCGAACAGTGCGAGGCGCGCGACCCGAAGGGCATGTACGCCAAGGCGCGGGCGGGGGAGATCACCGGCTTCACCGGCGTCGACGACCCGTACGAGGCGCCCGAGGACGCCGAACTGGTGCTGCGGCCCGAGGATGGCGACCCGGTCGCGCAGGCCGCGAAGATCATGGAGTATCTGCACCTGTGAGCACCGACGCCGAACTCGCCGCCGACCTCGCCGCTCGCGCGGGCGACCTGCTACTGGAGATCCGCGCCCGCGAGCTGGGGGAGACCCCGCTCGACCGGGCGGCCGCGAAGGAACTGGGCCGACGCGGCGACAAGGCGGCCAACGTCCTGTTGCTGGACGGGCTGGCCGCCGCCCGGCCCGGCGACGCCGTGCTGTCCGAGGAGTCCGCGGACGATCCTGCGCGCCTGGACAGTTCGCGGGTCTGGATCATCGACCCGCTCGACGGCTCCCGGGAGTACGGCCTCGTGGGCCGCACCGACTGGGCCGTCCACGTCGCGCTGTGGGAGCGGGGACTCGGCATCACCGCCGCCGCCGTCGCACAACCCGCGCGCCGCGAGGTGTACGTCAGCGGTGCGGTCCACGCCGTCGCCACCGACCGTGCTCGGCCACGAATCCTGGTGAGCGACAGCCGGCCACCGCAGTTCGTCGACGCGCTGGCCCGGCGGGTCGGCGCCGACGTCGCCCCGATGGGGTCGGCGGGAGCGAAGGCGATGGCGGTGCTGCGCGGTGAGGCCGACGCGTACGTGCACGCCGGTGGGCAATGGGAATGGGACTCGGCGGCACCGGTGGGCGTCGCTCTGGCCGCCGGACTGCACTGTTCCCGGATCGACGGGACGCCCCTGCGCTACAACGAACCCCATCCGTACCTGCCCGACCTGCTCATCTGCCGCCGCGACCTCGCGGTCCCGCTGCTCGCCGGGATCGCCGAGGAGACCGGCGGTCCCACCGACACCCCGCGGGTGGCGATGGCGCGCGAATACATCGACTCCCTCGTCACCCACGACACCAGCAAGGTCCGGCTCGCCCGGCACTGTCACCGCTACGAGAACGGCCAGCGCACAGGCGATTCCGGTGACGAGATTCGCGCCATGCTCGAGAACGGAGCGCAGTACCGGCCGATCAGCGCCGTCCGGGACCTCGAGTTCCGGGAGTGGGGCACCGACGTGGTGGCCCGCTTCCTGCTCGACATGAGCTTCGGACGCGACACCCTCACCGTCGCGATCACCGAACACTTCGCGATCCCGAGCGCCGAGATCGACTCGATCACGGCGATCATCGAACCGCCGCAACGCTAGCTAACTAGGCGTTCAGACCTGTCGGTAGTGTCACCCCCGTGGCATTCGATGACAGCGAACGGTCGGCCCTGTTGGCTCTGAAAGGTGTCGGGCCCACCGTGGTGCGACGGCTCGAAGACATGGGCCACGACAGCTTCGACGCATTGCGATCCGTCCACGCCGACGACATCCTCGACGCGGGGGCTGCCGTCACCGGGTCGACTTGCTGGCGCAACAGCCCGCAAGCCCGCGCGGCGATCGCTGCGGTCCTCGAGCGGGCACACCGGGATCGACCGGAGTTCGGGGCTCCGTAACCGGCCTCCGTCGTCGGGATCGACGATTACGCCGATGCGGACTCCGCCGCCAGGGCGGCCCCGAGCGCGTCGAGTAGAAGATTTGTGCCTTCCTCGCGGGACCCGGCGTCGTCGTAGCCGTCGAGGAACGCGCCCTGCTCGGTCATCACCAGCCGAGTGCCGGCCCCGGACGGGAACAACTCGATCGTCGCCAGCGACACGGAGGTCCGGACGTCGTCCATGTGCATGTCGTACGTGTAGACGATTCGCTCGTTCGGCACGATGTCCTGGTAGATGGACGAGAACGAATGCGCCGGGCCGTCCTTCGGCCCGCCCGCGGTGGTCTCGCGACCGCCGACACGGAAGTCCATCGTGTTCTCGCCCGACACCCATTCGTCGGGGGCGGTGAACCAGCGGGCCTTGGTGTCGGGGTCGGCGAACGCGTGGAAGACCTGTTCCGGGCCTGCGTCGTAGGTGCGTTCGATGACGAATGTGGAATGGGTGACCGATCGGGTGCTCATGGCTGCTCCTTACGAATCAGCGTGCTTCGTCGGTCTCGGTGAGGTACTCGCCGAGTCGGTCGAGTCGACGCTCCCAGGTGGTGCGCCGCTGGGCGATCCACTGTCCGGCGCGGTCGAGAGCGCCCGGGATCAGCTGGTACGTGCGGGTTCGGCCGATCTTCTCGGACCGGACGAGTCCGGACGCCTCCAGCACCCGGAGGTGCTGCACCACGGCGGGCAGTGACATGTCGAACGGCGCCGCGAGCTCGCTGACCGAGGCCGAGCCGCGGCTGAGTCGCTCGACCATTCCGCGCCGACTCGGATCCGACAGTGCGTGGAACACCCCGTCGAGCGGCGCGGAATACTTAAGCACCCACTTAAGTATTCTCGCTCGCCGCCCCAAGTCAAGGGATCGACGTCAATTCGCGGGCCGTCAGAAACGCAGGGTCATCGGACCCGGGTTCCACAGCCCCGACCGCCGTTCCGTCACCGTCGTCAGTTCGGCCGGCACCGCGGACTCGTTGCGCGGCGTGAACTGTTCGATCTGTCCCCAGTCCCGACGCCAGTCGTGATCGAGATACGAAGGGATCGTCTCGGCGGTCAACAGTTGGTCGGTCCAGCCCAGCGGGCCACCACCGAAATGGTCCTCCCACCGGTTCGTCGAGACCGCACCCGGGCGATCGGGAAGGATCCGGTACCCGGGCACCTCCGCGACACCGTTCAGATGCGAGAACGGCTGCTGGCACGGGAACTGGAGCCCCACGGCCCAGTCCGCGAGCACCGGGGTGTCGGACCCGACGACGTCCTGGAGGGTTCGCGTCTGCGGAACTCGCGGAGGAGTGACCGCGAGCCATTGATCGGGATCGCGGTCCTCGTCGGAGGCGACGAGACGAACCGCGTCGGCCTCGGCGGGCAACTGGTCCAGGGGAACCCGCACGTTCCGCCACGACGGCTCGGGCCCGATGTCGAAGGGCAGCGCCCGGCCCAGGACGTCCACCGAACCGTCGGGTCGGCGGACGCCGTACTCGAGCTCGAGGTCCTGGCCGTACGTGACGATGCCGTCGCGGTCCATCGAGCGGATCCGCCCGGCGACCGCAATCGAGACGATGTCGGCGCGGGTGCCGTCGTCGCCGACGGCCGGCAGACCGTACCAGCCGCTGACCAGTGACGCCGGGGTCTGCTCGCTGGTGCGGTAGCTGCCGAGCACGGGCGTGGTGGCGGGGTCGAGCCCGTACGGCAGCGCGACGGAGCTGCCGTTGACGCCCACCGATCCCTCGCCGCCGCCCGTTCCGGCTGCGGTGTCCGTCGTCGTGGTCGTCGTGTCGGGGTTGACCATGTTTGCGGTGCCCGATGCCGCGGTCTCCGCGTCGGCGCTGAGATCAGACGCGACGCCGTTGGGCCCGAACCCGGTGGATTCGGTGCCGGCGAGCGCGGTCGCCGCGTCGCCCGAGAGCGGTTGCAGCATGGACGCATTCGGATCGGTTTCGAGCAGCACGTCGTTCGCGAGCCCGCAGTTCTGGCCACGCAGCGCGTCGAAGTTCGATCTGCCGACCGAGTACGCGGGGTACTGGCTCACCGTGCTCTTCGCGAGCGAGAGCACTTCGAACAGCACCATCGCGGCGGCGGCGATCGTCAGCGGGGGCAGCGCCCACAACCATCGGGTGCGGGAACCAGGTTCGGGTACACGGGAATCGCGGACGTGACACCACGCGGCAACCGCGACCATCACGATCGCCCCACCGAACAGCACGGTCGCAGCTCCGGTGCCGGCGAGCGACGGCGGCTTGTCCCACCACATCACACCCCACGCCGACACGTACCAGTAGTTGTTCGTCCCGATGAACGTGAACGCCAGGAGGAACAGGATCCCGGCTGCGAACAGAGCGCGGTTACGGGGCGAGCGCAGCACCGCCGTGCTGACGGCGACTGCGGTGAGCACAGCGAGGGTACCCGCCAGGCCGGCGAAGACGCCGAGGTGGTGCGTCCACTTGGTGGGCGTGAACATCATCAGCGCGACAGCGCCGAACGTGACCCCGATGATCCGGCGGGACGGACCGGCCGAGGTGCCGGGGATGCGTCCTCCCTTGCACAACATCGCGAGGACGGAGACCGCGAGCCCCAGGAACATCACGAAGATGCCGAACCTCCGCGAGAGCGAGCCGTCGGCGGTGTCGTTGAGCAACCACTGGTACCTCAGGTTCTCGCTGAACCACTTCTCGCTCGGGCCGCCGGCGTCGTGGGCGTCCTGCATCGCCGGGACGACCGCGAGCGTCTGGTCGGCGAAGATCGCGACGAGTATGGCGGTGCCGGCGGCCACGAGCGGCAACAACAGCGCCGCATAACCGACGGTCTTCGCGCGTGCGATCACGATCCGCAGGAGCGGCCGCAGTCCGGCGAGCAGTGCAGCGAAACAGATGATTCCGGAGGGCCCGACCGAGAGCGTCGCGGCGGCGACGAGGATCGCGACCGCCGCCGGCAGCAGGCGCCGGGTCGCGATCGCCCGCTCCACCGAGCACCAGGTGAGCAGCACACCGGCCGCGACGATCGGTTCCGGACGCAGGCCGTTGTTGTACGGCAACCACACCGCGAGGAAGCCCAACGCGCCCGTCCACAGCGCGAGGCGACTCGTGCGCGCCGCGGCACCGAGCCGCGGCACCACCTCGCGACTGAGCACCATCCACGTCACGATGCCCGCGAGCAGCGCCGGCAGGCGCACCCACGGACTCGCGTTCCAGATGTCGTCGAGCAGTCCGAAGATGTAGTAGTACGGGGTGCCGAACGGGGTCTCCGGGACACCGAAGTAGCGGAAGTAGTTGGACATGTAGCCGGACGACTGCGCCGAGCGCGCCATCGTGTACTGGTAGCCGTCGTCGGCAGTGGTCGCGCCGATGAAGTGCCACAGCACCAGCGTTCCGATGACGACCACGTCCACGACCCCGAAACGCCACCACCGGGCGGGCAGGAAACGGCGCGCCCGGCGGCCGTCCGTCAGATCGAGTCGATGCAGCGCGAGCAGGGCCAGCAACGTCGCCAGCACCGTGACGATCATCGCGACGATCTTGATCAGCGTGGGCGTCGTGGAGAACCGGGTGTCGAGTTCCGCGGTCACCTGCAACCCGGCCGGTGCCGAACCGTCGAGATCGCTGAACACGCCGACCATCTGGGGGCGGACGTCGCCCTCGACGGTCTTCGTCGTCAACTCCCCGCCGGGGCCCGTGATCGACGCCGTCGTCCGATTCGAATCGGACGAGATGACGATCGCGCAGTCGACGCCGCGCAGTTCCGACAGCGGAGTCGAGATCAGCGACCTGTCGCGGAGGATCACCTCCAGGCGGGCGGGTGTGGACTCCGACGCCGCCACGGTCTTGGCGATGAGGCCGTACTGCTCCGTTCCCGGCGCACCGGCGGGAATCGTCGAGACCAGAAGGCCTCCGTCGTCGAGGCCCGCGGCCGTCGCGCACGGGATGCGGGCGTCGAAGGTGAAGGGCGCATACGACACGAGGGGCGCCTCGACGCTGGTCGTGACGCCGTTCTGCGGCCACGACAGCGTCGCCTGCTCCTGATGCACCGGCAGTAAAGGTATGACCAGCGCCGACACGATGCCGACGATTGCCGCGACGATCGCGATCAGTCGCGCGCGTCGAAGCCCCCACCTCGACGCCGCCCGATCGTCTGCTCGTGCCTGCCCGCTCGCGGATGCATGCTCCGCCCCCACCATGCTGTCGACCACGAGAAGCGATGGTAACCGCAATCACACGAACCGCGGCCATACGCACCGCGTCACTGCGAAATCCGGCAATTCGCCGGGTAGAACTGACGGATGAAGGTCTACACCGGAACCGATCCCGCCATCGATCTGTCGAAGGTGGCCGAGTTCGCCCGACGCGTGGAGGCCGCCGGCTACGACGGCCTCCACGTCTCGGAGACCGTGCACGACCCGTTCCTGCTCGCGTTGCTCGCGCTGCAGGCCACCGAACGGATCACGGTGCGGACCTCGGTGGCGCTCGCGTTCGTGCGCAGCCCGCTCGTGACCGCCTACACCGCATGGGACCTGTCGAAGCTGTCCGGCGGACGGTTCCATCTCGGTCTCGGCAGCCAGATCCGGCAGAACATCGAAGAGCGGTACGCGATGCCGTGGAGCGCGCCCGCGGCGGCGATGCGTGAATACGTCGGCGTCGTGCGGGCCGCGTTCGCGACGTTCCGCACCGGAGAACTCGTTGCGTACGAGGGGGACAGGTACCGCTTCACGCGGATGCAGCCGTACTTCAACCCGGGCCCCGATTCGGCAACCCCGATGCCCCCGATCTACCTGGGCGGGGTGGGACCGCTCATGTGCCGCGTCGCAGGAGAGTGCGCGGACGGCCTCGTCACCCACCCCACCAACTCCGATCCGCGCTACCTCGTCGACGAATGCGTGCCGGCGCTGACCGACGGTGCGTCGACGGTAGGTCGCTGCCTCGACGGCTTCGATGTCGTTGCCGGACTGCAGGTGATCACCGGCGCGACCGACGCGGACGTCGCCGAGGAACGCGAACGTCGCCGCCGCCTGTTCGCGTTCCTGTACTCGACGCCGGCCTACCGCGGTGCGCTCGAGCGTCACGGCTTCCCCGACCTCCAGGGTCGGTTGTCCGACCTGGTCCGTCGCGAGGACTGGGATCGGTTGCGCGACATCGTCACCGACGACGTCCTCGGCACGATCGTGCCTACCGCGCGCTACGACACGCTCGCCGACGCGATCAGCCGGCGTCTGGACGGCGTCGCGCAGGGTGTCACGCTGGCGCTGCCCGAGAACCCCGACCAGGATCGGCGGATGGCCGACGTGGTGGCCGAGTTGCAGGCCATGTAGGGCCCGGAAGCTGGAGAGTTGTGGAGGGGAGTGGGATGAGTCGTGTCGCTCGGATCGTGCCCGTGCTCGCCGCACTGCTGTGCGGTGTGCTCGCCGGTCGGGTGCTGTGGTCGCCGATGCCCGACGACTACGTC
The DNA here is from genome assembly GCF_052113525.1 of Rhodococcus sp. TAF43. NCBI lineage: Bacteria > Bacillati > Actinomycetota > Actinomycetes > Mycobacteriales > Nocardiaceae > Rhodococcus > Rhodococcus sp. TAF43. Next base: position 29,507 of record NZ_JBFRDL010000029.1, read on the forward strand.
AGGGGCGGGAGCAGGCTGCCCGACGCCCTCTCCGCGAACGGGGCGGGTGTCGCGTGTGCCGCCGTCGTGGCCGTGCTGGTGACGGTTGCACTGACCCGGCGGCGCTCGGTGACGCTGGTGACGGCCGCTGCCGTGGCCGGGCTGCTGCTGCTCGCCTTGCCGGAGGTGCTGTCGTATCCCGACGATCCGGCGGTGCTCCTGTACTCGAATTCCGTTGCCGCAGGCATGATTCTGGGTGCGATCTCACCTCTCGCCGCCCGCGATCGGAACGTCCAGGCCGCGCTCGCCGGGGGTGCCATCGGTGCCTTCCTGCTGTCGGGGTCCGTCGTCGACCTGCGTCGGTTCGGTAGTGCGGACTCGGGTTGGATCGGCTATGCCCCGCTGACGTCGCGCGAGTCCGTGGAGCAGTCGGGCGTGGTGGGCCTGTGGCCCGCCGTCGTAGCCGCGGTTCTGGTCGTCCTGACGGCCCTCGTCGATCGGAGAGTTTCGTGGACTGCGCGGGTCGACACCCGGTGGCTCGCGGTCGCCGCCGCACTGCCCGTCGCGGCCTTCGCGGCCAACTGGATCCTGATCGAGTCGGGGGCGCGTCCCGAGTGGTGGTATCCGTACGTCGGTGTGACGGTGGCGCTGGTTGCCTGGATCGCGTGGCAGTTGCCCGGGCGTGACGGGCAGGTGGTGTTCGCCGGTGCCGCGGTACTCGCCGCGGCAACAGGGGGAATGCCGTGGTCGAGCACCGACTGGTGGGCCCTCGCGATCCCGGCCGCGCTGATCGTCGCCGGAGTCGCGACGGGGCTCCGGTGGCCGGTTCCGGTGGCCGGGTTCGCGCTCCTGGCGGCGGTGGCTGCGGCGTCCCTGGTGGCACCCGAGTGGGATCTCCGCTCGATCGCCTCCATGTTCGTGCTGCCCGCCGCAGCAGGGTACGTGGTCGGTACCTGCCTGCCCACAGCCGCGCCTGCGTCCACGGTCGGACTCTCGCTACCGTTCACCGTCGGGATCCCGGGCATCGCGGCAGCGGCCTGGACGATCACCGAACGGTACGCCGACTACGCGTCGTCGTCGGTCTTCGAACCGCAGGTGTCGGTCACGGCGCCCGCCGCCGCGGTTGCCCTCGCAGCGATCGTGTTGTGCGGTGTGGGCGCGTGGGGACTCGATCTGCGATCGGGAGCCCGGGGGGCCTACTGACGTCACGGACCATGCCCGGAAACGGCCGAAGGCCCCACTCTCGAAAGAGTGGGGCCTTCTCGGTGCCCCCGGCAGGATTCGAACCTGCGGCCTTTCGCTCCGGAGGCGAACGCTCTATCCCCTGAGCTACGGGGGCGCACCGGAAATCCAGTGTGCCAGTGGGCGGAGTTAGCGTAGCGCATTGTCGGCGATCATCCACATCGYCTGGTAGATCGGTGTTTCTCGGCCGGTCGGCGCGGAAACGAGACCGGGCGGCACACCTGTTCGAGGATGCGCCGCCCGGTCCACAGGCGTACCGACTAGTTCATCGGTAGCGGGGCGGCGTTCCGCTCCGCGAGCATGCCCGTGATGAGCGTCGACTCGCCCTGCTGCGTCGCGACCATCGTCTTCGCGAGGTTACGAACCACCGGAACGTCCGCGTACTGCTCGGCGTACTGCATCATCGGGAGCCCACCCTGATGGTGCCGCAGCATGAGCTGAAGGAACATCACGTCGAGCGCCGGCCCCGACGACTGTCCCAGCGCCGACATCTCCTCGGGGCTCGCCATACCCGGCATCGAACTGGAGTCCTGTGCCGGCTCCGCCGTCGATGCCGCTGCGTGGTCCGAATGACCGTGGCCCTCGCCCTCGGTCATCCAGGTCATGTACCCGCCGCTGGGCAGTGGCGCCTGATCCCACAGGGCCAGCCAGCCTTGCATCTGGCCGACCTGGTTCTGCTGGGTCGTCAGGATGTCGTACGCGAGGTTCTTCACCGCCTGATCGCCCGACTTCGTCAGCGCGATCGTGGCCATGTCGATGGCCTGGTTGTGATGGACCGTCATGTCCTGCGCGAACCCGACGTCGACGGAATCAGATTTCGGGACTGTGGTGGTGTCGTCGTTCAGCGGCAGCTTCACGAAGAACCCGAGCGCGAATCCGATGGCCAGGACACCGATCAGCCCGATCACGGTGAGCGCCGTTCGTTGACTGCGGCTGGACGGAGCGGGACCGGCCTCGGCCTGGTTCTGGTTGTCGGTCATCGTGTCGGTCAGCCGTTTCCGCCGGTCGCGGGCGCCGGCTGCTGGAGTTCGGTCGGAATCTGCATGCCGTTGGGCAGACCGGCGCCGCCGCCGGTCTCACTCGCGTCCGGCGTGATGCCGCCGCCGTCCATCGGGACCGCGTCCGGTCCCGGCGCGGCCGCGTCGAACGGAGGCGGGTTGGCGGGATCGAACGAGCCGGGGATCGTCGAGCAGCTCGCGCCGACCTCGGGGTAGGCGTACCGGTTGAGGCGCAGGGCGGCGATGAACTGGTCGATGCGCTCGTCGTCGGCGGTGGCGACCTCGAGCTGGTGTCCCCACGACTGCAGCGAGATCGGGGAGTCCATGCCCGGGTACGGAGACATCAGCATGTAGCCGTCACGGGAGCTCGCACGCTCCTCGAGCTGCTTGCGCTGCGCGTCGTCGATCTTGTCGGGGTTGTACGCGATCCAGATCGCGCCGTGTTCGAGCGAGTGGACGGCGTTCTCGGTGCGGATCGGATCGGCGTACACGGTGCCCATGCACGTGGCCCACACGGAATCGTGCGGTCCGCCGAACGGCGGGGTCTGGTCGTACGCGACCCGCTGGGTCGCGTCGACGTGCACGCCGGCCGGGTAGTCGACCGTGACGACGCCGTCGATCGCTGTCGACGGATCCTGATTGGACTCGGACGGGGTGAACTTCGCCACCGCCTGCTGATCCTGGTACTTCGGGAAGATGTTGATCGCGAGGACGCCGATCAGGGCGACGACGGCGATGACCGCGCCGATGGTCAGCCACGGAATCTGGCGCGCCGTGCCCCCGCCGCGCTTGGCGGCAGGCACCCCGCCCTTGTTCTTCGCTGCCTTGATTGCCTTGGCTGACTTGGCCCGGGTGTTGTTATTTCCGGGACCGCGACTTTCCGAACCGCTGGGCATCGATGAGTGCTCTTTCGGTGATTGGACATAGGGCATCTCCGAGGAGTATTTAGCCTCCCCGATCCCCCTCAGGCTTCACCACTGTACGTTCCGACCCTGAGTGAAACCTCTGAGACGGCGATACTGGGTAATCGGTGTGCTCGTCCAGGCAATAAGATGGACTCCTGTGACTCCAGCCGACCTTGCCGAACTGCTCCGAGGGACCGCCGCGAAGGTGCTCGCCGAGCACGGACTCGACGTATCCGTACTGCCCGCGACGTTGACGGTCGAGCGTCCGCGAAATCCCGAGCACGGCGATTACGCCACCAACGTGGCGATGCAGGTCGCCAAGAAGGCCGGCGTCAATCCCCGCGATCTGGCCACCTGGCTGGCGGAGGCGCTGACGGCGTCCGAGGGCATCGACTCGGCCGACGTCGCGGGACCCGGCTTCCTCAACATTCGCCTCGCAGCCGACGCACAGGGCGCGATCGTCGCGAAGGCGCTCGAGGCGGGCGCGGCGTACGGCGCGGGTGACGCGCTCGCCGGGAAGCGGATCAACCTCGAATTCGTCTCCGCGAACCCCACCGGCCCCATCCACCTCGGTGGAACCCGCTGGGCCGCGGTCGGCGACGCGCTGGGCCGTATCCTGTCCACGCAGGGCGCCGACGTGACGCGCGAGTACTACTTCAACGACCACGGCGCCCAGATCGACCGCTTCACGCGTTCGCTGATCGCCGCGGCGAAGGGCGAACCGGCGCCGGAGGACGGGTACGCCGGCGAATACATCGTCGACATCGCCGCCGATGTGCAGAAGCAGGCCCCGGGCGTCCTCGAGCTGCCCGAGGCCGAGTGCCACGAGACCTTCCGGTGCATCGGCGTCGAGCTGATGTTCACCCACATCAAGCACACGCTCCACGAGTTCGGCGTCGACTTCGACGTCTACTTCCACGAGAACTCGCTGTTCGAGTCGGGCGCGGTGGAGACGGCGGTCGAGACCCTCAAGAGCTCCGGCAACCTGTACCACGAGGACGGTGCGTGGTGGCTCAAGAGCACCGACTTCGGTGACGACAAGGACCGCGTCGTCATCAAGTCGGACGGCAACGCGGCCTACATCGCCGGTGACATCGCGTACTTCCAGAACAAGCGGGCCCGCGGCTTCGACCTGTGCATCTACATGCTCGGCGCCGACCACCACGGCTACATCGGCCGCCTCAAGGCCGCCGCGGCCGCGTTCGGTGACGACCCGGACACCGTCGAGGTCATGATCGGGCAGATGGTCAACCTCGTTCGCGGCGGCGTCGCCGTGAAGATGAGCAAGCGTGCCGGCACCGTCATCACCCTCGACGACCTCGTCGAGGCGATCGGCGTCGACGCCGCCCGGTACGTCCTGGTGCGCTCGTCGGTGGACCAGAGCATCGACATCGACCTCGAGCTGTGGACCAGCACCAGCAACGAGAACCCGGTGTACTACGTCCAGTACGCGCACGCGCGCCTGTGCTCGATCGCCCGCAACGCCGCCGACCTGGGGTTGAGCGCGGAGAACCCGAACCTGGGTCTGCTCACGCACGACCGCGAGGGCGACCTCATCCGCACGATCGGCGAGTACCCGCGCGTCGTCGCGAAGGCCGCCGACCTGCGCGAGCCGCACCGCGTCGCGCGGTACCTCGAGGAGCTCGCGGGCACCTACCACCGCTTCTACGACGCGTGCCGCATCCTGCCGCAGGGCGAGGAGGAGGCCGGCGACCTGCACACCGCGCGTCTGGCCCTGTGCGACGCGTCGCGTCAGGTGCTGGCCAACGGTCTCGGACTGCTCGGCGTCTCCACCCCGGAGCGCATGTGAACGCGCATCCCGCCGGTCCCCGGCACGCCGAGATCCAGCACGCCCCCGGGCTGCCGCCGCGTCCGACCACGGCGTCGGCGATGACGGCGCTGCCCGCGCAGGTGTGGCCGCGTGGCGCCGAGCGTGGCGCCGACGGTGTCGTCCGCATCGCCGGTGTCCCGGTCACCGACCTGGCCGCGAAGTACGGCACCCCGCTGTTCGTCGTGGACGAGGACGACTTCCGGTCCCGGTGCCGCGAAATGGCTCGCGCGTTCGGCGGCGCCGAGCGCGTGCACTACGCGTCCAAGGCGTTCCTGTCCGCCGAGATCGCCCGCTGGGTGCGTGACGAGGGACTGTCGATGGACGTCGCATCGGGCGGCGAACTCGCCGTCGCGCTGCACGCCGGGTTCCCCGCCGGGCGCATCACGATGCACGGCAACAACAAGTCCGTCGCCGAACTCGACACCGCGGTCACCGCCGGCGTCGGGCACATCGTGCTCGACTCGATGGTCGAGATCGACCGCCTGGACGAGGTCGCGGCTCGGCACGGTGTCGTGCAGGACGTGCTGATCCGGATCACGGTCGGTGTCGAGGCGCACACCCACGAGTTCATCGCGACCGCCCACGAGGACCAGAAGTTCGGGTTCTCGCTGTCCGGCGGCAAGGCCATGGAGGCGGCTGCCGCCGTGTTCGCTTCGGCGAACCTGCGACTGGTCGGTCTGCACAGCCACATCGGCTCGCAGATCTTCGAGGTCGACGGCTTCGAGCTGGCCGCGCACCGCGTGATCGGGCTGATGCGCGAGATCGTCGACCGTTTCGGGCCGGAGAAGACCGCGCAGCTGTCGATCGTCGACCTCGGCGGCGGTCTCGGTATCTCGTACCTGTCCAGCGACAATCCGCCGCCCGTGGACCAGCTCGCGGCCAAGCTCGCGCGCATCGTCGCCACCGAGTCCGAGGCCGCGGGACTGCCCGCCCCGACCCTCATGGTCGAACCGGGCCGCGCCATCGCCGGTCCGGGCACCATCACGCTGTACGAGGTCGGCACCATCAAGGACGTCACCCTCGACGCCGGTGCGACGCGGCGGTACATCAGCGTCGACGGCGGCATGAGTGACAACATCCGCACGTCGCTGTACCAGGCGGAATACGATGCGCGTCTGGTCTCGCGGGACAGCGACGGCGAGCCCGTCGTCGCGCGTGTCGTCGGCAAGCATTGCGAAAGTGGTGACATCGTCATCCGCGACGCGTGGATGCCGGACGACCTGGGTCCCGGAGATTTGCTCGCGGTCGCTGCGACGGGCGCATACTGCTATTCGATGTCCAGCCGGTACAACCTGCTCACCCGCCCAGCCGTGGTGGCAGTGCGAGACGGCGCCTCACGCCTAATCTTGCGTAGGGAAACTGTGGAAGATCTGCTCAGCTTGGAGGTTTCGGAGTGACCAGCGAATCGGCGCAGCGCGCCATCGGGGTGGCTGTTCTCGGCCTCGGGACCGTGGGCAGCGAGGTGGCTCGGATCATCCGGGACCACTCGACGGACCTCGAGGCCCGAGTCGGTGCGCGTCTGGAACTGCGCGGTGTCGCGGTGCGCCGCATCGACGGTGATCGCGGCGTGCCGCAGGAGTTGCTGACCACCGACGCGGAGTCCCTCGTGACCCGCGACGACGTCGACGTGGTCGTCGAGGTGATCGGCGGTATCGAGTTGCCGCGCAAGCTGGTGCTCGCAGCGCTCAACGCGGGCAAGTCCGTGGTGACGGCCAACAAGGCCCTGCTCGCCGAGTACACCGGCGAACTCGCCGAGGCGGCCGAGCGGCAGAGCGTGGACCTGTACTTCGAGGCCGCCGTCGCCGGCGCGATCCCGGTGATCCGCCCGCTGACCCAGTCCCTCGCCGGTGACCGGGTGGACCGCGTCCTCGGCATCGTCAACGGCACCACCAACTTCATCCTGTCCGCGATGGACGAGACCGGCGCCGACTACGCCGACACGCTCGCCGAGGCCGGTCGTCTGGGTTACGCCGAGGCCGACCCGACCGCCGACGTCGAGGGCTTCGACGCGGCGTCGAAGGCCGCGATCCTCGCATCGATCGCGTTCCACACCCGCGTCACCGCCGGTGACGTGTACCGCGAGGGCATCTCGAAGATCACCTCCGCCGACCTCGATGCCGCGAAGTCGCTGGACTGCACGATCAAGCTGCTGTCGATCTGCGAGCGCATCGTCGGCGAGGACGGCAGCGAGCGCGTCTCCGCCCGCGTGTACCCGGCGCTCGTCCCGCGCGAGCACCCCCTCGCCGGTGTCAACGGCGCCTACAACGCCGTGGTCGTCGAGTCCGCCGCCGCGGGCCGCCTGATGTTCTACGGCCAGGGCGCCGGTGGCGCTCCCACCGCGTCGGCCGTCATGGGCGACCTCGTCATGGCCGCGCGCAACCGCGTGCACGGCGGACGCGGACCCCGCGAGTCCAAGTACGCGGACCTGCCGATCGCGCCGATGGGCGACATTCCCACCCGGTACTACGTGAACATGCAGGTCGCCGACCGCGCCGGCGTCCTCTCGGCGGTCTCCGCCGAGTTCGCCAAGCGTGGCGTCAGCATCTCCACGGTCCGGCAGGAGGGCGCCGGCGACGGCGCGCGCCTGGTGGTCGTCACTCACCTCGCGAACGACGCGGCACTGTCGGAAACGGTTGCCGCCCTTGCCGAACTCGAATCTGTAACCGCTGTGACCAGCGTGCTCCGACTGGAAGGTACCTCCGAATGACCGGCGCCAACCCCAAGGCCGATACCAAGACCACCCCCGTCCACACGCCGTGGCCGGGACTGATCGAGGCCTACCGTGACCGGCTCGCGATCGGACCGAACTGGAAGACCGTCACCCTGCGCGAGGGCGGCACGCCGCTGCTGCCCGCCGGGCACCTGTCGGAGCTCACCGGCTGCGACGTGTACCTCAAGGTCGAGGGCCTCAACCCCACCGGTTCCTTCAAGGACCGCGGCATGACGATGGCCGTCACCGACGCCCTCGCCCGCGGCCAGCAGGCCGTGCTGTGCGCGTCCACCGGTAACACCTCCGCCTCCGCCGCCGCGTACGCCGCCAAGGCCGGGATGGGCTGCGCCGTGCTGGTTCCGCAGGGCAAGATCGCGATGGGCAAGCTCGCGCAGGCCGTCATGCACGGCGCGCGAATCATCCAGGTGCAGGGCAACTTCGACGACTGCCTCGAGCTGGCTCGCAAGACCACCGCCGAGTTCCCGACCATCGGCCTGGTCAACTCGGTCAACCCGGTGCGTATCGAGGGCCAGAAGACCGCCGCATTCGAGATCTGCGACGCCCTCGGCAAGGCCCCCGACGTGCACGCGCTGCCCGTCGGCAACGCCGGCAACATCACCGCCTACTGGCGCGGCTACTCGGAGTACTTCGCCGACGGGATCACCTCGGTGCGTCCGCGCATGCTCGGTGTCCAGGCCGCCGGTGCCGCTCCGCTGGTGCACGGCGCCCCGGTCAAGGATCCCGAGACCATCGCGACCGCGATCCGCATCGGCGCACCCGCGTCGTGGGACGGTGCCGTCGCCGCCAAGGAGGAGTCGAACGGAGCGTTCCGTGCCGCGACCGACGAGGAGATCCTCGAGGCGTACCGCCTGATCGCGGCCACCGAGGGTGTCTTCGTGGAGCCGGCGTCGGCCGCCAGCGTCGCGGGCCTGCTCGCCGCGCGCAAGGAGGGCTGGCTCGATTCCGGCCTGACCGTGGTCTGCACCGTCACCGGCAACGGCCTCAAGGATCCCGACACCGCGCTCGCGGGCATGCCTGCGGTGCAGCCGATCCCGGTCGACCCCGTGGCTGTCGCCTCCGCCCTCGAGCTGGCGTAGTGACCGCGGCCAGGGACACGGCAGCCACGCCGGTGAACCAGGACGAGACGACCCGGACCACGACTCGGAACCAGACGATGACACAGACCCTCCCCATCGGACTCACGGTGACCGCGCGCGTCCCCGCGTCCAGTGCGAATCTCGGTCCGGGATTCGACACCCTGGGGCTGGCGCTGGGTCTGTACGACGAGATCACGGTCACCACCACCGAGTCGGGCCTGACCGTCCGGGTCGAGGGTGAGGGCGCCGACGACGTGCCGTGGGGTCCGTCGCACCTCGTCGTCCGCGCCATCGAGCGGGGTCTCGAAGCGGCGGGAGTGTGGGCCGACGGCCTGGATGTGGTGTGCCGGAACGCCATTCCGCACTCGCGCGGGCTCGGTTCCTCGGCCTCGGCCGCTGTCGGTGGCCTGGCCGCGGCCAACGGACTCGCCCGCAAGGCGGCTCCCGAACTCGAGCTCACCGACGCGCAGCTGGTGCAGCTGTCGTCGGAGTTCGAGGGACATCCCGACAATGCCGCCGCCAGCGTGCTGGGCGGGGCAGTGGTGTCGTGGAGCGAGACCTCGGACGACGACGATGCGCAGCGCCTCTACCGCGCGGTGCGGTTGCCGGTGCACCCCGACGTCCGAGTGGTGGCACTGGTGCCGTCCGAGCGTTCGTCAACTGCGCTCACCCGCGGACTGCTGCCGGAGACGGTTCCGCACCGCGACGCCGCGTTCAACGTCAGCCGCGGTGCGCTCGCGGTCGTCGCGCTCACCCAGCGACCGGATCTGTTGATGACCGCGACGGAGGACAAGCTGCACCAGACGCAGCGCGCTCCGGCGCTGCCGTTGACGACGCGGTGGATCGCGAAGCTGCGTGAGGCGGGCATCGCGGCCACCGTCTCGGGCGCYGGCCCGACCGTGCTGGCGCTTTCCGACCGGCCGTTCCCGGAGGCGCTGCGGGTCGAGGCCGAGCGCGAGGCCCTGCGAGTGCTCGAACTCGAGATCGCAGACGGCGTTCAGATCGACTGAGTCCGGATGGACCGATGGGACGCGCTCAGGACTGGTTCTTGCCGAGTAGGGCATTCGCCGCTATCCTGAGCGTGTCCGTACATCGTGCGCTTCAGACGCCGGTGCTTCACCAGGGCAATCACTCCATTTCTTCGGGGTAATCCTGGCACGATTCCTACGCGATTTCTTCTGCGTGGATCGATCGACAGCACCCGCCTTCTCGGGTGATGTGATGGGGGACAAGGCCGACATTCCATCCAGCGGATACGGCACATCCGAGTTCAGTTGTCGACTGAACTGCGGGACGAACCCTCGGCTTTGCGCAGCGCGAGCGAGGGAAGGAAAGGACCTCCGTGACCGATACGGACCTGATTGCCACGCCTGTTCAAGATTCCCCGGCAGAGGCCGAGGGTGCCCGGGCGGGTAATTCTCCAAAGACTTCTGACGCTGCACCGCGCGAGGGCGCGGTCGTCGCGTCCACCAAGCGTGCCGAGGCCCGGCGTGGAGCCGGGCTGTCCGGGATGGTGCTCGCCGAGCTTCGTTCGCTCGCGGGCGAACTCGGCATCAAGGGCACCTCGGGAATGCGCAAGGGTGACCTGATCGCCGCAATCAAGGAGCGTCAGGGTGGCTCGAGTGCCGCCAAGGCGGCTCCTGCCGAAGCCGCTCCCGCCGCGGAAGCGCCGGCGCCTCGCAAGGAGAGCGCCGAGTCGTCGGCACCGGCGACTGCCGATGTGCAGGAGAGCGCCGACGCCGAGCAGGGCAGCCGTCGTGGTCGTCAGCGTCGCGGCGCCTCGCGTCGTACGGGTGCTCCCGAGGGTGCCGAGGCGGAGAACGCGCAGGCCGACACCGCCCAGGCCGAGCCCAAGGCCGCCGACTCCAAGCAGGAGCAGGGCCGGGAGCAGACCAAGGACCAGGGCAAGGACCAGCAGTCCGACGACCGAGGCGAGCGCGGCGGACGTCGTGAGCGCGGTGAGCGTGGCGACCGTGCTCAGGGCGGTGACCGCGGTGAGCGTGGCGAACGCGGTGAGCGCGGCGAGCGTGCTCAGGGCGGCGACCGCTCCCAGAGCGGCAACGGACCTCGTGGCGAAGGTCGCGGTGAACGCCGTGACGGTGACGACGAAGAGGGCGGTCGCGGACGTCGTGGACGTCGCTTCCGTGAGCGTCGCCGTGGTCGTGACCGTGGCGAGGGCGGCGAGGTCCGCGAGGGCCGCGAGCCCGAGATCCGCGAGGACGACGTCCTGCAGCCGGTCGCCGGCATCCTCGACGTCCTCGACAACTACGCGTTCGTGCGCACCTCCGGCTACCTCGCGGGCCCGAACGACGTGTACGTCTCGATGAACCTGGTTCGCAAGAACGGCCTGCGTCGCGGTGACGCGATCACCGGCGCGGTCCGCGTTCCCCGTGAGGGCGAGCAGCAGAGCAACCAGCGGCAGAAGTTCAACCCGCTGGTGCGCCTGGACACCGTCAACGGTGGCGACGTCGAGGCGGCGCGCAAGCGTCCGGAGTTCAACAAGCTCACGCCGCTCTACCCGAACCAGCGACTGCGCCTCGAGACCACGCCGAACATCCTCACCACGCGTGTCATCGACCTGATCATGCCGATCGGTAAGGGTCAGCGTGCCCTGATCGTGTCGCCGCCGAAGGCCGGTAAGACCACCGTCCTGCAGGACATCGCGAACGCGATCACGGTCAACAACCCCGAGTGCTACCTCATGGTCGTCCTCGTCGACGAGCGTCCCGAGGAAGTCACCGACATGCAGCGCTCGGTGAACGGCGAGGTCATCGCCTCGACGTTCGACCGTCCGCCGGCCGATCACACCTCGGTTGCCGAGCTGGCGATCGAGCGCGCGAAGCGCCTCGTCGAGGCCGGTCGCGACGTCGTGGTGCTGCTCGACTCGATCACCCGTCTGGGCCGCGCGTACAACAACTCGTCGCCCGCGTCGGGACGCATCCTGTCCGGTGGTGTCGACTCGACCGCGCTGTACCCGCCGAAGCGATTCCTCGGTGCCGCTCGCAACATCGAGAACGGTGGCTCGCTGACCATCATCGCGTCCGCGCTGGTCGAGACCGGCTCGACCGGTGACACCGTGATCTTCGAGGAGTTCAAGGGCACCGGCAACGCCGAGATCAAGCTCGACCGCAAGATCGCCGAGCGACGCGTCTTCCCGGCGGTGGACGTCAACCTGTCCAGCACCCGCAAGGACGAGCTGCTGATGAGCCCCGACGAGTTTGCCGTCGTGCACAAGCTGCGGCGTGTGCTCTCCGGCCTCGATTCGCACCAGGCCATCGACCTGCTCGTCGACCGCCTCAAGAAGAGCAAGAGCAACATCGAGTTCCTGATGCAGGTCTCGAAGACTGCTCCGGGCGCGCTGGGGGACTGACCTCCACAGGCCCGAACATGATCGACGACCTCGTCCCCGTGTGCCTCGCGCAGCGGGGACGAGGTCGTATCGGGCGGGAATCAATCTGCGTGGGGGCGCGTTTATGAGGATGCGTCCGCCTCTGGCAGAATGGGCGATCGCGTGACAATCATGTCCGGTTCCGGTTCACGGCCTCGAACGGCGAGGTCGACCCGGCGGCCATCGAAAGGGACACCATGAAGGCTGGAATCCACCCCGAATACGTCGCCACCACCGTCGTGTGCGGTTGCGGTAACACGTTCGAGACCCACAGCACCGCGACCAGCGGACGTATCAACGTCGAGGTCTGCTCGCAGTGCCACCCGTTCTACACCGGCAAGCAGAAGATCCTCGACACCGGCGGCCGCGTGGCTCGCTTCGAGGCTCGCTACGGCAAGCGTGCCGACAAGAAGGCCGCTGCCGACCAGTAGCTGTCCCGCCGACGCCCGTCCTGCGATTCTGCAGGCCGGGCGTCGGTCTTTTTCTCCGGCACGACAGTTGTGCCGTCCCCTGAACCGCGTTTGGCGCGCTTGCCGCGGTCCGGAGGCTTCGAAAACACCGACAAGTGCGCGAAACGCGAAACAGGAGCCCACCATGGCAGGGACGACGCAGCCGTCGGCGATCGACGACATCCTGGCCGAGCACGCAGGTCTCGAGCAGCAGTTGGCCGATCCGGCACTGCACAACGATCCGACCGCGGCACGCAAGGCCGGCAAGCGCTTCGCCGAGCTCGCACCCGTCATGGCCACGTACGCCAAGCTCGTGGCGGCGCAGGAGGATCTCGAGGCCGCGCGTGAACTCGCCGCCGACGACTCCACCTTCGCGGCCGAGGTTCCCGCGCTCGAGGAGACGGTCACCGAGCTCGACAAGGCACTCACCGACCTGCTGGCCCCGCGGGATCCGCACGACGGCGACGACGTGGTGCTCGAGCTCAAGTCCGGCGAGGGCGGCGAGGAATCGGCGCTGTTCGCCTCCGACCTCGCCCGCATGTACGTCCGTCACGCCGAGCGGGCCGGCTGGAAGGTCGAGATCCTCGACGCCACGGTCTCCGACCTCGGCGGATACAAGGATGCGACCATCTCGATCAAGTCGAAGGGCGACGTCCGCGACGGTGTCTGGTCGCGCCTGAAGTTCGAGGGCGGCGTGCACCGCGTGCAGCGGGTGCCGGTGACCGAGTCGCAGGGACGCGTCCACACCTCCGCCGCCGGTGTGCTGATCTACCCCGAGCCCGAGGAGGTCGAGGAGGTGCAGATCGACGAGACCGATCTGCGCATCGACGTCTACCGCTCGTCGGGCAAGGGTGGCCAGGGCGTCAACACCACCGACTCCGCGGTGCGGATCACCCACCTGCCGACGGGCATCGTCGTGACCTGCCAGAACGAGCGTTCGCAGCTACAGAACAAGGCCCGCGCGATGCAGGTGCTCGCGGCACGCCTGCAGGCTGCCGCCGAGGAGGCCGCGGACGCCGAGGCGTCGGCGGGTCGTCAGAGCCAGGTCCGCACGGTCGACCGCTCCGAGCGCATCCGCACCTACAACTTCCCCGAGAACCGCATCACCGATCACCGCATCGGGTTCAAGGCGCACAACCTCGACGCGGTCCTCGACGGCGACATGGAAGCGCTGCTCGACGCCCTCGGCAAGGCCGACCGCGAAGCGCGTCTCGCTGCCGAGTAGTCGCCCGCGTCACGGGACGACGGTGGTGGCGACGCCGCCCTGCGCCAGCACACAGGGCTGACCGGTGCCGTTGGTGTAGACACCGTCGAGCACGGTGACGACGGTGCCCGGTCCGGTGTCCGCGACGAACTCGGCGCGGGTCCCGTTGTTGGTGAGCGTGGCGATGCCGTTGGCGCCGGTGGAGTTGTTGACCCATACGACCCTGCCGCCGCCGGCCGGCGGCGGCTCGTCGACGCTGATCGCGAGCCGTCCACCGGGCAGTGGAGTGGCGTCGGCGACTCCCATCCCGTTGGGGCAGATCGCCGGTGCCGGCTGTACGTCGAACGGGGTGGCGTGCGCGAGAGCGGGTCCGATCGCGACGGTGACTGTGGTGAATGCTGCGGCGGTCAGCAAGCGCGCCGCTGTGGCGGAGAACATGGGATGTTCCTTCGTCCGGCCTCGGTCTGACGGTGTCCAGACCGGTCGTATTCTATCGCCGGTACGGCCGCTGGAGCGTCCGCGCAAGCCGTCCGGCACCTATCCGTGCTGCGTCCGTGACCGACGTGGCAGTCTGTACCCGTGAGACAACCCATCCGCCTGGCCATCATCGAGGCAGCCGCCGAGTTGGAGAGAGCCGGGGTCCCCTCGGCGCGGGTGGATGCCGAGCTCCTCGCCGCGCACCTGCTGGGCGTCGAACGGACGCGACTCGGCCTCGTGCCGCTGGTGGACCCGCCCGTGATCGACGAGTACCGCAAGCTCGTGGCGCGCCGCGCGGAACGTATTCCGCTGCAATACATCACGGGATCGACAGCGATGGGCAACATTTCGCTCGAGGTCGGGCCGGGGGTGTTCGTTCCGCGGCCGGAGACCGAACTCCTGCTGGCGTGGGCGCTCGCACATCTCGAGTCGTCCGGCCGCCGTGCGCCCGTCGTGATGGACCTGTGCACCGGATCCGGCGCACTGGCGCTGGCGATCGCGCACGCCAGGCCCGATGCCGTCGTCCATGCCGTGGAACTCCAGCCGGAGGCGCTGGCGTGGGCGCGCCGCAACTCCGATCGTCGGCGCGAGGCCGGCGACACTCCGATCCGCCTCGTCCAGGGCGACGTGACCGACCGCGCGTTGCTCACCGAACTCGAGGGTGGCGTCGACCTCGTCGTCTCCAATCCGCCGTACATTCCCGAGGGCGCCGTGCTGGACCCCGAAGTGGCCGACCACGATCCGCACACCGCGCTGTTCGGTGGGGCGGACGGGTTGTCGGTGATCAAGCCGATGGTCAACAACATTGCGCGGTGGCTGCGCATCGGCGGCGCGGTGGGCGTCGAGCACGACGACACCAACGGCGCCCAGGTCGCCGAACTGTTCCGGTCACGCCGGGTGTTCGATCACGTCGTCGAACATCCGGATCTCGCGGGTCGGCCCCGATTCGTGGTGGCGCACCGCGTGGCGACCGATGTCGAGGCGGCACGATGACGGCGCTCCGAGCGTGAGTGAAAGGATGGGGGAGTGAGCACCGTCTACGACTGCAAGCAACCCGACAACCGTGAAGCAGGACTGACCGCGGCCAAGAACGCGCTGCGGGCCGGCCGACTGGTCGTGCTGCCGACCGACACCCTGTACGGACTGGGCGCCGACGCGTTCGACGGTGACGCCGTCGCAAGCCTGCTCAGGGCCAAGGGGCGCGGTCGGGACATGCCGGTGCCGGTCCTGGTGGGGTCGTGGAACACGATCGACGGACTCGTCTACTCGGTGCGCCCGCAGGCACGCGACCTCATCAAGGCCTTCTGGCCCGGTGGTCTGAGTCTCGTTGTGCAGCAAGCGCCTTCGCTGGCCTGGGATCTCGGCGACAGCCGGGGGACGGTCATGCTGCGGATGCCGCTGCACCCGGTCGCGCTCGACCTCCTGCGTGAGGTGGGTCCGCTCGCGGTCTCGAGCGCCAACATCTCCGGACGCCCGCCGGCGACCACCGTCGACGAAGCCCGCGACCAGTTGGGCGGGGCCGCCAGCGTCTACCTCGACGGCGGACCGGCCGCCCACGCCGTCGCGTCGACGATCGTCGACCTCACCGGCGACGAGCCGCGCATCCTCCGCGAGGGAGCGGTGTCGACCGCCGACGTCGCCGAGGTGCTCGGTGTCACCGCGGAGAGTCTGCTGCCGGGAGGGGCGTAGTCGTGACGGGACTCGTCGTGCACAATCCCGGCCGTCGGCCGGTCGGCCGGTAGCGTCGTCCAGGTGAGTCCTGCGGATACGGCCCTGCTGGCGCTCGCCCAGGGTGGCAACGGGGCGGGTGTGCCGCTGCGTGAGCTACTCCTGGTGCTGTTCACCGCAGCCGTCGTCACGTTCCTGGGGACGGGCGCGGTCCGGGTGCTCGCGATTCGCTTCGGGGCGGTCGCCGTGCCCCGCGACCGCGATGTCCACGTACAGCCCACGCCACGACTCGGTGGTGTCGGGATGTACATCGGCATGCTCGTCGCGCTCCTGTTCGCGCAGCAGCTACCGGCCCTGACACGTGGGTTCGAGTTCACGACCGACATCAGCGCGGTCCTGGTCGCCGGTTTCGTCATCGTGCTGGTCGGCGTGATCGACGATCGCTGGGGCCTCGACGCGCTCACCAAGTTCGTCGGTCAGGTGACCGCGGCCGGGATCCTCGTCGTCATGGGGGTCAGTTGGTACATCGTCTTCCTGCCGTTCGGCGAGGGCACCACGGTGATCCTCGATCAACTGCAGGCGGGCTTGGTGACGGTCGCGGTGGCGGTCGTGATGATCAACGCGATGAACTTCGTCGACGGCCTCGACGGCCTCGCGGCCGGGCTCGGGCTGATCGCGTCGCTCGCGATCTGTGCCTTCTCGGTGGGACTGCTCCACGACCAGGGCGGCGACGTCAGCGCGTACCCCCCGGCGATGATCGCGGCGGCCCTCGCCGGCGCCTGTCTGGGCTTCCTGCCGCACAACTTCCAGCCGGCCCGGATCTTCATGGGCGACTCCGGGTCGATGCTGATCGGTCTGACCCTGGCAGCGGTCTCGACGAGTGCGTCCGGCCGGATCAGTCTGAGTGCGTACGGGTCCCGGGATCTGCTCGGCCTGCTCTCACCGCTCCTGCTGGTGGGTGCGGTCATGTTCATTCCGATCCTCGATTTGCTGCTCGCCATCGTCCGGCGGACGCGTGCCGGGGTCAGCCCGTTCAGCCCGGACAAGATGCACCTGCACCATCGACTGCTGCAGATCGGTCACTCGCACCGTCGCGTCGTGTTGCTGATCTATTTGTGGGTCGCGGTGCTCGCGTTCGGAGCGGTCGGCTCGGCRCTGATCGATCGGCGGGTCGTGGTCCTACTGGTGGCCGGTGGACTGGTGTTCGCGCTGGTGGTCACGGCGGTCCCGTCATGGCGTGGATTGCAGCAGGATCGCCGCCGGTAGCCAGGGCGGGGGCAGCGGGCGTCCCGCAGCCTTCCTCTAACCTGGGTGCCGTGACTTCGACCCCCGCGCCGTACTCTTCCGATCCCACCGCTGCCCTCCGCCGAGGCGTCCGTTACGGACTGCTCGGACTGCTCGTGCTTGCCGTCGGAGGCGCGATCGTCGCGAGCCTGTTCGCCGGTGTCGAGGGCTTGTGGGGGGCGCTCCTCGGAGCGGCCGTCGGCGGCGGATTCATCCTGTGCACCGCCCTCGCGGTGCTGCTGACCGCCAAGCTCCCGGCCGTGACGGCCGGCGCGGTGCTGCTCGGCAGCTGGCTGCTGAAGATGATCCTCGCGATCACGGTCCTCGCGATCCTGGACCCACTGGACTTCTACAACCGCCAGGCCATGGTCATCGTCATTGTCCTGTCGCTGGTCATCGTGCTGGGCGCCGAGACTTACGGCGTGATGCAGACCAAGGTTCCGTATGTCACGCCCGCCGAGTCCGACGACGACGGGGGCACCGACTAGCCCGTCACCGTGCGGGCCCGCAGGGGGGGTGCCGGGAATGCCCGGAGAGCCTTTCCCGGATTCAAGGGGTACCCCATCTACACAACGTCGTAGATGTCTTGATAGTCTCTGGGCCAAGCGAGTGTGCTGACTACGGGAAATTCCATAGAACCCGCAGATTGGGCCGCGCTTGCAGGCAGCAGGGGTCGTCGGAGTTGTCCGAATTTTCGATTCGGACGGAACCGCCCTCGCGTTGCCGAGTCGACGACCGTCGCCGACACCGACAGACGCCAGGACCGGTTCACCCGGGTCTCCAGCTGCTGACGAATACGCGAGCCGACCTGGTCGACTTGTTAGATCGTCAATGTCCGATCGAACCGCAGACAGTGATGCCTGCGGCCGACTACGGGAGAGACCGCTGAGCGTCACCTTCATGGCCGCGGGTGAATACCATCCGCCGTCACTCGATGATTTCTACCCGCCCGCAGTGCTGTTCGAGGGCACCGCCTTCGAACTCGACCGTCTGATGCTCATCCGCCTTGGGATGTCGGCGCTGGTGGCACTGTTCTTCATCATCGCGATGCGTAGCCCGAAGATCGTTCCGCGCGGTATCCAGAACGTTGGCGAGATCGCTCTCGATTTCGTCCGGATCAACATCGCGGAAGAGATCCTCGGCAAGGAGCAGGGAAAGCGTTTCCTGCCTGTCATCACGACCATCTTCTTCGTCGTGCTCGCCAGCAACTTCGCCAGCATCACGCCGTTCCTGAACATCTCGCCGAACGCTCGAATCGGTATGCCGCTCGTGCTCGCCGCACTGGCCTACATCGTGTTCAACTACGTGGGCATCAAGAAGTACGGCTTCTTCAAGTACGTGAAGTCCAGCATCGTGGTGCCTGGTGTGCCGCTGCCGCTGCACTTCCTGCTGATCCCGATCGAGTTCATCTCGACCTTCGTGCTCCGGCCGTTCACGCTGATGGTCCGTCTCATGGCCAACATGCTCGCCGGACACATCCTCCTGGTGCTGTTCTTCAGCGCTACGCAGTACTTCTTCTTCACCTCCGGAGGGTTCCAGGCGATCTTCGGTGTGGCCTCGCTGGCCGCCGGTATCGCCTTCACCTTCTTCGAGTTGCTGGTGATCTTCCTGCAGGCGTATGTCTTCGCCCTGCTGACCTCGGTGTACATCGACCTGGCTCTCCACGCCGACTCGCACTGACCACTCTAAATCGTTAGACCTGCCCCACTGGCCGACCGGCGGTGGGCAACAGAAAGGGAACGGAACACCAAATGAGCGTTGCGCTTCAGGCAGTTGAGGTCCTCGCGCAGGATGCGACCACGACTTTCAAGGGTCTCGGTGCAGTCGGCTACGGTCTCGCGGCCATCGGCCCCGGCATCGGCGTGGGCATCGTTGTGGGTAAGGCAATCGAGGGCATGGTCCGTCAGCCCGAGATGGCCGGCCAGGTTCGTACCACGATGTTCCTCGGTATTGCATTCACCGAGGCCCTCGCGCTGATCGGCCTCGTTGCCGGCTTCATCTTCTAAGAACACACCATGTCAACCACCATCGCATTGCTCGCGGCCGAGGGGGAAACACACAACCCCCTCCTGCCCGCGACGTATGACATCACTTGGTCGATCGTTGCCCTGGTGGTCGTCGGGTTCGTCTTCTGGAAGTTTGTCCTTCCGATGTTCCAGAAGGTTCTCGCCGAGCGCACCGAGCAGATCGACGGCGGCATCAAGCGTGCCGAAGAGGCTCAGGCCGAGGCCAAGGCCGCGCTGGAGCAGTACCATGCCCAGCTCGCCGAGGCTCGCACCGAAGCCGCACAGATCCGCGAGGAAGCACGTACTCAGGGCCAGCAGATCATCGCTGAGATGAAGGCACAGGCTCAGGAGGAGAGCGACCGCATCGTCGCCGCCGGTCACAGCCAGCTCGTCGCCCAGCGTCAGCAGATCGTGACCGAGCTGCGGGGAGACCTCGGCAAGACCGCGGTCGACCTGGCCGAGAAGGTCATCGGGGAGTCTCTCGCCGACGACGTCAAGCGCGCCGGAACGGTTGATCGCTTCCTCAACGAGCTGGACGCAGTCAGCGCCGATTCCGCAGCAGGAAAGTGAGCACCATGTACGCAGCGAGCCGTGAAGCCCTGACGCAGACCCGTGCTGCGCTCACCGCGGCGTTGGATTCCGTCTCTCCCGGCGCGGCCACTTCGGCCGCGGCGCAGGCTGGATCCGAGCTGTTCTCGGTGGTCGAGGTTCTCGACGGTCAGCGCACTCTTCGGAGTGCCCTGGCCGACGCGTCCACGCCTGCCGCTGGTCGACAGGGCCTGGCCCGCCAGGTGTTCTCGGGGAAGGTCGGCGCCGAGGCGCTGGCAGCCCTCGAGGCCGCCGCGGGCCGGGACTGGTCGACCTCGGCGGATCTGCTGAACTCGCTGGTCACGGTCGGACGCGAGTCCCTGCTCCGGGCAGCGGCGGACCAGAACCAGAGCGACACGGTCGAGGACGAGCTCTTCCGCCTCGGCCGCATCGTTGCCGGCAATCCGCAGCTGGAGCAGGTCCTTTCGGATCGTTCGACGCCCGTCGCCGGCAAGCGCGAGCTGCTGTCGAAGCTGCTGTACGGCAAGGTCACCGCGATCACGGAGGCCCTCTCCATTCAGGCCGTGGGTCGCCTGCGGACCGCTCCCGCTGACGCGTTCGACGAACTGTCGACGCTGGCTGCGGCTCAGCGGAACAAGGCCGTTGCGCACGTGCGCAGCGCCTCGGCGTTGTCGAGCGAGCAGGTCGATCGCCTGTCGGCGACGCTGACCCGTACCTACGGCAAGCCCGTCACCGTGCACGTGGAGGTCGAACCCGCCCTCCTCAGTGGCATGGTCGTCCGGGTGGGCCACGAGGTCATCGACGGGAGCGCGGCCGGTCGCCTCGCTGCCCTGCGGAAGACCTTCAAGTAGCCGACGACCGAACACATACTCCCGATCTTTTCGAAGACCAGATACCGAGAGCAGGAAAAACATGGCGGAGCTGACGATCTCCTCCGACGAGATCCGTAGCGCGATCGAGAACTACACCGCGAGCTACTCACCGGAGGCCTCCCGCGAGGAGGTCGGCACGGTGTCCGACACCAGCGACGGCATCGCTCACATCACCGGCCTGCCGTCGGCGATGGCCAACGAGCTGCTGGAGTTCCCGGGCGGCGTGCTCGGCGTGGCGCTGAACCTGGACGCGACGGAGATCGGCGCAGTCGTCCTGGGCGACTACGAGCACATCGAAGAGGGCCAGGAAGTCAAGCGGACCGGCGACGTTCTGTCGGTGCCGGTCGGCGACGGCTACCTGGGTCGTGTCGTGGACCCGCTGGGTCGTCCGATCGACGGCCTCGGCGACATCGAGACCACCGAGACTCGCGCGCTCGAGCTGCAGGCCGCTTCGGTGCTGGAGCGTCAGCCCGTCGAGGAGCCGCTGCAGACGGGTATCAAGGCCATCGACGCCATGACCCCGATCGGTCGCGGCCAGCGTCAGCTCGTCATCGGCGACCGTAAGACCGGCAAGACCGCGGTCTGCGTCGACGCCATCCTGAACCAGAAGGCAAACTGGGCGACCGGCGACCCGAAGCAGCAGGTCCGCTGCATCTACGTCGCGATCGGCCAGAAGGGCTCCACCATCGCCGGCGTCAAGCAGGCGCTCGAGGAGCAGGGCGCGATGGAGTACACCACCATCGTCGCTGCCCCGGCCTCCGATTCCGCCGGCTTCAAGTGGCTGGCCCCGTACACCGGTTCGGCCATCGGCCAGCACTGGATGTACCAGGGCAAGCACGTCCTCATCGTGTTCGACGACCTGACCAAGCAGGCCGAGGCGTACCGCGCCATCTCGCTGCTGCTGCGTCGTCCGCCGGGACGTGAGGCCTACCCGGGTGACGTCTTCTACCTGCACTCTCGTCTGCTGGAGCGTTCGGCCAAGCTGTCCGACGAGCTCGGTGGCGGTTCGCTGACGGCTCTGCCGATCATCGAGACCAAGGCCAACGACGTCTCGGCGTACATCCCGACCAACGTCATCTCGATCACCGACGGCCAGGTCTTCCTCGAGTCCGACCTGTTCAACAAGGGCATCCGCCCGGCGATCAACGTCGGTATCTCGGTCTCCCGAGTCGGTGGCGCCGCA
Organism: Rhodococcus sp. TAF43; assembly: GCF_052113525.1. Taxonomy (NCBI): domain Bacteria; kingdom Bacillati; phylum Actinomycetota; class Actinomycetes; order Mycobacteriales; family Nocardiaceae; genus Rhodococcus; species Rhodococcus sp. TAF43. The sequence continues at coordinate 51,349 of NZ_JBFRDL010000029.1, forward strand.
CAGACCAAGGGCATGAAGAAGGTCTCCGGTTCGCTGCGTCTCGAGCTGGCCCAGTTCCGTGAGCTCGAGGCCTTCTCGGCCTTCGCCTCCGACCTGGACGCCGCTTCGAAGGCTCAGCTCGAGCGTGGCCAGCGCCTCGTCGAGCTGCTCAAGCAGGATCAGTACTCGCCGATCGCGGTCGAGGACCAGATCATCTCGATCTACCTCGCCGGCGAAGGCGTGTTCGACTCGGTTCCCGTCGGCGACGTCCGTCGCTTCGAGGCCGAGCTGCTCGAGGACCTGCACCGCAACGCTGCCGGTGTCTACGAGTCGATCAAGGGCGGCAAGGCCCTCGATGCGGATTCGACCGCAGCCCTCATGGCGGCCACCGACAAGTTCAAGCAGGGCTTCCTCGCCTCCGACGGAAGCCGTGTCGTGAACGAGGCCGAGGCTGAAGCTCTCGACGCTTCCCAGGTCGGCCAGGAGAAGGTCACCGTCAAGCGCACCACTGTCAGCAAGTGAGCGTGGACCCCATGACTCAGCGTCACCCGAAGGGAGAGTGATCGATCGATGGCAAGCATCCGCGAACTGCGTTCTCGCATCAAGTCGGTCAACTCGACCAAGAAGATCACCAAGGCGCAGGAACTGATCGCGACTTCGCGTATCACGAAGGCGCAGGCCCGGGTTGCGGCTTCCAAGCCGTACGCCGAGGAGATCACCAAGGTGCTCTCCGAGCTGGCCAGTGCTTCGGCGTCGCTCGATCACCCGCTGCTCAACGAGCGTGCGAATCCGAAGCGCGCCGCTGTCCTGGTCGTCACCAGTGACCGCGGTATGTGTGGCGGTTACAACTCCAATGCCCTCAAGGAGGCGGAGGAGCTGTTCCAGCTGCTGCGCTCCGAGGGTAAGGAGCCCGTGATCTACGTGCTCGGTTCCAAGGGACTCGGCTACTACACCTTCCGCGGCCGCAACATCGGCGGATCGTGGACCGGCTTCTCCCAGGAGCCCGGTTACGCGGATGCCGCGAAGGCGAGCCGTCACCTGGTCGAGCTGTTCATGGCCGGATCCGGTGCCGAGGTCGAGGCACCGAACGGGGAAGGCACGATCGAGGGCGTCGACGAGCTACACATCGTCTACACGCGCTTCGTCTCGATGCTCACCCAGAAGCCGGAAGTCCGGCGGATGGCCCCGCTCGAGGTGGACTACACCGAGGATCACATCGAGCTGGGCGAGGACATCCTGTCCAACGGCCAGCACGACGGCAAGTCGGGTCCGGTGGCTGGCTACGACTTCGAGCCCGAGGCCGGCACGCTGCTGTCGGCTCTGCTGCCGAAGTACGTCAGCACGCGTATCTACTCGGCTCTGCTGGACTCCGCCGCCTCGGAGTCTGCCGCCCGTCGTACCGCGATGAAGGCCGCGACGGATAATGCGAACGAACTGGTGAACACCCTGAGCCGTCAGGCAAACCAGGCTCGCCAGGCCCAGATCACCCAGGAAATCAGCGAGATCGTCGGTGGCGCGAATGCGCTGGCCTCGAGCGCAGGAAGTGACTAGCACATGACCGCAGCAGTAACCCAAACCAACGCGAACGGCCAGGACACCACGTCCGGCCGGGTCGTGCGGGTCATCGGTCCCGTTGTGGACGTTGAGTTCCCGCGCGGCCATGTTCCCGACCTGTTCAACGCCCTGCACTCGCAGGTCACCCTGCCGTCGGTGGCGAAGACGCTGACGCTCGAGGTTGCGCAGCACCTGGGCGACAACCTGGTGCGCACCATCTCGATGCAGCCGACCGACGGCCTGGTCCGTGGCGCTGCGGTGACCGACACCGGCAAGCCGATCTCGGTTCCCGTCGGCGACGTCGTCAAGGGCCACGTGTTCAACGCCCTCGGTGACTGCCTCGACGCTCCGGGCACCGGTCGCGACGGCGAGCAGTGGGGCATCCACCGCAAGCCCCCGGCCTTCGATCAGCTCGAGGGCAAGACCGAGATCCTCGAGACCGGCATCAAGGTCATCGACCTGCTGACCCCGTACGTCAAGGGCGGCAAGATCGGTCTGTTCGGTGGTGCCGGCGTCGGCAAGACCGTTCTGATCCAGGAGATGATCACCCGTATCGCCCGCGAGTTCTCCGGAACCTCGGTGTTCGCAGGCGTCGGTGAGCGGACCCGTGAGGGCACCGACCTCCACCTCGAGATGGAAGAGATGGGCGTCCTCCAGGACACCGCCCTTGTCTTCGGCCAGATGGACGAGCCGCCGGGAACGCGTATGCGCGTCGCCCTGTCCGCGCTGACCATGGCGGAGTACTTCCGCGATGTCCAGGGCCAGGACGTCCTGCTGTTCATCGACAACATCTTCCGCTTCACCCAGGCCGGCTCCGAGGTCTCGACCCTGCTGGGTCGTATGCCTTCTGCCGTGGGTTACCAGCCGACGCTGGCGGACGAGATGGGTGAGCTCCAGGAGCGCATCACCTCGACCCGTGGTCGCTCGATCACCTCGCTGCAGGCGATCTACGTCCCCGCCGACGACTACACCGACCCGGCGCCGGCCACCACGTTCGCGCACCTCGATGCGACCACCGAGCTCTCGCGTCCGATTTCGCAGATGGGTATCTACCCCGCTGTGGACCCGCTGACGTCGACCTCGCGCATCCTGGAGCCCGGCATCGTCGGTGCCGAGCACTTCCGCGTCGCGAACGAGGTCAAGCGGATCCTGCAGAAGTACAAGGAGCTGCAGGACATCATCGCCATCCTCGGTATGGACGAGCTTCAGGAAGAGGACAAGGTCCTCGTCGGCCGCGCCCGCCGTATCCAGAAGTTCCTCGGCCAGAACTTCATCGTCGCCGAGAAGTTCACCGGTGAGCCCGGCTCGGTCGTGCCGCTGCGCGACACCATCGAGGCGTTCGACCGCGTCTGCAAGGGCGAGTTCGACCACCTGCCGGAGCAGGCGTTCAACAGCTGCGGTGGACTCGACGACGTCGAGGCCGCTGCCAAGAAGATCGCCGGAAAGTAGACCGACATGGCTGAGATGACCGTTGAACTCGTTGCCGTCGAGCAGCGACTCTGGTCGGGATCGGCGAAGCTCGTCAGCGCCCAGACGACCGAGGGCGAGATCGGTGTCATGCCCGGGCATGAGCCGGTCCTCGGTCAGCTGGTGGAGGGCGGCGTGGTTTCGATCACGACCGTCGACGGCGAGCGTGTGGTCGCGGCCGTGCACGGCGGTTTCCTCTCGGTGACCGCCACCACGGTGACGATCCTGGCCGAGTCCGCGGACATGGCCCAGGACGTCGACGTCGAGGCGGCCAAGGCCGTCCTGGCTGAGACCACCGACGACCTCGAGGCGATTGCGGTCGCCAAGGGTCAGCTGCGTGCGGTCGAGCGCGCCTAGTCAGTTCACGACGAGCCGCGACGGAGCCGACGAGCAGTGACGATCGGGATGGTAGTTCTCATCATTCTGGTTGTGCTGCTCGCGGTCTTCGTCGCGGCTTTCGTGTATCGACTGACGGTGTTGCGTCGCGGCGGGACTGCCGCGATCCTCCGTGTCACGCCCGCCCCCGGCGGGAGCGGTTGGCGGCACGGAGTGGTGCGGTACGGCGAGGGCTCCCTGGTCTTCTTCAAGCTGTCGAGTCTGCGGCCGGGTCCGGACACGCGGATGAGTCGCCAGGGCATCGAGGTCGGCGCTCGTCGCGGTCCGGTCGGCAACGAGTACGACATCATGACCGACGAGATCGTGATCCTCGAGGTGACGGACGGCGACAGGACGTACGAGATCGCGCTGGACCGGGGCGCACTGACCGCGTTCCTCTCGTGGGTCGAGTCGCGGCCATCGGGGCGTTCGATGCGCGGTCGTCCGGCCTGATCGAGCCGAGACGCCGCTGACGGAAAGAGAAAAGGGAGGCCCGCGGGCCTCCCTTTCGCGTTACCCGGTTGCGGTCAGGCGTCGCCTCCGGCACCGGGCTTCCAGAGGACGTCGCCGCCMGGGTTCGCCAGCCGGCTGACGATGAACAGCAGGTCCGACAGTCGGTTGAGGTACTTCGCCGGAAGCACACCGGTGTCCTCGGGGCTGGCTTCGACGGCAGCCCACGCCGAGCGCTCCGCGCGCCGGGCGATCGTCCGGGCGGAATGGAGCAGGGCCCCGAGGGGGGTGCCGCCGGGCAGGATGAACGAGTGCAGCGGCTCGAGGCGCTCGTTGAACTGGTCGCACCAGGCCTCGACGCGGTCGATGTACGGCTGCGTCACGCGCAGAGGCGGGTATTTCGGGTCCGGGACGACAGGTGTCGAGAGGTCGGCTCCGGCGTCGAAGAGATCGTTCTGAATCTGCCGGAGTACGTCGACGATCTCCTCGGGTGGCGCACCCAGAGCGAGCACGACGCCGATGCTCGCGTTCGTTTCGTCGCAATCCGCGTACGCGATCAGTCGAGGATCGTTCTTGGACACACGGGAGAAATCGCTGAGTCCCGTGGTGCCGTCGTCCCCGGTCCGGGTATAGATCCGCGTCAAGTGAACAGCCATGGGCTAACGGTACCGCCCAGCAGGTCTGCCGCAGCCCTGGCTAGGCTGTGCGACTGTGAGTGAGCGCTTTCTTGTCACTGGTGGAAACCGCCTCGTCGGTGAGGTGCCAGTGGGCGGGGCGAAGAACAGCGTCCTGAAGCTGATGGCCGCGGCATTGTTGGCCGAGGGAACCAGTGTGATCAGCAACTGCCCCGACATCCTCGACGTGCCCCTGATGGCCGAAGTCCTCAGGGGCCTCGGGTGCGAGGTCGTCCTCGAGGGGTCCGTTGCGACCATCACGACGCCGGCCCAGCCCAAGTACCACGCAGACTTCGCCGCCGTGCGCCAGTTCCGGGCGTCGGTGTGCGTGCTCGGACCACTGGTTGCACGCTGCCGGAAGGCGGTTGTGGCACTGCCTGGTGGCGACGCGATCGGTTCTCGGCCTCTCGATATGCACCAGTCGGGACTGCGACTGCTCGGCGCTCACAGCGAGATCGAGCACGGATGCGTTGTGGCGGAAGCCGATGACCTGCACGGCGCGAACATTCGATTGGCCTTCCCGTCGGTCGGGGCGACCGAGAACATCTTGATGGCCGCAGTTCTCGCCAGGGGCGAGACCGTCATCGACAATGCTGCGCGGGAGCCGGAGATCGTCGACCTGTGCAACATGCTGACGAGGATGGGCGCGAAGATCAGTGGCGCCGGCTCGACGACGCTGACCATTCGCGGTGTCGAGAAGCTGGAGCCGACCACGCATCGCGTCATCGGAGACCGGATCGTCGCGGCGACGTGGGGGATTGCGGCGGCCATGACTCGCGGTGACGTCCTTGTTCGCGGGGTGAACCCGAAGCACCTGACTCTGGTGCTCGACAAGCTGCGGTCGGCCGGCGCCCAGGTGTCGGCAGAGGCTGATGGGTTCCGCGTGGTCCAGGCGAAGCGTCCCCAGGCCGTCAACTTCGCGACGTTGCCGTATCCAGGGTTTCCGACGGACCTGCAGCCCATGGCGATCGGGCTCGCTGCGATCGCAGAGGGCACCTCGATGATCACCGAGAACGTCTTCGAGGCGCGGTTCCGCTTCGTCGAGGAGATGATCCGGCTGGGTGCCGATGCCCGGACCGATGGCCATCACGCAGTAGTGCGGGGGGTGCCCGAGCTGTCCAGCGCCCCGGTGTGGTCGTCGGACATTCGCGCAGGGGCGGGCCTCGTCCTCGCCGGCCTGGTCGCGGACGGCGTGACGGAGGTGCACGACGTCTACCACATCGACCGTGGCTACCCGCGCTTCGTCGAGGACCTGTCGGGACTGGGCGGCGACATCCGGAGAGTGGTCGACGGCGAGTAGCGGCCGCGCAGGGGAGGGGCCCTGGAGCCTCTCGAGGGCCTGTGCTCGGCGTCACAACTGGACGTTTGTTCGTAATCGTCGCCGATCGGGCCGCACGACCTGCGGAAAGTCTGCTCCGTACGTCTCCGACCAGGCGGTTTGACGCCCACCGCCGGCTCGCGTAACTTATTCCAGGTCAGAGCGACACGGACACCGACCCGGACCTGAGGGACTGGGAAAACGAGGTTGTACGGAGAGCGCCTGGCGAATCTGCTTCGATCGGTTCTGGTTCACGGATTTGCGTCCGGGTACGGATCTGGTTAGGC
>NZ_JBFRDL010000030.1:0-55510 GCF_052113525.1 Rhodococcus sp. TAF43
TTTCGCGATGGCACGCTGCGACAACCCCTCGCTGCAATGAAGGTGCCGAATCAAGGCCCAATCTTCCATGGAGATCACCCATCCGATCGTGGTTGGGTGGCCTGGTTTTCAACCGTCGTTTCTGGCCTGATTTTCGACCGTCGTCAACAACCGGCGAGTCGCGCCGGCATACGCCTTCAATAACCCCGCATCCGCGAAACGTGCACGTTCGTCGCGGATCTCAGCCGGTAGCCGAGCTCACCACCGGTGACCGTGACGGCGGGTGCAGGTTGCTGGTGACGACAGTGAAGGTGAGGCTGCACTCCTCACCGACAACGCCAGCAGACGGCGTCCGCTCAGGGGGCCGGGGCTTGCTCGATCGCAGTGACCGACACCAGAACTGTCGGAGAGGTTCGAGCCGTTGACGCGTGAACCGTCCGTCGTGATCGCCGCTCCGCCTGCCCCGGGGCGGAAGAGTGACCCGACCATCATTGGCTTGGCTGTCCCCCGCCCCAACCCGGACACCATCTACGCCCGAACTCGTCGACAGGAGACGTTGCTGCGGCGGCCCCCGGCACAAGATCTGTCGAGCAGGTCGATCGCGTCGTTGCTCCGGCGGACGGAATAGTGATGCAACCCAGCCTGCGGCACATGGCCAACAGACGAACTCGGCCTACCCGATCGAGGAGGTCTACGCCCCTGGCACCATCGCGCTGCGGCCCCAGAGTGCGAATCTCTCAGGACAGGATGGAACGGCGTGCCCGCCATCCCATCGATTCGGCCGATAGCTTGAGGCTCGGGCCGTACGACTTCTCTGACTCCCCCACTCCGTATGAGTTGACGAGAACGCCATCCAGACGCGGCAAGGTTCAATCGCAAGATTGCGGGTCAATTTATGTAAATGAAATTGCCGGGCGCGTCGGGCGTATCGATCGATCCTGCCTGTGATGAAATAGGCGCGTCTAAGTCGATCAAATAGGAGGCTAGAAACTTACCGACGAGTAACAAGTACACAAGTTCATAGCAGCACCACCCAAGACAAAGCCCCCTTACGGGGGCCTTGTCACTCGAGATCCTCACGCATGGATCAAGTTGTAGCTCTGCTGCGCTTGTTCAGTTCTCCATCAGGACCGGCCTTCTTGGGTGAAGTCGAAGTTGCCGCTTCGACCTCAGGTGCTGCTACCCGCCGGGCTTACCGCTGGTAGGCCCCACTTTCTGGAAGGGACTGCCGTGTTCGGTACGTCTCAGGGTAGCTCATGCCCTGACGAAGCAACAGCAAATCGATCGAATGCGCGCGGCGAGTCGCGCACATTCCCTTATCCCACGACCCCAAGTCGCGACGCGCAAAACATTGACGCGGAAATCGCCAATTCCATGGAAACTGCGCGGGCGAACATTCAAAGAGTTGAACGCATCAATTCCGCAAGCGGCCAAAAGGGCCGAACCTGGTCAATTCCTGTACCTGCCAATGCGCAATCAGCGGCACCCGTATGGTCGGGCCGAGACAAATGGCAACGACAGGTTCGTGAAATCCTGAATACCCTCGCTGGCACGCATCTCTGCAAACTGCATCATGTCGACCCTGAACGCGTTTACGCTGTCGCGGTAACTATGGCAAGAAGCGCCGATCACCGAACAGGCCGCCGCGTCACTGCCTCCAGAACACTTCTCGCAGACCGGGCCGGCGTGTCCCTCACCGTACTCAAGCGCGCCCGCCGGGTCTTGTCCGCTCTTGGTATGGCTCAAGAAATGGTCCGCGGACGCCTCCTGCGCACGATCGAGCGATGGGCCGCAGAAGCCCACCACGGACGCCGACAGACGAAGGCCACTAGCGTATGGGCCCTCCTCTCCCCCAAATCAGCCGTCATCTGCAGCGCGCCTGGATCCCCCGCTCCAGGCGCGGCAGTCTCACCTACCGCGCCACCAGAGGCCACCAGCTGCACTCCGATCCATCCACAACCGGACGGACGTGGCCCCCAATCTCTTGGTGGTTCTTTTAGTTCTTGTTCTTCTGTTAAGAAGAACAACACAACGCGCGCACGCGCACGCGTGGCCTCCAATGGGCGACCAGTGGACAGGGAACCCCGCCCAATTACCCTTCAACGCGCCGCTGCCGACCTACTGAGGCACGCCCCTGTTCTGAAGACCCTCGGGCACATTGGGGCCGTCTGCGACGCCCTCAGGGCCCATTCCGTGGATACTGCGCGGTGGACAGGTCGCGACATCGCCCAGACGCTGAGCGAGGACACTAAACGCCGCGGATGGACCTGGCCCGACGCCGGCACTCTCCGCGACCCAGTCAAGTTCCTACGCTGGCGCCTCGCAAGAATCGACTGGTCAATCCCCTCCCCCTCCGAACGCGCGCTAGAAGCCAAGAAGCTCCGAGAAATCGAACGGCGAACAGCGATTACGGCAGCTAGCCAACACACTGCGCCCGCAGCATCGCCAACAACCCGTCGCGCCGCGATGGCTTCCATCCGAACTCGACTATCGGAAGGTCGGGATGCAAATGCGATCGGATAGCGCTGACGGTTTACCGCGGTAAACCCCGCGAGTACGGAACGTGCTCGCGGGCCGAGCAAGAGGGAATGCACCGTCGGGACCCTGGAGGCCCGGCCGATGGTTTACCGCGGTAACCCATCGCTAGGAGGTACCCGCGGTGGCGCGACGGGGCAGTCTGGACGAGACTACTGACCGGCGGCTCCTCCAGCCGGATTGAAGCTAGACCCAAGAAGCGCACCAGCAATATCGAAGTGTCAGGTTTACCGCGGTAAACCTGACACGCTATGACTTCTCCCCATGCGCCGGCGGAAGCCGCTCCCCCGACCCGCGTAGCTGTTGTTTACCGCGGTAAACAACAGAACCCGATCGCGCACCCGATTGCCGGCGTGGGAATGCCTCGGCGCTACATCCGATGGATGACTGGGTATCGCCGCAAACGACATCTCCAATAGCGAGCTCGACGGCGGTCCCACACTTGACACCTGAGACGGCGGTTTACCGCGGTAAACCACATCCGTGTAATCCGTACACTCGACCCTTCAGGTGGAACGAACTCAGTTTGCYGAGGTGGACGATAGCCTGACTCGCGGCGGTGGACTTGCCCCGTTTACCGCGGTAAACCAAAGCGCCACCCTATCGGCCGTTGCCGCGACTGGGCCTCGGTCAGTAGTCGGCTGGAACCGCAGATAGTTGTCAGGTATCCCGCTCTGGACGCTTGGCGCGCTCGCTCAGGTCTGTCTCGTCCCATGTTTACCGTGGTAAACCTTCGCACCTCGCGCAGCTTGTCGGCTCGCTCGAGCGAGGCCGATCGCTCGTACCGAACGGCGGCCGTTCGTTTACCGCGGTAAACCGCACTCAGTCCGCGGTTCGGATGGTCGCTGGAGATACGACGCCGCTGTTTCCGTGACATCGTCGCTGGGCCTGTCTACCCCAATCGTCCCCCCCGGGCGTTTACCGCGGTAAACCAATCCCGCCTTGCCCTGAACAGAGAAGCGTCCCGTCAACTTCTGCGCGCAAGACATCAGAATCGTGCGGGACGAACGAAGTCTCCACCTTTAGCGTGCGGTTTACCGCGGTAAACCATGTCGGCGCGGTTCGGGAGTTGCTGCATGCACGCTGTCGGCTTGCCGCTGCGGGGCGTCGCGAAGTTCTAGAGACGACTTCAGTCGCATCTTTGCGGGGCTGCGAAACTGGCGTCGGCCACCGTGGATGCGTGTGAGAAGTTGAGAGTTTGTCGGCGGTCAGCACTGAACGGATGAGTCCGGGCGCGTGATAATGCCTCTAGCTCTTTTCGTCACAGTGACATAATGAGTCGAAGGTGGCTCCTGCAGGGAATTCTCGCTGAATCAAGGTGCTGGGCTTTCAACCTGTTGCGCCCTATGGTGAGCGGGGTTTACCGCGGTAAACCGCGCTCACGCCGAATGGCGGAGCTAGCCAGAAGACGTCTGCGTCACGTCGGCTCCGGAAGCTCGATCGCCAATCGGCGCAGTATGGATCGGTTTACCGCGGTAAACCATGGAGTGCGAGGCATGAGGCCTCATAGCTGCAACTTCAGCTCTTCTATTGGTTCCCCATCGTCAAGTATCCGAGTTTCGCAAGAGATCCACATCGCCTGCTAGTTCTCATGCCTGGTTTACCGCGGTAAACCGCGGGGCGTGAAGTAGACAGTTCGGGCAGCTTGGTGACCGCACCCTGTTCATCGGCCGTACATCGAATGTGCATGGTTCCGGAGTCACGCCGAGGTTCTCCTTGTTCTACCGCATCGGCGTAGCGGTGGTTTACCGCGGTAAACCAGGCATGAGCGATCAGGTCGGCTGTGGCGGGCCGGRGTCCCATGGTGCTGGATGGAAGGATCGTGTTGATGCCTATAGGTGGCACGTTGAGTTCTTACCTAGGCGTTACGCGCGGAGCTTGGTTTACCGCGGTAAACCGCGGGGCGTGAAGTGGACAATGCGGCATGGTTCCTGCAGCACGCCACGGTTCCTTCTTGTTCTACCGCATCGGCGTAGCGGTGGTTTACCGCGGTAAACCAGGCATGAGCGATCAGGTCGGCTGTGGCGGGCCGGGGTCCCATGGTGCTGGATGGAAGGATCGCGTTGATGCCTATAGGTGGCACGTCGAGTTCTTACCTAGGCGTTACGCGCGGAGCTTGGTTTACCGCGGTAAACCATGACCACCATGGCTGGATCCRGGGGTGGACAATGCCCGTCTCTGCGCCCCTCGACGCTAACGCGCACCCGTGCGGTCCGCAGTTTACCGCGGTAAACCAATCATGGTGCCGCTTGTCGGAGGCTTCAGTGCCGTGGCGAGAGTGAATCTTCGCGGCTGACCGGTCTGGCTGCAGCAGTCGGGTTTACCGCGGTAAACGGCGCAACCGGACTGTAGTTGTTAGTGTCTACGCGTAACGCTGGGTGGGCATGCTGGGTGCGCCGGCGACCAGCGTTCTGGCTATGGCGGGTGAGTCGAACTCGCTGCACGCGCACGCGGGTTTACCGCGGTAAACCAATGCGGTGAGGTCGGTTCCGGGCGGAAGTCACTGCATGGTTCAGGGGCGGGGGAGTGGCAGTCGGCGCAGTCAGCCGAAATGGAGCGGGCGCGCCGTCGCTTCCTCGGACATCCGAGGGGTCGCCCTTTGAGGGTGAAGCGGCAAACGAACAATCGGGTGCGTGATCTCCGATCGAACTAGAGACCGTATGGTTTACCGCGGTAAACCATACGATTTGTGGGCTGACGTTGCTTGCTTGGGGAACGGATCTAGTTCGTGCCCGGCCGGGCACCGGGGGCCTGACACCCGGCTTCTTGAGGGGGGCATACCCATACCCGCGAGGAAGGATGGACGCTCATCCGTCAGCGCGGGTGATGAAGCTCGGTAGGGCGACACGTGCCAATGCCTAAGCCTGCCACAGCGCGGGGGAGTCGCCGGCCGAACGCGGCGCTGTGGCAGGGTAGATCGGAATGTGGGGCCTTCCGTCTGACTGCTGATGCGTGAACGCGAAGCGCAGTTTGCAACCCTATAGCCGGTCAGCTTGAGCGTTCGGCGGCTGGGAAGGAGGTGTGATCGGCGCGCTGGATGAGAGAGCTTCCCGCTGTACGCCGATAGATCCTGACACCGACTGGAAGAGTTCAAGATTCGGAGCGGTGCAGTCCCAATCATCTGTCACAGTGACGAAAAGAGCTAGGCTAACCGGATGCGGATGCGCACTTGATCGATACTTGATGGGCTGAGGTGTAATTAGGGGGTATTCGACTTCAGGGGGCGTCGGGGCGACACGCCGAAACAACCGGCAAAATATTCGGCACGGGATTGGGGGTCAGTGCGGAAGCACGTCGTCATTGTGCCGCCAGCGCCCCCGCCCAGGACGAGCTTCCATCCACTCATCCAGCGTCTCGGCTAGCCAGCCGAGTTTGCCTCCGATAGCCGCATCCGCTTCTGGCAGAAGGCCTTTCCGAAGGTAGCCTTTAGCCGTGTTGTAGGTGACACCGATTCGGTCGGCGACCTCATGCAACGTCAGATAGCGGATCACGCCTTGAGATCTTACGGTGTGCCGCTTGAACAATAGACCCAATCGGGTCTATTGTTGAGATCGCGCAACGCTAACGATCCTGGCATCAAAAGGATTACAGTGTATCTGCGTGAATCATCATCCGATCGCATCGTGATGGTGGAAGTCCGAAGTAGCCCCGCAGGGGCGAAGTATACGGAGGTAACACATGGCTGTGCATGTCATGCTGAACCAAAAAGGTGGCGTCGGAAAGTCCACCTTGACAATGAATCTCGCGGCTGTGAAAGCGGACGTGCTCACCTCGAGTGACGATGACGTCCAGTCTCCGGTCGCAGCGATCTCGGTCGACCCGCAGGGGTCTGCCGTCTGGTGGGCATCACGGGTAGCGGAGCTCCCGTTCCTCATCGACCAGGTCCACGACAATCTCGACGTCCTGCGTAACCTCGACAAGCTTCCCGGCATCAAGCACGTCTACGTGGACACGCCGGGATGGATTGACTTGTCGGGCAACGACGACGGCAACGATGCTCTAGGTGCTGGCACATCCGGTGATGCACTCCGCGCAGTCCTCGAAGTCGCGGATCTTGTCATCGTCCCGATCGAACCGGAGCCGCTTTGCTTCGATCCGACGGCCCGCACCATCAAGCAGGTTCTCGAACCCCTGAACAAAAAGTTCATCGTTGTCGTGAACAACTGGGACCCGCGGGACGGAAAGACCGACCTCGAACAGACACGAGCGTTTGTTCAGGCGAATGGATGGCCCCTCGCTCGAACCGTTGTGCGCCACTATAAGGTTCACACTCGCGCGGCCGCTGAGGGTCGCGTTGTTACCGAGTACGAAGCAAATCGGGTGTCACTCCAGGCCCGCGAAGACTTCTACAAGCTCAGCCTCGAACTCGCGGACGGTGAGCGCTGATGGCTCCCAAGGGCGGACGGGCAAATTTCGCATCACTGGTCGGAGCAGTAGGCGACAACTCGCCTGTCGACCGCAAAAGGCCAGTGAATCCTCAGCCTTCCAGCCCAGAGCCTGTCGATGGCCAGTTCATGGCCAACGTCCCGCTCGCCAAACTTGTCGCGAATCCACGCAACCCGCGCGACGAGATCGGCGATCTGTCCGACCTGGCAACCATCGCCGAGCGGCAGCTGCAGCCAGGAACCGCCGTCAATCGTGGGGCATGGCTCAAGCTATGGCCTGAGGACGAAGCTGAGATCGGCGACGCCGAACTCATCGTTGTCAATGGCAACCGACGCCTAGCCGCAGCCGTCAAGTATGGCCGTGAGGGTCTCGATGTTGTTGTACGAGACAGCATCGCGATCAGCAGGGGAGAGGTCCTGTGGGCCGCTACCAGTGAGAACATCGACCGCCGGGATTTCGATGTCCTCGAGGAAGCTAAGGCCATCGAGTTGATGGTCGGAGAGTTCGGCAGCGCTGACGCCGCCGCAAAGAAGCTCGGCCGCTCGAAGGGGTGGGTGTCGCAGCGCCGGGCACTGCTCAAGCTTGCACCCGAACTCCAAGCAGCGCTCCGCGCGGGTGATCTGGCGATCCGTAACGCACGCTCACTCGCCAAGGTTCCACTCGAAGAGCAAGTCGCCGCATGGCAAGCCACGCAGGACCCTGAATCCAAGAGCGAAGCGACTCAGCCGGAGCCGAGTAAACCAGAGCCGCAAGAACCTAAAGCGCCGTCGGCTGGAGTCGAACCGGCGGACAAGGTTGTGCAGGCGCTCCGCAAGTTGGGCGTCGACCCGGCTGTGCTCGCAGCCGCAGTGCGCAAGCACTACTCCGACGCCGAGCGGCGTTCGCTCGTCGATGCTCTCGAGCTCGGATAAGACTGCAGCGTCCACGCGCCTCTGATGAATCTGCAGCCAGCCAGCCGGGACCACACGGCCGGCTGGCTGCAGCGAACGACAGTTCGATTCTCAGCCTGGATGCGCACTGTTTTGGTACAGAAGACATCTCGGATCTCCATCATCACGCCTCTCGGCTTCAGTGACTCCGCCTGGATCCCAGAAGAGCCAAGCCGGGCCTGGAACGCACAAACCGGAGAATCGCCGACAAGGACAATGCGAAAGGACACCCGACCAAATGAGTGGCCTCCACGTCCAAGTCACAGCACATCGGTACTGCGCGCCCACGGCGCCGCCAGCGCACGTCAACGCGACGGTGACAAGGCCTGACACCGACGCATTCCGACACCCATGCGCGAAGCACCGTCACACTGCCCCCAAGCGAGAGTTGGTGGTGCCGTGATGAACACAGACGACGAGCAGTTCACACTCTTTGACATCGACCCCGGTACCCCAGACCACAGCACCGACGATCCGTCATCACCCGAACCTGAGACCGCCGACAAATCCAAGCCACACCAAGCCGGCGCGGTCACAGCAACGGCCGCGACTACGAGTACCGCACTCGAACCCGCCGATAGTGACGAAACCCCGACAGACTCCACACCGAGAGTGGGGGACGACTCTAGGGGACAGGACTCCGGCGACACCAAGCCGTGGGAAGCACTCCCCTCCGGTACCGATGCGGACGGTCACGCGCTCATCGTCACCGCGGACGGCTTCTACACACCGTCCGGCCAATTCTGGGACAAGCCGGTCGATTCAATCGACAAACTCGACAAACTGATCCAGTGGGCAGCGCTCACACCTCTCGGCGTGCCGGCACAGGTGTGGGTTGTCGGGATAGACCTTTGCACCCAACTCGGGTGGGCTATCGACCCGGGCAGCGAGGACGACGTCGACGACCTCGAAGTCCTCCGCGTGCGCGCCGTCGAAGAACTACGTGACGTCATCAGCGGGACCCTGCCGCCGCTCGTCGCCGCCGGGTGGGAACTACGCGGAGATCCCGGACACGTCATTCACCTGTCCCGCCAGATCGGCAAGGCCACCCAGATGGTCGACGTCATCCTGGAGCCCTACGTGTGGACATACTGGAACAAGGACTTCGGCTGGGGCAACCGCATCGGCGACATGGGCATCCTCGGCAACCCCGCCGTCGGCACCTATCTACCGGACGACGACGAGCCCGCCGCCCGCGAACTGGGCCGCCGCTTGGCTTGGAGCGCACAGCACCTGGGCGTGCTGCCGGGCCCAACCCCAGCCCGCACTGGGGCCGCCGTCCTCGACAAGATTCGCCGCGAACGCACCCGCTCAGCCAAGGGCATAGTCGTCACCACCGCAGGACCCATGCCACCGATCGACGGCGCACCCCGCGGCGACCTCGAGCCCGCCGCCGGCTGGGCCCGCGTCCCTGACTCCGACGACCTCGAGGAGACCGCGCAACTGGTCACGATCGACCAGCGAGCCGCCTACCTCGCCTCGGCCGGCATGCTCGCCTTCGGATACGGAAAGCCGAAGTACCTCACCGGCGATGCTGCCTCAACTGCAGCAACAGAAGACAAGCCGCCATTCGGAATCTGGCGAGTCACCCTGCCCGCCGCCGGCCAATACGCCATCCCGGAGAAGCTGCCGCTGCCACACCCCGCCATGCGGGACGACCAGCCGGTGCAGACCTGGATCACCACAGTGAGCCTAGAAGGGCTATGCGCGCCGATCGCAGACGGAGGCATGGGCCTCGACGTTGACGACCTCGCCGTCACCGAAGCCTGGGTCTACCCCGAGCGTGGCCGCGCCCTCGACAAGTGGGCCAAGGTCCTGCGCGAGGCCCGCACCGCCGCAACCGAGTCCGGCGACGTAGCGATGAAACGGTTCCTCGGCGCCTGCTACAAGGGCTACATCGGCCGAATGGTCAACCCCGACATGTGGACCGCCACCCGCATGCAGCACCACCACCAGCCGATCTGGCGGGCCGCGATCATCGCGCACTGCCGGTGGCGTGGCCGCCGCGTCGCGATGCGCATCGCCCGCGAGACCGGCCGCTGGCCGATCCGGACAATGACTGACTCGTGGGTGTACCTACTCGGTGACGGCCAGGCCGTGGCCGACGACAGTGACGCGTTGGGGAAGATGGCCGTCGAAAAGCACGCCGCACTGACTGACGAGATGATCCTGGCCTTCGCGGCCGCCACCGACACCCACGAGGTGAAGCTGGCGATCAGCCAGGCATACGCCACCGACGACGAGAGCGACGAGGGAGAGTAGATGGCGCTGCATCTGCCGAAGAAGCGTTCGAAGTCGGTGCCCCAGAAGGCTGTCGGTCTCGATGGGATGAAGGTCAAGGTCGCCGGTGCGGCCGTCGCAGGGGTGGCCAAGTCGCAGCAGACCAGCAGTGGATTGGCGGGCCTGACGGCGAAGGTGTCGGTCAAACAGGTCCGCTCCGAGATCGGCAACGAGGGCCTGCGGCAGGCCGCGATCGACGCCGGCCGCACGCCGCCATCCGACCGTACCCTGCGCCGTTGGGCGCAGCAGGGTCGCATCCCGAACGCCGAGACCGCCGAGCTGGCGCAGCGCCGCGCCGCGATCGAACGTCTCGGCGGCGTTAAGGCTGTCGCGAAGAAGATCGGCCGAGACCCGTCGTCGGTGCGCAAGTACCAGTCTGGGCAGACCAACGAGCTGCGCAACGACGCGAAGTCGAAGCTCAAGGCTGCCAAAGCGAAAGACACCATGCAGAAGGCAGGCGTCCTCAAACCTGACGGCACGCCCAAGCGAGCCGTCATCAAGGTCACCGGCCGCGTCCACGTCCGCAGCGGCGACGAGGCCGGGTACGACTTCCGAACCCGCACACTCGACTTCGCCAACTCAGATACCCCATTCAGCCCTGAAGAGTCACAGGAACTGGCCGCCGCGCTCGCCAACGACGACCAAGCCCGCGTCGTCGCAATCCTCGAACGACACGCCACCATCGACTACCCCGAGAACAAAGGCTTCGACCGCTACAACGACCAGTTCGGATTCCACTTCGACGCCATCGACAACATCCAGATCGATTGGAACTAGCGAAGCAAGCGGCATTTAGCAACGTACGTCCGCGGCGCGAGCCCGGTTCGCCCGCAACGTCATCTCACCTGTATGGACGCCCCACCACGCGCGGCAACCGCTACAGCGACGCTCAGCGCCGGACGTTCTACTGGTCCGACATCGGCATGGACCTCGTCACCTGGCGAATCGTCGACCACGTCGGCTACAACGGCCTGATCGATGCCCTGCGGGCGGTCCACAAGACCGCTGTCGCCGCCTTCCCCGACGGCGCCAAGTACCGCAAGGACCCGACCAAGGTTGACGCCGAAGGGTAGGGGGTTATACACACCGGCCCGGGTAATCCACAGAACCCGGGCCGCCGGACATCGCACCCGGCCACCGGCCGCGAAGACGCCGCAGACTGGCACCACCACGATGACAGGAGCACGACCATCGACAACCCCACCCCGGCCCCGGTCGCCGACGGGGCAGCCCTCGACCGCACCGCAGCCATCCGCGAGGCCGCCGAAGCGGCCCGCGCCGCACTCCTCACCGCCGAGAACACCGTCGAGCTGCCCCGCTACACCCTCAGCATCGACGGCGACCTCGAGCTCATCCTCGGACTCAGCCGAAACGACCTCGGCGCAATCGACCGAGACCAGGCCCTCGACCACATCGACACCTACGAACGCGACGCACTCACCTCACCCGTCGAAAGCGCCGCCGAGGTGGCCGGCCGCGGCCGCGCCGACCTCGMGCCCTGACCACCAGACCCAGCGGCAGGGGCGCGGCCGCGGCCGGCAGCCGCAACTCGCGAGCAATGCAGCCGGCGAACGCGCGACCTGTCAGACCCACGCGAGACCATGCGGACACAGCACGGGAGGAGACCCGCATGCATGACGATCTCTACGCACACGTCTTCGCGCTCCACTCCGACGGGCACACCTGGCCCGAAATCGCCGCCGAGGTCCGCTGCAGCGAAGACGTCGTCCGGAACATGGTCGACCACCACCGCACCACCCTCGAAGCCCGCGCGAACGCCGACCAGTTCACACTGTTCGATGACCCGGACGGCTCGACATGAGCGAGCCCACCCACCGCGACGACCCGGCTCGCGAACTCACCGACAGCGACATCCTCGGCATCTTCGTGCGCAGCCTCGCGCTGCGCGCGCTGACCGCACCCGAAACCCTCGACGACGACAGGA
Source organism: Rhodococcus sp. TAF43 (assembly GCF_052113525.1). Classification (NCBI taxonomy): domain Bacteria; kingdom Bacillati; phylum Actinomycetota; class Actinomycetes; order Mycobacteriales; family Nocardiaceae; genus Rhodococcus; species Rhodococcus sp. TAF43. Next base: position 12,055 of record NZ_JBFRDL010000030.1, read on the forward strand.
CCCCACCGTGACGCCCAACCACATCCCCGCGACCTCCGCCCACTCGGCAGTGCCGCCGCAACTCCGCGCGGATCCGGAGCCGACCCGGGCCCCGAGCCACACCGAGCAAATCCATGCCAGCCTGTTCAGCAACTACGACGGCCAGAAGCGTTAGGCCGCAGACCGGCCCTGGGGGAGAGACCAATGCCACCGAACGATCCACCCATCCGGATCGGCGACTACGCCGCCGCGCCCGCGTCCTGGCTCACCGACGACGACTGCGTCGTCCACAACCTCACCGCAGGACGCGTCGAAACCGCCGTGGCCGGGTCCTGGCGGACACCGGCCCCCGAATCGTCGCCCCTGCGGGACTGACCTTTCACCGGATCCTTCCCCGCTGGCCCCTCATTGTCCGCGGCGTTCCTCGCTGCGTACCGCTGGCCCGCTTCGCGGGTACTGCGCTCGTCAACTGCCGCACCATTCGGTCCTTGCCAGCGGGGAAGGAAAACGGTTGTCCCCCAAGACCAGAGAAGGGAGCAAGCCATGAGCGTGACCCTCTACACCAAACCGTCCTGCGTGCAGTGCAATGCCACCCATCGCGCCCTCGACGCCGCCGGGATCGACCACACCACCATCGACATCACCGAGAACCCCGACGCCCGCGACTACCTCCTCGCGCTCGGCTACAGGCAGGCCCCGGTCGTCGTGGCCGGCGCCGAGCACTGGTCCGGATTTCGGCCCGACCGCATCGAGTCCCTGACCGCCTGACCACACCCCACCCCAGCAGAGAGCCACGCCATGACCAGCACCGACATCGAGGCCACCGAGCCCGGCGACGAGATCAGCGCCGACGACCTCGCCGACGATCCACGCGAGGACGTCGAAGCACTGTGCCTGTGCGCGCTGCTGTGGACCACCGCCGACAACGCCGCCAGAATCGTCGACACCCTCACCGTGGCCGACTTCTACCGGCCCATCTACGCCGAGCTCTACGACGTCATTGCCGCCCTCGCACGATCCGGAGCACCCCACGACGCCCCGATGGTCGCGGTGAAGCTCGAGCAGGACGGCCGTCTCGGCGGCCACACCGGTCAACGACTCACCCGCGCCCTGACCGACGTCACCCTGGCCGGCGCCGACGGGATCGCCGCAGGCCACTACGCACACGCCGTCATCACCCGCGCCTACCGCCGCGGCTTTCACGACGCCGCCCGGTCCCTCGCCCAGGCCRCCGAGACCCTGCCCGAGGACCAGCTCTTCGAGCACATGGTCACCCTCGGCCGCGAACGCCGCACCGCCACCAGACGACTCGAAGCCATCCGCAGCAACCTGATCTGACCACGAGAAAGGACCCACCATGACCGACAGTCACGACCCGCTCGGCCGCATCAACATCCCGCTCCTGCAGGGGGCATCCCGCGCCAGCCACATCCTGGCCGTGGCCACGCTCGTGTTCCTCGCGGCAGCGTTCATCACCGCCTTCGCCACACCCGACGCCGGTCTCGACCGAATCTTCGGCGCCTTGACCGTCGTCAGCGCCGTCGGCGCCGGCATCTGCCTCGTGGTCACGCGGAAGGCGTAGGCGTAGACCCCGGAACTCACTCGACCGGTAGGAGGAGGCCAATGGCACTCGCAGCGATTATCGCCCTCGTCGCACTGTTCACCTGGGCATTCGGCTCGACCATCGCCCGCGTGGCCGGCGGGATCCTCGTACTCGAGGGACTCCTGCGGTTCGCCATCGGCCAGACCGGAGCCGGCGCCTGGACCTCCCTCGTCGCGGGCCTGACGATCTGGGGCCTCGGCCACTGGATCTGGGCCTACAAACACAAGACCTGGCGCAGCCGCCTCGCACTCAACGCCTACAGCCTGCCCGGGATACACCGCCTCGCACCCATCCCGACTAACCGCCGGCCCCGACAACCACGCGCATGGGGAGCCCCGGCGCCGCGATCCGTCGACTGACCGGGTGCACCGGCACCCCGTCGTGGCGACGCCTACCGAACCCGCGAAGGTGCTGAATCCGGAGTAGACGGAAGCGAAGGATTTGCCGAAATTTTGCGGAAGCGATTCGGGAGTAGTCACCCCAGCTCGCGCTGCGATGCCGCCGAGCGGCGCTGCGCCCACCACCTGACTGCCGTGGCCACGAGCATCACCCCGCCAATCCCGGCCATGATTAGGCCGGCGCGATTCGCGTCCTCGCAGCCCGACAGATCGAATTCGATCCACTCCGTCGCGGGGTCCGGCGGTGTGTAGGGAACTTCCGGCACGTTGTAGGTGCCACTGACGATCATTCGGTTCTCGGCCAGACACTGCGAATAAGCCCTGGTCTCACGACGATCGAATACGAGTCCGCCGACCACCAGGACGACAGCCACCGCCGCGAGGCCGGCGAGCAGGTTGCGCGTCGTCGCAGTCATCGGGCGATTCCCACACGAGGTCAGTTCGCTGCTCGGCGCGCGGCTTCGTGGCGTTTCGGAGTACGTCCCATCCCCGCCGGCAGCTCCCCACTCAAATCCAGTCTCCCAACGTCGAAAAGGAGCGGCTGCGCCGCACTGAAACCCCTTCGGGGCCAAGGCGGTTGTTGCATTATCCCGTCATACGAGTCGCCCAATTGAAGCGGACCGGGGGCCCGAGGTGTCAACCCACGCTCCGGGCACTACCGCGTGTTCTCCGCTGCGCTACGCCCACGCGCTCCGACCACTTTCACACCCGGGCTCCGCTGCGCTCCGCCGTGAAAGTGGCCTCCGGCGGCCCTCCACTCTCCGGGGTTGACACCCCACCCCGATCCGCTGGATTGGGCGCGCCTCGTACACGGGGCAGGAGGGAGGTGTTGCCCATGGCCAACAACATCGTGCAGCTGACCACGGCGGTGGTCCAGCTGATCACAGCAGTTGTGGCCCTCCGAACAGCACGACTCATGCTCCCTAAAAAGAGCAAACGGCGCTCAGCTGGAACTAAGCGCCGTTCGGGTCGAGCTAGGAGGAAGAAGTAGCACCCGGTGGGCGCGTCCGTCAGGGCGCGTCCACCTTCCCTCCGAAGTATATCCACCACCCGCCGACAAGGAGCCGACATGGCATGGATCTCACTGGCATTGTCCTTGGTCAACCTGGCGCTCGTTCTCGCCCTCTACCGGCGAGTCGCGGCACAAAAGGCCAGCTAGAACGGCAATCGGCGCCAGTGCGGAGCTTCCCTCTCCGCGCTGGCGCCGCGTCGTCAGCCTATCGCATATCATCGAACTTGCGTTCGAAGACTGGCCCGTAACGTTCGACCCGGCGCCACGGCGACTCGTCGAGCCGCCCATCCCTGTCGTCGTCGATGTCGCGGCCGCGATCGGGCAGTCCGGAGGCCTTCCGGCCAACGAACTCCCGCTCCGGATTCGCGCAGGCGGTCTCTAGCCATTCCGGTCTTGTTGTTGCGGGTTTATGTGTTGGGTCGGAAGGATTCTTCACTGCGCCGCTACGGTCGCGACATATTGGGAGATCCGCGTGATGCTCTCGGTGCTCCGTCTACAGGCTGCGTCGATGGAGCGGGAGCCGGGCACCCCTCTGAGGCGCCGATGCGGTGGGATGGCCGGAAATCGAGAAGCTGCGCCAGCGGGATCCGCTGTCGGCGGGGCATTCGCGCTGACCCCAGCTTTCGCGCTGGTGGGTGGATTGAACGCCCCTCCGAACCTTCCCTTCGGCAACTTCCGGGGTCTAGCCTGAACTGACAGGGTCGGGACGGTCGGGCGCCCCGGGGTTTGCACGTGGTCCCTATTGGCGGATGGGGATGCCGATTGCAGTGGGAGTGGCGGCGCACGATCTGGGCCGTGATCCCGTGTGACCTCGGCGGACACTGCCCCTGATTGGAGGTGAGTTGAATGTCTGCAAGCGATATGGCCTTTTGGGGGCCATGGGCCCCGCTCATCTACGCTCTTTCGTTACTCGGTCTGAAGCTCTGACGCCAGAACGACAGCGGGCCAGCAGTCGACTTGATTGCTGGCCCGCTGTCGCGTGTTCAGTTGTTGACCGGGTTGAAGCCCTTCCCTTCGGGGAAGGGGCTGCCGGGGGAGTTGATCTCGTTGAGCACCGCAGAGAACTTCACGTACTCGAACGACGTGGTAAAGCCCTTCACGTAGCCGCTGATCTTGGTCGTGCCCGCGACCATCAGGGGACCACCTGAATCTCCGCCRGTCGACGACCCCAGGGTATAGATGCGTGTGGGACTGTCGCCGACGACGATGCCGCACGTGATGCCCGAGCCGATCCCGTCCTTGCACATGTTGGTGAACAGGCCGGGGTTGGCCACACCGATGCCGTCGATCCGAGCCGCCGGACCCTGTGAACGGATGTCGGCGTCCGCGTTCAGCTTGATCACCACGTAGTCGGTGCCGAACGAGGTGGCCGGGTTGACCTGGTCGACGGGCACCGGATATCCGGTTCCGTTCCAGCTCCGGTAGGCGATGTTTCCGATGTGCTTGCGGGGACCGTTGTTCGAAGTCCACTCATAGACCGGACCGCCATCGGGCACATAGTTCCCGTTCGAATATGGGAGTCCGGGTACCTGGCCCGGCCCCTGGCTCACACAATGTGCCGCAGAGATCGCGATCTTGTTGCCGTGCATGTCGTAGCCGACCGCAGCGAGCGTACAGCGGGATTCCACGGCGTCGGACGTGAGGCTCCCCGTCCAACCCATACCGTTGGTAACGACGCCGGTGGCAGCGGAGGCTGCTGGAGCGAACGCGAGCATCGGTAGTACGAAGGCTGCGATCGATGCGAGGACGATCAGAATGCGTTTCATGATTTTCCTTCTGTTGGTGATTCCGGCGAATTGGGGGAGTTGGTGGACGGCAGGTCTTCTTCTCGTGTGAGTGAGAACGGCGTGGGAAGCCGTGTTCAGTTGGCGTCCGGGGTGAATCCTCGGCAGTCCTGTGGGGCTATGTCGGAGCGCGCTTTCACGCGAGGGATGTGCTGACGGCGACTGCGAGACATCGAGCGTTCTTCTCATTTCTTCCTCTTTCTTGGTGGCGGTGAGGGATTACTGATGGACGCCTCATCGCGGCGACGGTTCTGGGTCTTGAATTGCGGTCCGAGGGGCACGCCAAATAGAGCCGTTCGGCCCGGATGCGTTTTCCTGTACGAATTCATCGGCTCAAACGCGAGCTGATGAAAGGGGCCTCGGGGAACCTTTCTGTCATTGAGGGAGGCCGTTGGTGTGCAATATCTAATTTATTGAGGGTGCACTCGTTTCCCGCATGTTCGAGCGATCCAGGAGGTCCGCGCTTCCCCGGACCGAGCCGAGAGAGTCCTGTGCGGGTCTGGTCGCCTCGGTCTCAGTGGTGGCCGTGTCGGGGCGCCGCGGTGGCCGGGTGGTGCGGTCTACGCGCGGGGAAGGTCCGTTTCCGGCAGAGTCTCTTTGCTGTCCAGAGGTTTTCGCCTGTCGTCGGTATCGGGCGTCGCGCGCGGCCTGGAGGGCGCGACGTGCGGAGGGGAGGTCTTGGTGGCAGATCCTCAGGTGGGCTGCGCCGTCGCCCCAGGCGGTCACGAGGTTGCCGGTGATGCCTCGCCAGCCGCAGGTGCAGACGACGACTGCGGAGAATCGTGTGGCATCGATGTAGATGGTGGCCATGTCCTTGCTCCATATCCGTGAAAATGGGTGGTGAGAGACACGGAAAGCGGCAAGATCGGAGTAGCTCGGCTACTGCGAGCTCACCGCTCGAGAGACTCGGATTCCTTGCCGGTGTCGGCGACGCTGGGGATGCGCTGTCGCCGATTCCATCGCCTCGTGTGGGCGCGTGCCGGCGACCATGTCCGTGGGACCGCGACTCTCGCGGGCCGATCGGGTACCGAACGTCGCGGGAACCTCAAAGTGCAACGCAGACGGCGGAGTTGGTGGGCGAGCTTCGTCGCGGCACCGCTGAGCGCTCGGCACAGTCGATGCAGTAGACGCAGCCGTTGTCGCGTCCAAGCGCGACTCCACCCCTGCAGTAGTGCCCCCATGTTCAAACGGTATTGACGATGCACTCGTTTCCCGCCACACCGGCAAAACCCCCAAGCGCCACGGTTCAGCCCGCGGTCGGAACGCAGAAGCGGAGGGGTTGCCGTGTTTATCCACGTGACTTGGCTCGGCCAGGTCTCGGTGGGGCGCCGCCGCTGGGTGACCATCGAGGAAGCTACGGCCGACGACCTTTGCGAGAGGTCGTCGGCCGTAGCCCGGTCTCAGTACCAGCGGTAGTCCTGTCCGTTACCCCAGTCGGAGTAGTGGTTGACGTCCTTGTCGTAGGCGTCGTGTGTGCCGCCGACGAAGTAGCCGTCCCAGGTCGCCTGCGAGTTGCAGATGTGGTCGCTGTTGTTGCACACCGYCCACACCGGCACCCCGCTGTAGAAGTTGTCTGCACCAGCGAGCGGCGGGTAGAGGTTGAACGGGAAGTCGGTCTGCGCGAATCCCGGACCACCCGGTCCCGCAGGGCGTTTCGGATCTGCGAGCAGAACGGCGTTGATGTTGCCGAACCCGGTTCCGTTCTCGGTAAGCCACACATGGACGACCGCAGCGCCGCCGGAATGGCCGACCATCTTGATGTGGTCGCCGGGACAGAACCGGCGATGATCCCGCGTGAGGCGGTTCAATTCGTTGACCCCGGATCGGGTGTCGTAGCTGTTGTAGCCGACGCGCTGGTTCTGGTTGAAGAAGCCGTCCGAATTGTTGTTGTTCAGTCCGCCGACGACCACGGACCAGGTGCCGACACACTGGTTGATCGGAGTTTCCGCGGATGCCGTGGGTGTGAACACGCCCAGAAGTCCCAGCATCGCTGCCAATGCGAAGATGAGTCGTTTCATGACTCCCCGCCCCTTAGATTTCGTCATGCTTCGGTCGCTAGATCGACTCGATGCATGTGTTGAGATACCGATTGTTTTCTGGCCATCCGGCCAGGCGGATATGCCTCCGTTGCCTTGAATTGGATTCGGATTGGCGGCAGAGTCTTCCGACAACGATGGGGTGCGACCCCGATCCAGGGCCGGTTTTATTCCCGCTCCGCCCCTAACTGGGTTTCAGTGAGGGCGACCGCGATTGGTATTCGATTCTTTCCCCAGGGCGTTCTGCTGCGCACTTTCAAATATATGGAGAGTGCACTCGATTCAAGAATCCGGAATCGGATCGCTCGCTTCGCGGAGGGCGACGTCGCAGGTCGCAGGATTGGTCTGGGTCGTAGCTTCAGCTAGATCTTGGGCCGCCTGGGGTCGAGGGCCGCGCTGCCGGGGGTAGGTGCGCCCCAGCTGCGCGAACCGTGCGAGCGCCAGGGCGGGGAGCAGTAGAGTGACGAAACCTGGCCCCGACAGTGCTTGGAGGTCGTCATGATCGATTTCGTTCGCCGATCGGTCGCCTGTGGCGCGATCGTGGCCGGTGCGGTACTGGCGCCCGCGGCCATCGCCTCCGCCACGGCAACTGTTCCGTTCCAGATCGACCCGGCGCCGTTCGGAAACCCGAACGGCAGCCTCGACGTCCCCTCGATCCGCTGCTGGGCCGTGGTCGGTGAACAGCCCGAGACCGTGACGATCACCGGCCCGAAGGACGGCATAAGAGCGTGCCTACTCCCGGGGGACATGCACTGGCTGAACCTGTCGACCGGAGCCTCGGGCTCCGCCCGGATGTCGGCCGGAATGGACGGATACCCGGAAGCGACCCTGCCGACCGGAACCGGGCAGGTCGTCGTCGCCGCCACGTCCCCCGCCGGCCCATACACGCCGGGTGTCGTAACCGTCTACGTGCCGTAGGCGATGACCCCGTGCTCCACTGACGTGGGATCCGAACCACGTCGTTTCCAGCCGCCGTAGCGAACTACCTCGTCACAACAACGGTGAATAGGCGAGAGATGGGAGGGGCTGTCCCTCGATGTGCACGTGCCCGGTCAACTTCTCGCGTGGGCCCGGACGACACGAGGAGCATGGATTTGCTTGCTGCGCTTCGCGATTCCAACCGGAAACAGTCTCGGTCACCTCACAGTGACGCAGTGGTGCCCATCGACGGCCGCGACACCGCAGGCCGAAGAGGCTCGATGAGCGGGCGCTACCCGCAAACCCGAGGACCGGGTCCCCGGGTCCGGACTGGGGACTGGCCGAGCCCCGAGCCATGTCGTGTTGGGTAGCGGCCCACTCCTCGCCGCCGGAATTCGACCGTAACCGGGGTCCCCGACAGAACGACGGCCACTCCCGGACCTGCGCGGCTTCGTCTTGAGGTAGGTCCTCACGCGCTGCAGGGTTGCCAGTGGTGGCGTGCGCTATCGCCTGCGTCTACAGCGACACGTACTCGCGGATCTTGCCGCGCACATGCGGGCGGTGGTCTCCGAGCCGGATTCCCAGTGTGGGGAATTGGCTAGCGATCTGGAGGTCGGTGAGGGGAGCGCTCACCGCGACGGCGGCGTAGCCGCGGTCGTCCTTGCCCCACTTGCTCTGGTCGGGATCGACGGCCCGGACCCGAACCACGACACCGTCGGCGACGTACACGATCGCCCGCAACCTGCGCCGACGGTCGGCGGCGATGTTCCACCACTTGCGGTCGGCCTCGATCTGCTCGCTTTCCGGCGCCCCGGTCTCGCCGTAGCGCCGGTTGCCGTCGGGGTCGACCTTCGGGCGGGTGTTGCGATAGACGACCAGGACGCAGTCCCCACCGACGCCGTAGGCGTGTAGTTGCCGGTACAGGGTGGCCCGGCCGACGCGGAAGGCGGCAGCGATCTCGTCGACGGTGTGCTTGCCGGAGTCGTACATGTGCTGCGCCTGATCGAGCTGGATCTGGCTCAGAGCCGGGGGTCGGCCACCGACGCGGCCGCGCGCACGGGCGGCGGCGAGTCCGTCGCGGGTGCCCTCGACAATCATCTCCCGGTCGTACTCAGCCAACGCTGCGAGGAAGTGGAACACCAAGCGCCCACCGGGAGTGGAGGTGTCGATGCCCTGCTCGAGGACCACGAAATCGACGTCGTGCTCGCCGAACCACCGAACCAGCTCGAGCAGATGCTGCTGGGACCGGCCGATGCGCTTGAGTCGGGTCACCACCACCTCGTCGCCGGCCCGGAGCTTGGCCAGCATCAGATCCAACTGTGGCCGCGACGCGAGCTTGCCCGAGATCTTGTCGACGAACAGATACTCCTCCGCGACCCCGGCCGCGAGAAGGGCGTCGATCTGATGATCCGGGTTCTGGTCCCGCGTCGAGACCCGCGCATACCCGAACTTCGCCAAGATGAGTCTCCTAACTCGCGAACGAACCTATTCGAGACGTTGATTTCAAGATCAAGTTTCGAGACTCATGCTAGCTGGGGTTCCCCCGCTTGTGTCAATGAGTCTCGAAAACGATCGTTTAGGAGACTCATTATCGAGACGGGCTAGGAAACGGGGTGCGACAACAATGACTGTTGTCAGTAGATATTGACGTGATGGTCTGATCTCGAGAAGATGGCAGCGAGGGGGATGTGATGAGTTGGCAGACAGTCGACGGTGCGCACGAGGGGCATGCTGCGATCGAGGTTCCAGGTGGGCACGAGGTGACCGGGATCCAGGGCGACACCCTCATCCTCGACGATGGGACAAAGGTGTCTATCTCGGAAACAGCTGGGTGGCGCGCACGATGCACATGCAGCTGGAAGGCCGAGCTGATGATCGAGCGCGTGACAGATCGTGACGTCGAACCCAAGTCTCACCAGGCGTTCGACCCGGAAGGCGGTCCCGCCCCCAAATGGGTCGAGACAACCTGCCACACCGAATGGCTCGATCATGTCCGGCCGGAGAATCTGAAGTCGGTGTGCCAGGCTGCCGAGGCATCTCGAGCATCTGACCGCAGTCTCGACGAAGCGGTGGCGGCCGCCCGGGAAAGTGGAGCGTCCTGGGCGGACATCGGCGACGCCGTCGGAATCAGCAGGCAGTCCGCCCACGTTCGTTGGCGCCGATTCGACGCCACTGACCAGTGATTTCCGCACCAATCCGGATCACGGACAATCAGATGGACACAACACGGGGAAGATGACCATGAACCACGCAGACATCCCGCGCCATCCCGAGCGCGACCTCACACCCGCCGAGGTCGAGATCCAGCTCGCCGGGATCCGCACCGCGCTGCAGATGGGCGGCACCGAGCTCATTCCCGAAGCCGAAGAAGCAGCCCGCGCCGTCCTCGCCGGCGAAATGACCGCCGACGAAGCGATCGCGCGCGCCGACGCAGCCCGCGCAGCCGCCGAGCACGACGACTCCGCCGAGTAATGGCACCGGACCCCTACGCCTAACCAACGTCCTGCGGAATAAGCTCGGGATCCGCAACGAACAGCAGCTCGACCGCCGGATCTCCATCCGCACCGCGGTCCGAATGGCCGAACTCGCCCGCGGCCCCATCCGCGGCGAGTTCGATCTCGTGCACCTGCAGCGCATCCACGTCTACCTGCTCAGCGACGTATTCGACTGGCCCTGCCAGTCGAGCAGCGCACCTCGAGCACCCAGCCCGGCGGAATCGAGATCCCGCACGAGCACCCCGACCACATCGAGGAGAAGGCCGGCGAGCTGTTTGCCGAGCTCGCCGACGCCGACCACCTCCGCGGCCTCGACCGCGACGAGTACACCCACCAACTCGGCGGCTACTGGTGCGACACCAGCTACCTTCACCTCGTTCGCGACGTAAACAGGGCACAAGCCGGCTCTTCGATCGGTTCTCCAGAGGAGCCGGCTGGACGATCGACTGGCGCGAGGTCAACGCGTTATGTGCGTCGATGACGCCATACGTGCGGTGGCGCTGGCTGCACCGCATCTCCGTCTCCAACCACGGCTGCAACAACCTCGACGGCACCTTCGCTCCGATCGTCCTTACTGCTCAACACCTATAAGGCCCTGTGGCAATCGCTGGACACCCCGTTGAGGTGAATTGCCGAAATGGGTGAACGTAGGTGCTCTGTGTCCCTTCCGGTAATCGAGGTGCCTATGCCCGCCAGACGTTCGAGGACCCGTAGCGCTGTCGCACTGATCGCCACTGCGACAGTGGCCGGCGGGTGCGTCGCGCTGACCGCTCCCGCGATCGCCAACGCTGCACCGACCGGTTGCACGGCGACGTTCAACCTGTTCATCCCCGGCACCTGGGAGACCAGCGAGGACGCCGACGCGAGCCAGCCGGTGGGGATGCTCAAACCTGTTGCCGACGCGCTGAAGGCCGAGCACGGCCGCCAGGCCGAGGTCTACACGCTGCCGTACATGGCCCGGGCGTTCGACAACGGTTACACCTACGCTGACAGCAAGGCCGACGCCATCGCCAAGGCCGAGCAGGTGTTGTCGAAGGTCGCGAACTCCTGCCCGAGAACGAAGTTCACCATCACCGGCTATTCGCAGGGCGCCGACGCCGCGGGCGATCTCGCCTCCGCGATCGGCAACAGCAAGGGGCCGATCGATGCAAGTCGCGTGCTCGCCGTCGGGTTGCTCGCCGATCCGGGGGCCGGAACGAAGGGCGCTGCCACTGTCGGCCCGGGTACCTCCGGAACCGGTATCGCTGATCCGCGGCCGCAGGGGATGGGCGAGCTCTCCGGTCGCGTTGCCTCGATCTGCGCCCCTGGGGATCTGTACTGCTCGATCGAGAAGGGCTCGAGCCCGCTGCTCGGCTCGCTCGGCTCGATCCTGAGCAAGAGCCCCAGCTCCCTGACCTCGGGTGAAACCGTCGGCGGCAACACACAACTCGCCACCGCCCTCACCTCCGACTTCTCCGGGGCGGATCTGCCCGGTCTCGGAACCAATGTGGCCGCCCTGGGCGAGCTGCTGTCCGCGCCGAACGTCGACATCAAGCAGGTCGCCTCGGCCGCGACGTCGATCGCGAAGACCCTCGCGCCGCTGACGGATCTGCTCGACTCCGGGGCCGCGAACCCGGCCGCGAACGGCCAGCTCGCCGCGGCCCTGACGGGCACCGCTGAGCGCAACGCCTCCGAAGTCCTGGCCAAGGCAGGCGAATCCGACCTCACCAGCGCACTCGACATCGCAACCAAGCTCGCTAACACCGCCAACAAGCTCTCCGGCGGCGATCGGCTGCGGCTGCCGTCGACGTCGACGGAGGTGCAGACTCTGGCGAAGGCCGTGGACTCCCTCGGCGGCCAGATCGCGCCAGTCGCATCCACCCCGACCGACGCGCTCACCTCGGCCACCAGCGTGCTCTCGGTCCTCAAGCCGACCGTGGTGGTCAACCAGATCCTCAACGTCACCACCGGCGTGACCTCGCTGGATATGTCCGGCATCCTCAACAACCTGAACCAGCTGCCGCAGAAGATCGTCGCCGCTGACGCCCACGGCGCACACCGGATCGCAGGCGAGCTGAACAACCAGTTCTCGCCGCTCGTGAAGATGGCCGCGGCGGTCGACCTGAAGTGGGTCTCGCAGGTGCTCGCGATCATCCCGGATCCCTCCGGCGCCACTCAGATCGCGGCGCTCGTAGCCTCGATCCTATCGAACGTCGACATCATTCGACTGGCCAACATTATCGGCCAGATCCAGGAGATTGCCTGGGCCGCAGTCGAGAAGCTGGTACCCCCGCCCGGGCAGCTGTCCGACCCGGTCGGGGCCGCGGCCGCGATGGGCCGGCTGATCCCGGTCGGCGCGGATCTCGCATCGGTGGCGGTGAACATGCTCTCGGGCAAGGCAACCAAGACCTCCCCGGAACTGCTGGGCAAGCAAGCCAAGTCCGTCTCGACCAGCATCACCACCCAGGCCGAAAACCTCGACCTGCCCAAGCTGTCGGACTCGCTGACCACCCTGGCGAAGTCCCCGGGCACCGAAGACCTCGCGTCCCTGGTCGATGAAGGACTCGGCGCCGCAAGCTTCTTCACCTCCGGCGCCCACACCAACTACAACGACCTCGTCGTTGACAACGCCGGCCGAAACGCCATCGCGTGGCTCTCTGACTGGCTGAACCTCCAGATCGGACGTGCCGCATGAACCCCCGTGCCCACAACCCCATCGCCCGCTGGACCTGGTGCGAGAAATGCGAGCACCGCGGCTACCACGCCCGCTCCGACGCGAAGACCGTCCGTAAACGCCACCACGGAGAGAAAGGCATGTCAGTGTTCGTCTGCCCCCACACCGACGGAATGTTCCACGTCGGCCACCGGCCAGACGCACTGACCGGCGGCGAAATCGACAGGCAGCTGCTGCGCAACCAAGCCGTCCAGGCCGCAGCTGCAGGGGAGTGGTGATGAGCACGCTCAAACGAGGCACCCTCAACGCCGCGCTCGCCGCGCCGGTGCCCCTCGGCGTCGTCGTGGCCAATGAGACCACCTCCACCGATACCGGCGCCGTGCCGTTGCCCGCAGCCGCGTCGGTCATCCTCGACAACCCGGCAACGCCCGCCCCCGCCCCCGGCGTCGACGAGCTGATCGCCGGGCTCACCGTCACCCGCGGCGACATCACATCCGCACGCTCTGCGTGCGATTCTGACCGGTAGAAACACAGTTCCCGTGTGCCGATCGAAAGCTCATGGATCTGGCCGCCGTTGCCCGGGCTGTGGCAGCTACGGTGCCGCCGCGAAGGCCAACGCGAATCGCCGCCTCGGGCGCGAGGCCCGGAAGAAGGTCGTCGACCACCTCAAGGAGCAGGGACTGGTCGAATCCGCGGCCGCTATCCAGACGGCCCCGCCGAGTGTGCTCGCGGAGTTCATGGAAGGTCTCGGGATCGAGCCCGAGATCCTGGGCAAGACCCCGATGCCGAGCAACCACGCGAACCCACCGAGCGCAAAACTGCTGATCGCGCAGGCGATGGCAGAGAAAGAGAAGCTGGCCGGCCCGAAGATCACCCCGGCCCAGGCCGCTCTCGACACCGCTGAGGAGAACGTCGCCAAGGCCGACGCCGCGGCCGAGGAAGCGACCAAGACCGCCAAGCGGCTCCGTGCCCGGGTCACCACCGCCAAGCGCAAGCTCAACGAGGGCACGGGCACCGAAGAGACTGTCGCGGAGAAGCAGAAGGACTTCGACGACGCCAAGGCTGCTGCATTCGACGCGCAGCGCCGGCAGGCCGAGGCCCACGACGACCTCGCGGCCGCGAAGTTCGGCATGCGCGAGGACATGGCCGACGAAGACCGCGACGCCTACTACGCCTCGCTGTCCGACGACGACGTCGCTGCGATCAGCCGGTCCCTGAACCGCAAACACGCGGACGAGGCAACCGAGGCCCTGGCCGAGGGGTCCGTTCTCTCGCCGGCCGGAATCGAGCGTGACACCAGCGTCTACAAGTCGGGGAAGATCCCGATGGAAACCGGCTCGGGCGTCGAAGAGGTCGAGGGCCGCTACCTCGACGGCGGCACCGCGATCGTGCGCCGCGGCTCCGGGGATTTCGTTGTCCTCCAGCGCAAGGGCGACGCGTACCACCCGGTGGCAGTGGCGAACGGCAAACACTATGCCCTCGCCAAGGCCAACCGCATCCCGATCCTGGTCGAGCCCGATTCTCTGCCCGACAACGCCACCGACATGCAGAAGCAGGCCCACTCGATCAAGGGCGATCTGCTGCTCGACGTCGCCCGGCAGGCCGTGTCAGGGAAGGCTCCCACCGCGGAGTCCCAGCAGAAGCTCATCAACGACGGCCTGGCCGGCGCAAACGAGAAGCTGACCGACTCGGTCGGCGCCGGCCCGGCCCGTGCCGACATCTACGACGGCACCAAGCGTCACCAGAAGCGCATGCGCGAGCTGGCCGCGGTGCAGGCCGGCGAGAAGGCCCGCACCGAAGCGCTCGCGACCGGCAAGACGCCGGCTCAGGCCGATCAGGCGTACGAGCGGGCCCACCGCCGCGCCCTCGGGACCCCGACGCGCGGCGGCGGCGTCATTCCGCACTTCGAGCACAAGATCCCGCCGGAGAGCCTGGGCGCCGAGAAGCATGCGTCCCTGCACCGCAGCGGTATCCGCGCGTTCGGCAAGGAAACCGCCGACGACTACGCGGTCATCCACCAGCGCGCCGGCGACCTGAAGGCGTGGGGATTCTCCACCAACGGGCAGATCGTCAAGACGACGAACCTCGAGGCACTGACGTCGACGAACTCGGCGTTCGTGAACAAGGTGCTCAGCAAGTCCGAGCGCAGCGCGCTGACGACCTACACCGGCGGCAGCTACCACTCGATCAACGCAGCGATCACGGGGCGCGATCCGAACCCGGCCGCGTCGACGAAGACCGTGGTCAGCGGCATCGAGTCGGCGTTCGACAAGTTCAATGAACACAACCCGAACAACGAGCCGATGACCGTGATGCGCGGCACGAGAGTGCCCAGCGGATGGAAGGGCACCGCGGCCGAGTACATCGACCAGGCGTTCACCGTCGGGTCGAAGGTGCAGATCGGCAAGGTCACCTCGACGACGTCCAAACAGTCCACCGCGCAGAACTTCACCGGCCATCCGCCGTACATGATGGTCATCCGGACCCGCAACGGCCTTCCGGTGAAGTCGATCTCGATGTTCAAGAGCGAGGACGAGGTCATCGTCCCGACCGGCACCGACCTGCGCTGCGTCAAGGTCGACCACAAGGGCATCAACGGCGTCCCGACCGTGTGGCTGGTCGCCGAGGACCTGGTCGCGGAGGCCGAGGGCAGCCCGTCGCCCCTCAAGTCCGTCGCATAGCCTGAAAAATGACCATCTAGCTGGGGATACCACACGTCCCCCTTGTTGAGAAGAGAAGACCATGAGCGGCAAACTGACCCAGGACCAACTCGACGACATCCGCCAGCGCCTGAACGACGGAATGTCGGCGGACGACACCGCCAACTTCTACGGCCGCGTCGCAGACCTCGACCTGATCGAGATCGCGCGTATCCGCACCGCCGCATACGAAATCGAGCAGGAGGAGAAGCGTGACCGCACCGGCAACCAACGACGCCGCCCAGCTCGCCCGCTACGGCAACGCACTGACCGGTCTGGCAGCCGGTGACGCCTGGGGCTACCAAGTCGAGTTCACCTCTTACGCATCCATGCCGGCCTACCCCGTGGCCGCGCCGGCAGGGGAGTGGATCATCAGCGACGACACCCAGATGACCCTCGCGCTGCACGACGCCCTCGCCGAGGCCGTGGACTTCGCCGACATCCCCGCGGTCACCGACGCGATCATCCGGCACTTCGTCCTGTGGCAGGTCGACCCCGACAACAACCGCGCACCCGGCCGCGCCTGCATGGGCTCACTCCATCGTCTGCGTGCCGGTGCCCGCTGGTACGACAAGGACGGCGCCCGTGAATCCGCAGGCTGCGGGGCCGTGATGCGCCTGGTACCAGCCGCTTTCGCACCCGAACCGTACTGGCGCGGGCTGACCGCACTCCAGGCCGTCATCACCCACAAGCACCCGCGCGCCATCGTTCCCGCGCTGCTACTCGCCGACGCGATCCGGCACGCCCCCGAGCGCGGTGGCCTGCTCCTCGAGCACGCCCTCGCCGAGGCCGACCGGATCTACGACGGCACGAGTGACTGGTTGACTGACCCGTACCTCGCCGACGTCCTCGCCCCCTACCGAGGGGACGTGTCATCTGTACTGGTAGACGGCCTCAATGATGAGGTCGTAGACCTCCTGATCACGGCCGCGGAAACCTGCGACCGCCTGCGCCTACTCGACCCCGCTGACTTCGGCGACCCGTGTGCCGGCATCGGCGAGGGCTGGGAGTCCGCCAGCGCGATCGCGCTCGGCCTACTGGCTGCGGATCTCGCGACGTCCGAGTGCGGGACGGACGCCGCGCCGCTGACCGGGCCTGAGGCGCTGGCGTGGGCGGCCACCAGTAACGGCGACTCCGACTCCATCGCCTGTATCGCTGGCGCGGTCATCGGCGCCGCCCACACCGCGCCGGACTACTGGCACTTCTCGGGCCTGACGCCGCAGTTCGAGCCCCGCTACACCGCCGAGATCGCCGCGGCTGCCGGTCAGCTGCCCGGCGCGTCGCCAGCCGAGTGATCGCCGGGGACACCCGTAGGTGAAATCGGGTGTGAACTGCGGTGATAGCACCCTTTTAGCTTCTTCGTGGTCCAGCACCGCGGGGCCGCGATCTCTCAGACGGTCATGCGACGCGGCGGCGTCACCAACGACGGATACAAGTGGGATAATGACGCCGACGCCCGTGCCGCGTAGGCCCAGCAGAAATGCCCAACGTGCGGCAGATGGGCGTCAATGACCTCCGTGTACCGCTGTCCTCTCCCCAGCACGAAGGGCGCCGATGAAGGCATGAACGATCGCGCCGCACAGGCGATGTGGCGTTCGGAAGACCGCGCTGCCGGCCTTGAGCCGCCCGCCAAGCCGATGCCGCGTACGAACCTGGTCGCCCAGCGTCAGTACCGGTTGCCCGAGACCGCTGGTGTCGCGAACGTGCGGCCGCCGAGGTATGTCCGCGCGGTCGTCGACGATGGCAAGATCGCCTCGCCGTCGGATCCTGCAGCTGCGCCATCAGCGGCCGTGCGACCACGTGCAGGGCCTGTTCGAGAAGCAGTGGCGCGGGCAGCCGATCAACACTCCGTCGGTGAAGCCTCTCCGGGGCTCGGAAGGTAACCGGGTGGCGTGGCCGACCATGTTCGAACGGGCAGGCAAGAGCGGGGCGAACTCTGACTGCACCACTGCCCCGAACGGCACCGCCGCCGTCCAATACCGGATGCGTGCAGCCCTGTTCGCCCGCACCCGCACCCACTACTCGGTGCTGCGTGACCGTGAGGGCGGCATGAGGATCACCGTCCCGAAGGCACGATGCAGCAAGGATGGCACGATCCCCGCCGTCGAGCGGCATCAGCTCGTGGACGCCCTCGGGATCCCCGCACGCCAGTCCCGAGCTGACGGCGTGTACATCCCAGCGGACACGTCGTGGCGGCACGAGATGCTGTCCCGTGCATACGGAGACAACCCACCACCGCTCCGAGTAGCCCGCGACACCGTCGCCTGACGAGCAGTGCACCTATCGGCCCACCTCAGGACATCCCGGGGTGGGCCGACTGCTGATACGAACGAATCGGATTCGACCACATGCACGACGTTGGACGTGCAGAATCTCGCGGGTGACCACGACAGAACGCCCCATCGTCATCGCCGGCCGCCCGTTGTCTCTCGACCAAGTCCTCACCATCTTGCGTGCGTACAGCAAGAGGACGCTGCGCAAGTACGACCTGCCCGGCGCAGGAGACCCCACCATCCTCACCGCGGAAGAGGTCCGCCGCACGCGAGCTGTCAGCTCCCGCATCAACGAAGCCGAGCTGGAATGGTTCATCGACCGAGGAACGGAGGCACCCTGGCTTGCCGCAGTCTTAGATCTCGCTGACGGGGACCCCGACGTCACCGCCGGCGTCTACGACGCGATGACCGACCTGTTCGATCACTTCCTTACCGCCGCACCGCGGGGAGTGAACCGCGCGAAGATCAGCAAGGTCCTTCACGTCAAACAACCTGCGCTGTACCCGATCATCGACAGTCACCTCGAGAAGACCTACCGAGACGTCGGAAGGGCAGCCGCCCTGCGCCACCCCCAGAGAGGCTTCAAGTCGATGAACTGGGCCGCGATCCGAGCTGATCTGATCGAGAACCGAAACTCAGGTGCCCTCACCGCTGTCCGGGACGCGGTCCAGCAGTCGACGGACCTCAGCGACTTCAACCAGGTCACCGACCTGCGCTTGCTGGACATACTCACCTGGTAGCTGACCTGTAAGGCCTACTGCAGCTGAAACATCCCCGGGCCCAGTCCACAGACATCGAAGTGTCAACCGGGAGTGAGGACGCGCCGGCCGAACGCTTCAGGAGGAAACGATGGCTATCGCGCAGCTGACTGCGACCGCCGTCGCCGTCGCTGCCGACTCGGCCTCGGACACCGGCCTGTGCCGACTCGACGCCCGATCGCCGGAGACGACGGCTCCCCGTACGAATACGGTGCGGCAATGGCCGCGCCTCTAGGCACCATCGTGGACGTGTACGCCGCCCGCAACGCCACGCTGCGTGAGTTGGTTTCGCCGATCCCGGCCGCCCGTCGCCGCGGGCATGCTCGGATACAGCAACCAAGTCACGCACCACCACGCATAACTCGCCGCGCAGCCGTGGCACTCCTACCCGGCCAGGGTCTGATCATGCAGGCCTCGAATACTCAGACTGACCAGTTGAGATATTTACATCTTGTGTCTCAACGTTTTTCGTACTTTCGGTGTATATCGGAATGCCTCGGCTTTGTTGCAGCGCGACGCGAGAGCCGTGCTCGAGTACCGGCCGGTCCCTGTGGTCGCAGGGCGGATGGCCGGTCGCATCGCATCCGCGGTCGAGTCTCACCACCAGGCTGAACCGGTCATAGGCGCCACACGAGCATGCCGGGGAGACAGACGTGACCATCGTTCCATCAGAGTTTCCCGACGTCGACGATGCCGGTGCCTTGTGGTGGCGGATCAGCCTCCGAAAAGCGGACAATACGTTCGTGCCGCTGGCAGGGCGTTCGGACACACCCGGCGCCGCCGTACGCGACATGGTCGTCAAGGCTTACGCCTACATGGAGCAGGACCCGGGGCCGTACTCCGATTGGGTTGCATTGCATGTACAGCAGAACTATGTCCAGGTGCAGGGCGTCATCGGATTGTCACTCAGTGTCGACGAAGTGGTCGCCCGGATCGCTGCTGCATGCACCGACAAGGCGGCAGCCGAGGCCGAAGATGAGTGTCGGCAACGCGAGATCGACGCTGTTCCGGCTCTTCAGCCCGACACCGCCGGGGTCCGTGGAAACCGCGTGGGCCCGGGTGGCGCGATGGTTGTCCGCGAACACCGACACTCCGGTTGAGTACCGAGTACCGCCGGCGGTCGAAGAGGAGCCGATGGTCGGCGTCGACGAGTGGCCGGGGGAACTCGTCGAGTTTCTCCGGTTGTATGCCGGCGCACCGCGTCGGCTGCTTCCGCTGATCTCCCTCATGACGCCGACTGAAATCCGATCGGCGCACTCAAGAATGCTCGATGTCTGGGCGAAGTTGACGGCGGACGATCCCGACATGGTCGAAGGAGATCCCTCATCTCAACCGGCCGGCACCCCTGCCTATACATTTCTCCCCGAGTACATCCCGTTCGCTGGACTGGACGGATACTTCTGGTYCATCGACACTCGGCCCGGACCCATGCACTGGTGTATCACCGAGTGCAGCCGAGACACCGCAGATGACGGTGGGCCGAAGTGGCATTCGCTCAGCTCCATGCTCTCCGACCTCGCGGACAGCCTGGAAACCGGGGCATTCTTCGATCGCATGTGGCTGCCGCAAGTCATCGACAACGAGCTCGAATGGCAGACCCGTCCTTGAGTCCAGCAGCCAGAGACCAGGTACCGACTCCTCGGTGTTGTCTTCGTGACCTCTATCCGGCTGTCGAACCGTCGGCCCAGGCGAGCTCCGGCTGAACCACGGCTTGGTGACTGCGGGATTGCCGAAGGCTCCTTCTGATGACAACTCACGAGAGAACGCCGTGAAGACGAGAGCCCCAGGGTTCTTTTGCCGTGGAGGGAATACGACCTGTTTGAGTATGCAGGGTTGCCAGTAGGTGAGCTCGTTATGAGTGGCCGTGGGGTGGACGAGAGGGCAACTCACGTGCCCACACGCGTCCTTCCCCTTCGTCGATATCGCGCCAGCGAACGGTGATCTGCGTCGAACTCGTATCCATCTCGACCGGCAGCCCAGAACCTGAGCAACGAGCCCGCCTCCAACCGGTCCGCGATCGGTGGACGCCCTGCGGTCCTGAATCGTGTCTGTCATCCGATTGTCCGATATCGCCCGTGGGAAACGCTTTGTCGGAGTTAGAATCTAGGCCCCGCGTGCCTCGACTGGGCAACGAGAACCTCGTGGGCTCTGTGTTTGTTTGCTTGGAAACGGTGAGATCGCTGCCGCAGTCGAGTTTTTCGGGTGTGGCTGGAGCTTGCCGTATTTCGGCTCGATTTCGCGAGGAGCTCCAGCGTTGACCCAGCCTGATGACCCGTTCGACTTCACCGGTTATGGGAGACAGTCCGCGGCGCCTGGTGCGGGCCCCCCGATTGTCGACGGCTTCGCCTCCCGGCCAGGTAGCGGTGGATCGACCCAGTGGGGCTTCGACACCAATCCCGGATCGTCTTTGGCTGATTCCGAGTCGGTCGCGGGTCCACCGGTTCTGTGGCTTGCGGCAGTCGGTGTGGCGTCGGCGATCGGGCTGGTTGTCGCCGCCATACTTGGCACCGATCCGGTGATGGCCTTCGTCGGTTGGACGCTGTGCGGTCCGATCGGGATCGGGCTTCTTGCGGCGTTTACGGCGGCTGATACACGGAGACGGGCAAAGCCGATATATTCCCAGCCTGACTGGGTGCGGTTCGCGTACTGGGGAGGATTCGCCTTGTCATTGGTCGGTGTCGTGCTGGCGGCCTGGCGGATCGCCGACTGGGTGGGTCACCTGTGAGCCGCGTTTCAGTGCGCCGGATGTGGGGTGCGGCAGGGGCGGTGCTGGCAGGTCTCGTGTTCGGCGGCGCACCTGCCGCTACCGCTCAGCCGCTGGCCGCGCCGTCGGTGGGCACCGACGTCCGCACCGCCGTGGACGACCTCGGTGCCTGTATGGCCGCGCAGAGGCAGGGCGACCTGCTGCTGTTGATAGACGAATCGTCGAGCCTGCAATCCTCCGACCCGGACGGTGCCCGCGTCCGCGCAGCGAACTATCTGCTCGATCAGCTCGCCGGATACGGGGCGCGGGCCGGGGTGACCCTAGACGTCGCGGTGGCCGGCTTCGCGCAGGACTACAACCCACACGTGCCGTTCACCGAGCTATCCGAGTCATCAGTACCCGGGTTGCGATCCGCGGTCGATGAGTTTCGGGGACGTACCGCTGGCGGCGACACCGACTACTGGGCAGCACTCGACGGCGCTCGGAAGGCGTTGGCGGAGCGCGGACCCGACCGCTGCCAAGCGATCGCCTGGTTCACCGATGGCAAGCTCGACTACAGCACCGACACGGGTCGAGAGAAGTCGTACGCGCCGGGGGTGAAGATTGGCTCACAGCGTGATGTGGACCAGGTCATCGCGTCCGCTCAAGAGTCGATCTGTCGACCCGGCGGTGTTGCGGACCAGTTGCGGTCGTCGGGGGTGGTGACGCTCGGCGTAGGTTTGGCTGCGGGTACTGCGACCGAATCTGACTTCAATCTGATGCGGTCGATCGCCACCGGCGATCCAGGCGCGGCCGGCCCGTGTGGCGCGATCCTCGATCCCCGGCCGGGCGAGTTCTTCCTGGCCCAGAACATCAACGACCTGTTGTTTGCGTTCGATGCGATGAGCACGCCGGGGCAGGCCCCGATACACCAGCAGTCGGGAGTGTGCGTCCGGATCCTGTGTGAGGATGCGAAACACCGCTTTGTGCTGGACAGTTCGATCGGCGCGGTTAGCATCCTGGCGCGCTCCGAAGGGGGCGGTCGTGACGTGTACCTGGTTCTGCCGACCGGCGATCAGCTTGTGCTGAAGGCCGGTGCGGTTGGTTCTGCGCAGACCTTGGATAGTCCGGTGGGCCCTGTCGCCTACACCTGGCACTCACCTGAGGCGATCTCGATCGAGATGTCGAACGGCGCATCCTCACCGGCGTGGTCGGGTGCCTGGGCGTTGGCGTTTGTCGATCCGACGGGGAGTAAGCCAGGAGCGCGGTCGGAGTCGAACATCCACATCGCCGGCAACCTGTTTCCCGCCTGGGTCGGCCAGGAGCACGAGGTTGTGCACAGCGGTGAGGTCACAAAGGGCGTGACGTTCGGCGTTGTTGATGCGCAGCGTGCCCAGATAGACCCGGCCACGATTCTCGGTGATGTCCGGCTGTCTGCCACCGTCATCGGCCCGGACGGCCACGAGACGGTGATCGCCAACGACCTGAGCAAGGATCAACTGGGTACCCCGGTGGATCTGGATCTGACCGCGGTACCGCCCGGACAGTCGACGATGCGAATGGAACTCGATGTCACGACGGCAGCGGCAACCGGCCCGGATGGCAATCGCGTGGCAGGTACCGAACTGGCGCCGAGCGTGGTCGACATGCCACTGAACGTTGCAGCGCCCTTGGGATTCCCCACAGTCGGCAGGCGTCTGGACTTCGGCACGGTCGAAGGGGCCGGTGTACACAAGACAGGTCTCCAAGTGACGGGGCCGGGCTGCGTGTGGTCGCCGATGATGTCGGTGCCGTCGCTGAAGGTGCTGGCCTCCCCGGACGGGGTCGGCACGGTGTCGGCGGGAGCGGACCAGGCAGGTTCGCAGGACTCCTGCCTTACGCTCGGCGACGGCGAGTCGACGGAACTACCGGTGATGCTGAATACGGAGAACGAGGCGAACGGCACCTTGAACGGTGTCCTCGCCGTGTCGATTGCGCCCACCGGAGAGTTCGATCGGACCATGACGGTGGACGTCCCGTTCAGCGCGGACGTTCAGAAGCCGCTCAACCCGATCAACTTCTGGATGACACTGATCGCTGCTCTGATACTCGGTCCGGGTATCCCGCTGCTTCTGCTCTACCTAACCAAGTGGCTGACGGCAAAGATTCCGGCGAGACCTCTGTCAGCCGAGCTACTTCCGATCACGATCTCAGGTCGGATGGTGCTCCGCGACGGTGCAGCGTTCACACTGCGGGAGACGGATCTGATCAATCTTGTTCCGGGGCTCGGTGATCCGGTCCGAGAACTGACCGTCCACGGGGTGACGATGAAGACGCACGTCGGCCCTTCGCCGCTCGGCGCTGGCTTCGTTACTGCGGAAGCCACGGGCAAGGTCGGGGCGTCCTCGCATACACCGTCGACGCACGGGAAAAACCTCGCGGCGAGGCTACCCCTGGCCGTCCACAATAGCTGGGTGGTGTTCCACGACCCAACCGGCTCCGAAGATCGGGCCGACGTGCTGCTTTTGGTTGGCGGGGATGCAAGCCAGCTGCGCCGCCTCGAGTTTGTCGACGACATCAATCGACGTCTTCCGAGCCTGCTCTCCGAGTTGCGGTCCCGTTGGGCGGCAGCAAATCCCGGCTCCGGGCCCGGTGCAGTGCAACCCGGACCGCAACCCTCAGCTTTCGGGGGATTCGGGAACGGTCAGCCGTCGAGCGCCGGATTCGACTTCGTGGGTTCGCCTGGAACTAGTGGTCACCCGTTCGGAGGGGCCTCTGGTCAGCCTCATGAGCCGAACACCGGCGGAGCCCAACCAGGGGCGAATCCGGGTCCGGCGCCGGACGCGCCCCCGCCGTCGGCACCTGAACCGTTCCGGTTCTGATGCCGACCACAGGTGGTAAGAGCCATGCCCTGTCAATTAACAGCGTTGGAGGACTGAGTTGAGACGATTCCTGGTGGTCGGGTGTGGCGGTTCGGGCGGCGCCACATTGGCCTACATGATGGATCAGCTGCGGTCGGACCTCGCCGCGCATGGGGTGGACAAGATTCCGGCAGGCTGGCAATTCGTCTCGATCGACGTCCCATCCGGCAGCGAGGACGGCCCGGACGGTCTCGGCAACGTGCAACAGCAGGGCGGCGCGTACTTCGGTTCCGGCCCCCAGACCGGTAGCTACTCGGTACTGGACAATGCGGTGACCAGCCGATACGCAGCGGCGTACGCTCTCGACGCCACCGCGACATGGGCTCCCCGGAAGCCCGACGAGGTCGGGGTGCCGATCTCGGCTGGCGCCGGCCAGTATCGGGCGGTGGGCCGCATGATCACCCTGAACAAGGCCGCGGAGATCCGCGACCGCCTCCAGCACACCTGGGATCAGCTCTTCCGAGTTGAAACAGTGTCCGAGATGAGCAATCTGAAAGTGCCAGGCCTCGGCGAGTTCAACTCCGGACACCCGCCGCTCATCTTGGTGGTCTCCTCGATGGCAGGAGGCGCCGGTGCTTCGATGGCGCTCGACGTCTGCCGACTACTGACCCTCGTCACCGGGGTGGATCCCGCAATGATGGGTGTGTTCATGGTGACACCGAATATCTTCGACAGCCTCCCAGAAGGGGCTCGCAGCGGCGTCCGCGCGAATGCGTTGGCCATGCTCGGCGAGATCGTGGCCAGCCAGACCGGTGCGGCACGGGAGCACGACGTATCCACGCTGGCCGCTCTAGGCCTGAACAACGGTGAGGGCGCAAGCATCCCCTTCRCCCGCGTATTCCCCGTCGGCCGCTTCGTCGGGCCACAGAGAGCTCTCTTCGGTGACGGTTCGCAGAACGCGGTCTACCGCGGACTAGCGCGGGGGTTGGCGGGACTAATGATGAGTGGTGCAGCGACCACGCAGTTCATGTCCTTCGACCTCGGCAATACGGGTTCTCCTCCGGGCAATCGTGACTATCTCGGATGGGGCGACTCGCCGTGGGACGCGCTGCCATGGGGCTCGTACGGCTTCGCCAGCCTCAGCATGGGCAGGGATCGGTACGCCGAGTACGCAGCGCAGCGGTTGGCCCGGTCCAGTGCCGACAAGTTGATGTTCGGACACCTGTCGCCGACCAATCCGGCGTCGGGTACCGAGCAGGTCAAGGCGCTGCTGGACAGCCAGTGGCCAGCAATCTGCGGGGATCTCGGGCTACCGATTGGCGTTACTGGCGATCAGGCTCAGGCCCACTTGGGTCAGTGGCTCACGCAGCAGGCGCTGCCCAGCGCAGACGGCGACCGGCTCGCACACACCGTCGTGGAGACGAACCTGCGCAGCTTCCTGCCAGCGTCGGACGGAGTTCCCGCCAACCAGTGGGTGCCGATGCTACGGCAGGCGGCAGGCAACCGGCGGGTGGCTCTTACTCAGGCGGCCCAGGACGCAGCATACGGCTGGGCCTATGTTTGGCATCAGGACCTGGCGCGTCGGACTGAAACCGTCGTTGCTGGTGCCATCGCACAGTTCGGACTGCCGTACGCGCGGGCCTTGGTCGAGCGGCTCGGAGTACACCTGAATACCTTCGTGCTGCCCGGGGCCCAGGACCTGTCCCGACTGGGACCCAACGACGTCGCGGCCATGCCAGCCGAAGTGGAGCCGGTCCTCGGCATGCTCAAGGGGACAATTTCGAACGGCGCCGAGGTCATCGAACGGATACTGGGCGGATACCGGGGCCAGCTCCGGCAGCGGATCTACGGCTCGGCCGCCGGCCTGGTCGAGAAATCGCTCGGCGGCTTCACCGGCGAATTCCTCAGTCCGCTCGTCAATGCGCTGGCGGAGGCACAGCGGATCCTTGAGAACGCAGCCGGGCTCGCCATACAGGATCTCGGTCTTGCACGGCTGGCGACTGACCAGTACGCGGCGTGGCCCGCGGATAGCGAAGAGCGGGTGCAGGCCCGGTTCGCCGAGGCGGACAACGAGGTGATGCTCACCAGTTCAAGCGATTTCAAGACCCAGTACGAGGTGGACCTGCCCCGATCAGTCGGGGCGGGCGACGCTCCTCCACACCTGGCTACTGCAATTCCTGTCGCGGCGCGGCAGGTGATCTCAGGCGTCTGGGCCACTACTGGTGGCGTGCTGCCTCCCCGCGGTCTGATCGAGTGCACCTCGCAGTGGCAATCCAAGGTCTTCCCAGTCGATCCGGACACCGGTGAGCGAACAACCCCGGCGCTGTCAGCCTTCGACGTGCACATTCGACCGGCAGAATTGCTCGGTCGCGCTCGGTTGTTCATCGACCGTCCCGGCGAATCGTTCGATGACTTCTGCAAGGTGTCGTTGCGGGACTACGTCATGGGTGTCGGGGGCGCCGAGTCTGAGCTCACCAGACGCCGCGACGCGGTGATCACGAAATTCCAGGAAGCATTGTCTCTGGCGCGTCCACTGATCAGCGTCAACGACACTGCCGTCCAGGAATTGCACGGCACCGCAACGGAGTACCGATACAAGTTCGCGGAGGTGCCGTTCAAGGGCCTCGATGTGGGGGACCAGCTGATTCGGCTGCTGGATGCTGACCCCCGCGTCGACCAGCCGGCCAAGGACAATCTCCGTAGGTCGCTGACCGACGAGGGCGGCGTTACCAGGATCGACATCTTCGGGTCATATCCGAACTACTCGCCGCTGGTGTTCGATTCGGTGCTAGAACCGGCGAAGCAGCAGTGGGCGCGGACCCCCGCGCAGGGCCGTGGCGCGTTCTGGCGATTCCGCCGGACGCGTCCGCTCGCCGCCGCACTGCCGATGACACAGGACGAGCGCCGGGCAATGACAGCGGGCTGGTTCCTCGGCCAGCTCACTGGACGGATCCAGATCCCGGAGTCGCCCTTCAATCAGCCAGTGCGGATCTGGGACGCGGATGCGTCCCGCTGGCTCGACTTTCCGAATCCCCTGCTGACACCCCCGAGTCAGTTCTCGGCCACGTACGATTGGCTGCCGGCGGTACTCGAATCGGTGTTGCTCGCCATCGCGTCCTCGCACGAACAGCCCGTGATGGGTTCGCTCGTGCCGTATCGAACTCTGCGGGGGCTGTGGGATTCGCACAGTCAGGCACCTGCAACCGGCATTGTCGAGGTGTCGGCGAAGCAAGTGGTGCTGTCGTGGCTGTCGACCGGCGCCACGGGGAGTGGACTGCCGTCGCGGGTTCCCGGGGTGGCCGACGCGACGACAGTCGACGACCGCGCCCAGCGCGGAATCGAGTGGCTGACGCAAATCTGCACACTTGCTGGGGACCACTTCATGGCGCCGGGCGTGAACGGAGCACGCGGTGGCGGGCAGTTCTCGGTGATCTCGGCGCGGAACCAGGCATCAATGACCCCGATATTCCGTGATCTTGCTCCGGACGTTCACTGGGCGACAGGCCAGCTCATCGACCTCATATCGGGGTGCGTCGAGCAAGCCAAGTCCATGGGAACGGCTGCACTTCCGCATGTGGGGGGTGGTGCGTTCTACGCGACAACACCCGCTGCAGCAATGAACGACGTGGTGGTCCCCGAGGGAGGGGTGTTCTGAGATGAGTTCGCTGACAGTGTTTCTCGCGCCGCCCGGTGCTGCTGAAGGAATTCGCGACGTGTTGCAGGATTTCTCGGCCGTGGGTCTCGTCGATCCTTTCCTGTGGCTTCAGGACGACGGTGGACCGATAGGAGAGGCCGTGCACATCGCAGGCGGTCGACAATCGGGCACCACGGTGCAGACCATCCTGACCGAGCGCGCTTACGATCGGGTGCGCTTGGCGGTAATCGTTCCCCTAATCGCGGGAAGCAGCACCGTCCCGATCTCCACCGAGCGGTCCCTGGGCGAGCTTCTATCATCGAGTTCCGGTGTAGCACAAGTCATCCGACTGCGTCTCATCGTTGTTCGTCCCGGTGGACCCGAGTCTTTGCAGCCGACTGTCATCGAGGGGACTCATAACCTACTCATCGCGCCGGAGGACTCCCTCGGGCCCGGTCGTGGGCATATTCTGCTCAACCCGAGTACCGACCCGATCGACATCGGCCGGTACGCCGCACCCGTGGTTGCCGGCGTGGTCGGGTTGTGGACAGGATCCGGGCATGCGCCGTTCGACGACACGGCGGTGCTTCCTGGCGAATCGATCCGAATGGTGCGCTCGTTCTACCGCAGGCTGGACACCGCCGAGATGGAGTGCGGTTTGCGTAACCGGGTTTTCGACCTGCAGTCCGGCCTCCCGCTCCCTCGGGTCAACGGGTCCACGGTCGTCTACGCCGACGACTCACTACTGGCAACACAGAACATGGCGAACGCCCTGTGGAGCAAGCACCACGGTGTGCTGAAAGGGCCGCGGGTCAGCGCCGGGACGGTGACCGACGAGAAGATCGGCGCATCGCGGGCGATCAAGATGTTGCTGAGCTTCCTCGGTGCCGCACTCCGCAACGCCCCCGGCCAGTGGTACGCCGTCGCGGTGAACCGAGTCTCATCCGCTACCGCAGGCGCTRTTCACGGCGCCGTCTACGGGCGGGTGCCGTCCGCGTACTCCGTCGTGGTCAACGGGGTGACAGCCGAGGGAATCCCGGCGAACTGGGAACAGGTCGGCCTTGCATCGAATCAGATCAGTGACGTACTGCTCGACGTCGACGCGAACAGGTCGCACGAGGTCCGGTACGACCTGTCGGACCTCTGGCGCGACTACGCGGCCGGAGCTCTGACCCTATGCGACGCTGGAGACCGGGCCCAGGGCCTACCCCCGATCCAGATCGGCGCCAGCCGCGGGGTGCTTCGCTCGACGGCAGACGCGGTGGCCAGTGAACACGACGCATTCCGGGTCCCCGACAGCGTCGCACCGATGGTCGAAACTCGAAGCGTGGCCGCCAGCGACCCGCTGGGGATCGAGGATCTGCAGCGGAAGCTGCTGGAGGCGGAGCGCGACGCCGGAGTCGGTCACGACGCGCGACAGACACTCGGGGAACTGAGCCGGTGGCGGGCGCGGGCGCAGCGCAGCTACGGCGCCCAGGTTGGCGGAACCCTCGCGCTGGCATTGGGGTCTGCCAGAGCCGAGGCGGCTGATCTGCTGCGACGAATTGAGGCCGCCGGCGACATCGATGCCATAGATGGCGCCGCAACGGCGAAGCAGAAACGGCTCGCGTTGTGGATGAAGGTATTCGCCGGTGTGTTCCTCGCCGTCCTAGTCATCGCAGCAGCGCTCACTGGGACGAAGGTCATCTCATTCACCACCGGTGCAGTGATCGCGGCAGTAGCGTTGGTGAGCTGGGCAGTCGCTACGGTCTGGACCTTCATGATCGGTCAGCGAGAGTTGTTCCGAGAGTTGAACCGTCGCAGAGCCGGGGTGTCCGCAGTCGAAGCAGCCAAGACAAACCTGGAGGCGGCGTTACGCGATCTCTCTCGCCTGACAGAGGCCTACGGGCAATACCTGTCGTGGAGCACAGCACTCGCCGCGGTGCTGCGTGAACCATTCGGCCCTGACCGGCCCGAAGAGGAACGCCGCGCGCGAATCGACAGCGGGCTGCCGCTCAACACCCGTCTCGGTATTGCCAGACCCGAAGAATCACTCATGTCCGATGCTGCCTTGCAGATCCGTCGCGGACTATTCGGCGCCGGTTGGCTTACCGGTCCATGGGAAGGTGCTCTCGGCGGGGCCGGAGAGGCACTCGGGCCATTGGGACACGACCTGCGCGGCAATCCGAACGCCATGTTCACGCAGCAGGGAAAGGGATCCGGATCCGGGCTCGACCGGTGGTCGGCCCGAATCGCAGCCGGAGAGATCACCCTGCACGGCTCTGACAAGCTGTGGCAGAACGCGATCGGGCACCTGGACGGTCCCGGGAACGCACTGTCGTCCACCCTCCTCGACCGCGTCGAGGTACCTAGCGAAGGCACGCCTCAGGTGTCGAGTCTGACCGAGTTCATGGCCGGAGTGGACTCCGGCCGCAATCCATTCGGCATCCAGCGGTTCGACGAGGTACTACTGACCGACGAAGCGAGGTCCGCAGGACGGGCCACCGTCGCCGAGTCGTCGGGGGAACCCGTGCGAACCCGCCTGGGCCAGATCGCGGTACTCACGCAGGTGAGTCAGGGCCTCCAGGTGTACGAGTTCGTGTTCGGCGATCAGACCGAGCCGGGCCCCTGGAACGGCTCGCTGCCTCCGGAGCCGGAACCACCCCTCAGCGACATGGTGTTTTGATCGCCGGAGGCGGCGTGCCGGCATGGTGGTGTGACGAGGCGAGGGTAGGGGTTCGTAGGTGAGCACGGATAAGGAAGCGAAGCGGCTCAAGGCGCTTCAAGGTTGGGCGTCCGCGGTGTCGGCTGCGGGGCATCGTGCGCCGGGTACGGACGACCTCGAGGCGATTGCTGCACGTCCAGACCAATGGACTGGCATCGACCGTGCTGTCGTCGATCCATGGGTCGAGGCGATCGAGTGGATCCTCAAGCAGGTCAAGTTCGGCGTGCATGATCCGGTCATGCACATGCCGTCCGACCTACTTGTGCCCAAGGGCGGTCAGGGCATCCCTGCTCCCGCACCYGAGGCCAGCCCGGAGCCGCCACCCACGTCGGCGACCGACGCGACCGCCGAAGGCCATCAGGCTCTCGTCGAGTGGTGGGAGAAGGCGGTCGAGGAGGAGCGACCGAAGATCGGTTCGCTCAACAGGACCAAGCTGCTCCAGGTGGTGAAGTCTGGCAAGCGCACGCCCACCGAGATCGCAGACATCCTCCGGGGTGCAGACGCGAAATCGTTCGCCGCCGAGATCGCGGGGATACTCGCCAGCCTGTCCCCGCTCACACCGGCAAACGCCGAGCAAGCCGTGCTGGCGCAGGCACAGGCCATCGTCGACGAAGCAGCCATACACTCCCCGGCTACGACGTCGACGATCAACACCGGCGTGACCCCTAGCTCGGATCAGGACACGCACCGGATGTCCCCGACACCTACTGCGCAACCCGCCAGACCTACCCAGCCCGCGCCCCCCACGTCGTCGGATCCGGAGTTTGATCCGGCACTGTTCGCAGAGTACGAGTTCAATTCGCCGTCAAGCGATGTCGCACCGATCCGCACGGCGCGAAACAGCGGCAACGGGTGGAGCCACACATGGCCGCCACATCCGGAAGGTGATCGGGGCACCACCATCTATCGGCTGGTTTCCGGGGACGAATATCCCCCATACGCTCCGGAGAAGGCGGACTTCGTAACTTCGACAACAGCGACGACGGCCATTGACATCCGCCCGTTCATCACTGCCGTGCGGCACTTCCAGGTGTGGTGCAATCGTGGCGCCGACCCTGCAGCTGCGCTGCGCGCACAACCGACGCTGCACGCGCAGACCGCGGTGGTCAGCACAGTCGAGAACTTCGAGGTTCGTGAGGACGATGGCCGCGTGATCGGTCGGTGGACGAGCCGACCCGGCACCGCTGCCGTGCAGGTCTACCGCATCCCGATCGAGCGTGCAGCCACCGGAGCTGACAACCCGCAGTACCGAATCTGCACCACGACACCGAACCTCAGTGGTTTCGTCGACGTGGAGGCCGAACCCGGTCGGCGCTACCTATACCAAGTCCGGTGCGAGGCGGCGGTCGACGGGACGACTCGACTATCGGGCACCAAGCAACAGGAGATCGCTGTCGCAGCCGTTCTGATACCGGTGTCGGACCTGGAAGTGGTCACGCACGAACGTGAACGCGGGCCGGAGTTCGATTTGAGCTGGACTGATCCGCCGTCTGGGCATGTCGTGATCTACCGAACTGCTGTGTCGCCGAGCGCGGGCCTCGGGGCGAGTTCGCTTGCGTACTCTGCGTTGAACGGGGCTGGACTCCGGGATGAGGATCAACTGCCCGATCCTCCCTCGATCGGTGAGGACGGTCGATCGGTCGTCGCCGGTATTCCATGGCCACGTGACTGGAATCGCGCGTACTTCACCCCGGTAACCGTCCTTGACGACACTGTGCACGTCGGGACCACGACCTATGCCACCCGCACCGGCCTGGTCATCGACCCCCAGGTAGTCGAGCGAGTGAACAAGCAGATCCTGACCTTCGGGTGGCCCGTAGGCGCCGCCTCAGTGCTGGTTTACATGGGCGCGCGGGGACAGGGGGCCGAAGCGGGGCTGAGCGGGCAACCAGTCGAGATCTCCCAGGGCGAGTACGCGCGGTTCGGCGGCCTCCACTTCTCGAGTCCGCTACCGCCGCGTGGATGCTCGCTGCATGCGGTGGCAGTGTCGTACGCCGGCGGTGAGCGAAACGGTGGAACGCCAGTGACCACGCAGTACCCGGGCATGATGCGGATGCGGTACGACGTTGCATTCAAGCGCAGCCTGACCGGCAAGGCCACCGTCACTGTGACCGTGACGTCCGAACTCGAACTCCCCATCAGTCCACCGATGGTGTTGGTGCACAACCCCGATCGGATGCCGCTCAGCTATCGGGATGGGACAGCACTACCGGTTGTTCCCGATTCGTCGCCGAACACCGAACCGGTCACTCAGTTCCAGCAGCCCCGGATCGGGCCGACTCCGGTCGGCAGCTGGCGAGCAGACGTGAGGGACAAACGGGGGTTCGTTCGTCTGTTCGTGGAATTGCCCGCCGAACAGCTACGCACCGTGGCTCTACTGGACCCATCGGTCGACAAGCTGCAACTGGATGGATCATCTGGGTGGCGTCGATGAATCAGTCTGACTCACAACACCGGGGCATACAGCAGGCCGGTGCTGCCGGTTCCACAGGCCAGCTCACCTACTCCTCTTTTGACACCGGAACCGGTGCAGGTGGCGGCTGGCAGATCAAACAGGCCACCGACACCCTTGATCCGAGCGACCGGGAACTGTTGCGTGCCTGGGTATCGACGTCGTTGATTCCGGTCCAGCCCATGCCGCAGTTCCCGACCCCGGAAGAGGTCCAGGCGCGACCACACCGACTGATGTACGCGCCTGTAAGCTCCGAGCGCGGCGCCTACTGGCACACCGTCCCCGCTGGTGCCGATGGCTCAGGCCGTCCCGGAAACGTTTTCGCCCACACCTTCCTCGACGCGGCACCTCCGGTGGCCGAGCACCGTCCCATCGACCTCTGGCGATCACCGGACTGGCTGATCCCATTCGGTGCCCGAGAGGTGTTGGCCGCCGAATTGCCGCCCCATCCGCCACAGCCCGGCGCCGCGGTCAGCAGGGATGCGGTCATCGACTTCCTGCTCGACCCGAGCGTCTGGCGGGTGAGTTTGTTCTCCGTGCTGCTCGATGCGGTCGCCGGGGCGATCGACGGCGGGCCGGCTGTCGTGTTCGGTGCGGAGAGAATTGACAGCGCCGCACTGTGGATCGGCGCGGTCAGCCACTTCCTGTCGAAATACGCTGCACGAAAACTGGCTTGGTCGACCTTCGAGCGCGCGACGGACCTGCCGACCGCGCTCTCTCAGGGACTCCATCTCATCGCTGTTCCCCTGAGTGACCTCGCGGAACTGGAGTCCTCGGACCGGTTCGTCGTACTTGCCGAGTCAGACGAACCGTCACGCGGCGAGTATCGCGTTCAGCCGAACCGCACCCCGGCCGGCGCGAAGATCCCGGTGACCCGCCTGTCGCAGATCGCGGAGGTCCTATTGATCGACCCGGACGTGGTGCGCCGCGTCCTGCGTACACGGGACTCCGTGGTGGAGCGTGTGTCCGACGCGCAGACAGATCCGTCGTGGTCTGTAGCGATGGCCATTGAACTCGAGGACGAAGAGGACCTGTCCGACGCCGAGGAAGACTGCGCGGAAGTTATCACAGGGTTCCTCCCCTCGAGCCTGCGTGAATACCCGGACTTACATGCTGCCGCCTCCGCAGTTGTCGCGAAGCGGACCGGCACCTCACCGGCCGATGCATTGGCTGCGCTGGGACGTACGCGGGGATCCTCAGGCTCGGAGCCGTCGGTGTCCGTGGCGATGACTTTGCAGGTGTACCTCGAACGGGCACTGGCGGACCGGGAGTGGCTCGTGGAGGCTCCGCCCTCGCGCCTGGCCGCACCACAGCCGGGATGGGCTCCACCCGAGTTGCTCGCATTGGTGGACACCCGGGTCGGCGAGATGCTGCGCGAATGCGAAACCGTAGAGCCAGATGGTCATAAGGCTGAGAATCTCGCCGTAGTGGTGCTGCGGCTCACTGATCTGCTCGTGAGGACACGAGTGATCGGCGAGGACTCTGCGGAGATAGTCGGGAGTCTTCAGCGAATTCTCGAGCAAGCTGTACCGACGGTCTTCTTCGACGACGACCGGGTGCAGGACTTCGTCGGCCGGGTGGGGCACCTGGACCCGTTGACTTGCCGGCTCGTTCTGCAGCCTGTCATCGTCAGCCTGGATTCAATGAAGGACCGTCCCATCGGGACCAGGTTGAATCGCGGAGTGATCGCGTGGGCAGTACCCTACAAGGTGCATCCGGAGCCGCTCGCTGAACTACTTGCGGGGCCGGTCGCCGAATTCGATCCGGAGCGGGCGTTGTACGCCGAGCGGATCGTGGCCGAGATGCGCGGCAATCCCGATGACCGGTCGAACGATTCGCTGCGCTCGCTGTGTCTGGCGCATGTGCTGCTGACCGGGGAGCTAGACCCGGAACTCCAGGGAATTCTCTTCAGAGCCCCAGCCTGGGCCGCGAGGGATCTCGAATTGGTAATGCGTCGGTTCGGGGACCGGTTGCCGCCGACCGCGGCCTGGTGGACGCTGCTACGCGCTCCGAGCGACAGGCATTTGGCGGCGATCATGGATCTGATCCTCCCGCGCGACTCGCAGCCGGATACACATACCGCGGTCGACCGGGCGCCGCAGCGTGAGCCGAACGGCGACATGTGGCGTCGCCTGGAAGTATCACCGGATCGCGTCCCCGGTGGTAGCAGTGCAGGCTGGCAGGACGGCGCCGAACACGTCGCGACGACTCCGGTCGCGCCAGGCGGCGATCGATGGGGGTCTCGCTTTCAGGGTCGTCACGAGCACGTGGACGGATTCGGTCCCCAGCAGCACCGGTACGACGCCAGGCCACAAGGCGCTGACCCGCACGCAGCACCGCATCCGGGTTCGACGA
Source organism: Rhodococcus sp. TAF43 (assembly GCF_052113525.1). Classification (NCBI taxonomy): domain Bacteria; kingdom Bacillati; phylum Actinomycetota; class Actinomycetes; order Mycobacteriales; family Nocardiaceae; genus Rhodococcus; species Rhodococcus sp. TAF43. Next base: position 47,331 of record NZ_JBFRDL010000030.1, read on the forward strand.
CAGCGGAGTGGCCCGGCGGTCTCGCTGCGCGCCAAACGATCTCGGAGCACCAGCTGATGGATGCGCTACGCCAGCTCGTCCAGCTGCGCCGAATCACGACGTGGCAGGGGGTCGACAAGAACACAGTCCTGCACGGATTCCACGCACTGACCACGGAGCTGGCGGTGAATAGAATCGACATCGACTCACTGTCAGCAGACCTGCAGGTGAACCTGGCAGTCCTGCAGATGGCGAAGCTGATCGCCGAGCCCTCTACCACTTCGTCGTCCTCGTGGAAGCGAGCGCAGGCACCAGCACAGATCCCCTTGCCGGGAAAGCTGGGTCGGGATTCGCTCAAACGTGTCCAGCGGGCTCTGCTCGACCTGTGCGGATCGGGCGTTGTCGACATGGACGAGGTGGTCACTACCGCGTTCCTGGTGTCGCCGTCCGGGCCGGGTTTCACGCGGGCCACCAAGTGCGAGCAGGATCTGGGCAGTTTCGCCGCGACAGAGGACGAATACCCGGCGTCGCTCCTCGACCGAATCGTCGAATCACTAGTGGCTGAACAGCATCCCGTCTGGCCGGATGGGCCAGACCAGATGCCGCAGAGTGTGCTGAAGGCCATCGAGGAGCGGCACCGGACGGATCCCGAACCTCCGATCGTGGCCTACCGCAAATACCTCAAGCGCTGGCTGGAGGCGCGCGGCGTCGAGTCGGGTGGCACCCTGAAATCGTTGTTCCGAAGGCGAGGCTGAAATGAGGATCGTGAGCTGGTTCGCTAGTAGTGAAGAGGGAGTCGCGGGCTGATGCCTACATACGTGTTGGATGGAACAGGACGAGCAAGTCTTCCGCGTCGCCCCATCATGGTAAGCATGAGCATCGATGGTCAACCCGGATGCGCACGCATGCAGGCAATTTCGCGTGCTTCCGGAGATTCGGTCGGCGTACATCCCAACCCCGAGCTGATGATCGTGCCGAGGGTGGACTCGCCGATCGTGGCCCGTCTCGTCCCCGCGAACGGCCTCGGCGAATTCCCCGCAGGCACCACGGTTCACATCGCCATGCAGGTTGACGTCCAGGCCAGCCACGAACCAGAACGCGCCGTGCTGAGGCCACTGGACATCTCCGGGCAGCAATTCCTCGACGTCGCCGCCCTCACCCCAGACGGCGACGCAATCACAGTTGCCGCGATGCGAACCAAAGTCGATCAACCGCTCGGCGAACTAGCCCACCAGGCACGGGTACAGGCTCGAGCGTTGTTAGGCGTCGACCGCGTACCCGAGCAGTTCCAGATCAACACGGTGGTCGGCATCGACACCTCAGCCTCCATGCGTGCAAGTGCGAGCGATGGCGGCGTGGAGGCCGTGCTCGATGTCCTCGCGGGGCTATCGACGGTAGTCGGCTCGGACAGAGGTTTGCAGGTCTGCCTTCTCAGTCGGGAGGTCGTATGGGTCCCTGAGACGCAGGCATCAGAGATAGCCCACCGCTCCATTGAACTCCTCGATACTCGGCCAATCACCAGCGGCTTCCGTTCCGCAGTAACGGAGCTGAGTGGGCTCTATCCGAACGACAACACCGTGACCTACCTGATCACAGACGGAATCCCGGCCGATATCGAGGCGTTGACCGCCGCCGATGAGATCGACGGCGAAGCGCGGCACCTGGTGTCGTTGGTGCCGACGACGGTGTCACAGCTGCGCAGGTTCCGGGCGCTGGTCCCGGTCACTGCAGTTGCGCCTCCGAGGGAAGGGGTTTCGGCGTCGGTGCAGCTGCTGCAGGAGCCCGGTGCACTGACCTCAGTGGTGCGTTCGCTGCTGCGGGGCTGCTTCGCTCCCGGCACTGAGCTGGGGGAGAGGACCGCCTGATGGTCCGGTGCCCGAGGTGCTTTCAAGAAATTGCGGATGCCGTCTATACCTGGATCTGTCAGTCCGGCCGGTGTGCGCCCACCGTGGATCCGGTTGCGTCGATGTTCACCAACAGCGATGTGGCCAGTGGGCCTGTCGTTGAATTGCAGCGGCCGTCCGGGGCTAGACGGGGTTGGGAACCGCCGCCCGGAGCCACATGTCCCGGGTGCTCGGATGAGCTCGCGGACGCCTGCCCGGCCTGCCACTATCCCCTGCCGACAGGTTGGCGGCAGGCGGAATCGACCTGCATTGCCATGGCGGGCGCACGCGCGACGGGCAAGAGCCTCTTCATCGCGGTCCTGATCAAGCAACTCGAGCAGCTGGCAGGGCAGTTGGGGACATCGATCGACCCCGCGACGCCAGCGACACAGGCCAGTTATCAGACCGTGTACGAGAAGCCACTGTACGAGGAACGTGGCCTGATGCTGCCTACCCCTGCAGCAGGCCAGCCGAGTTCGTATCAGCGTGAACCGCTGATCTTCAGCCTGGGAACCTGGGCCAGCAATCGGCACTATCTGGTGCTGCGGGACGTCGCGGGCGAGGACCTCGAACGAGTGGAACACGGCAGGCTTCAATACCTGGAATTCTTCGCACACGCGGACGCGGTGTTCTTCATGTTCGATCCGCTCCGCGTCCAGGAGATCCGCGACCAGCTCCAGGACCTGGTTCCGTCGCAGGGCGAATTGGGCGGTGACCCCAAGACCGTGCTGAGCAAGCTGCTGATGGTGCTCGGCGCGCGCTCCCCGAAGGTGGCGATGATCCTCTCAAAGTTCGATGCGGTGCAGGCGCTCCGAGGAGTCGACGGTTCGGAGTGGAGTCACATCATGTCCAACCCCGGCGCAGCCTTCTCCCGCGACCCAAGCATGACCACAACGCGGTACGACGACGAAGACGGCAGGTTGCTTCACCACGAGGTACGGAGCCTGCTCGAGAAGCTCCACGCCGGACCGATCGTGAAGGCGATCGAGAACGCGGGCAACGGAACGCAGATCCAACATCGATTCTTTGCGGTCTCGGCGCTCGGCGAGTCCCCAGTCGGCGAGAAGCTACACACGCGCGGTATCGCACCATTCCGGTGTGTGGACCCGCTGAGATGGGTGCTCTCCCAGAAGGATGTACTTGAATCACGTTAATCAGCAACAGGATCGGAGTTCTCGATGACGGTCCCGTTCGATAACAGTGGAGGTTTCGGGACGTCCCCGTACATTCCGCCGGCTGCCGTGCAACCACTCGCCGGATTGAAGCCCCCACGAAGTGTGTGGATCGGATGTGCGCTGCTTTTGGTCGCTGGGGTTCTCAGCATTGTCAACGCGGCCCTCAGCATGGTGACGGTGAATCGGGTCGTGGACATGACTGGTGCAGTCACGGAATACGACAACTCTCACATGTCGGCCGCATATGTGGACGATGTCGCGGACAATGTCAGCTTGTTCCTCGTCGTCGTGTCAATCGTTGCATTTGCCTGCTACATGCTGCTGGCTGTCCAGATCAAGTCGGGTCGACGCTGGGCTAGGAAGGTATGCACCATACTGGCTGTTGTTTCGCTGTTCGGTCTACTCGGGCCTCCGATGGTATGGGTCGTCGTCCTCAACGGGGTTGCCGCCGTCGCGGCCCTCTGGCTACCCGCTTCCAACGCCTACTTCCAGGCGAGGCAGATTGCGCGCTCATCGCCGCCTGATGCTGCGTCTGCGCCGACGCGCGGGCCAGCACCGGATCCCACGCCCTTCCGGTTCTGAAGTCGTCCGTTGTCATGCACCGCCACCCGGAGGCGCCGCACGACAACGAAATCGATCTCCTACGCGAGCAGATGGTCGAAGGGGGTTCACGCGGACCGCGCCGCCTGCGGCCAGTCCGGCAGCGCACCGGGCAGACGCTGGCACAGCTCGCTACCGCACCCGGCGTCAATTGCGTCGAGTGTGATGAGCCCAGCACTATCGACGACGTGACCGGCGCGCGTATCGAGGATCGTGCGCTCGTTCTTGCAGATTCCGGTGAACTGCCAGAACGCGGGCAGAGCTGACGCCTGCCAGTCGTGGCCGGCACACATCCTTCTCTGATGCCAGGGTCAGCGCGCGCTCCCCGGGGAAGGAATGCCCTAGCGACGAAGAGATACGCGGAACTATCTGTGTACCCGGCGATTTGGCAACGCCAACCTCCTCGCCAGCTGCCGCAGAACCTCCAACCACCCACACACTTGAAGAAGCGCCACGTTCCGGGTCATAGCCGAGCGGGGGCTTTCCTTCGGGGATGACATCGGATCTGCAACCGACGGCGGTGCTACTACCGGCGAAGTGTGAACCTCGCGAGCGCGCACTGCGTGTGCATGCGAGTCAAGTCAAGCTGCTAGTCAGGCACGTGCGCCCGGACGACACAGGGGCGCGTCGAGCACCCACCCGTACCCAACTACCGGGTGACGAGGGGCGTGTACTGGTCGCAATACACACCGATGGCGGAGCCCACCAGGTACTCGGCATCGCGTCGCGAGTACCCCGATCGCTGCGCGGTCTGTACCGCGTCGAGGATCGCGAGAGACGGGTCGGCAGCGTTGTCGATGTAGCGGCAGGTGACCCGGCTTGCCTTGGTCGCTACCGTCTCGTCACCGCCGAAGGAGATCCCGCCCATCTTGAGGTTCGTGATGTACGCGGCATCCTCGATCAACTGCTGATCGTCGTCAGAGAGAGTCGCAGGCGTCGATGACGGCGGGGTGATGGTCGTTTGGTCGTGCTGGGTGCGGATGGCGCCGTCGTGCTACTCGCCGCGGGTGCGCTCGGGGTCGGTTCAGCGGGGTCGGAGAAGTGTTCTCTGTTGCTTGCTGGGCCGCTGTCTTCTCGCCGTCCTTAACGACACCGAGCGTGACGGTGCGGGTGTCACCGATGCGGGCCCCGGCTTCGGGGGACTGGCGCGTGGACACCCAGTTGCCCGGGATAAACACCTGGCGGTCCTGTCCGGTGTCGTCCTCGGTCTCGGTCTTGAGACCGGCATCCCGCAGTATTGCGCGCGCATCAGACAGCGACGTTCCGACCACGTTGGGCACCAGCGCGTTCGGGTCGGGATCGAGCCCCGTGCCCGCGAGCATCGAGGATGCGATGAGCAACGCCAGAACAGAGGGGACACCGAACAGTAGCCAGTTCGGTCCGATGTTGACCGGATTCCCGGGCAGGGCCACGGCCTGGCGCCGCTTGAGTGCGTTACGTTGGACCGTCAACAGGTAGAGAGCGGCGATGACTGTCAAGGCAGGAACAGGAGCGCCCCATCGACCTGTCCCTCGAACACGTATGAGACGCAGCCGAGTCCGAAGAACGCAGCGATGGGCAGCGCAACGACCTTTTCCAGGTCGCAATCAGCTTCGAATCATCATGTGGTGCAGTCGGTGCCGACACGGAAACCCCTAGTCGTTCTGAACAGTGCGCTACCTCGGTCGGGTGCGCGCGAAGGACTCATCCATCGGCCGCCGACCGGACTGTGGCTGGACAGCGGACAGTAGTCAGATCACTCGCAGGCGACGCCGTCACCGTCGCGGTCAAGCTTGCTGCTGTAGCCGGGCTCGCCACGCCTGAGTGGGGCGGCACCAGCTGCGCGGGCCTCCTTGCAGCTCCCGAACGACACACCGCTGCTTGGGGCCGGTTCTGGCGCAACCATCGGAGCCGGAGCCGGAGCCGGAGCCGGAATCGGGGCTTCGGCTTGGGTCTGCGGTGCAGGTGCGGGTGCTGCAGGGCTGGCCTGTCCACCGTTCACCGGGGCCGGAACTGCGGCTCCGTTCTCACCGCAGCTGCCGAGAACCTGCGCGATGGCGTCTTTCTCGGCCTGGGTCACCCACAGGTTGTACTTCGCCTTCACCTGCACCTGCTTGGTGACGTAGGTGCAGCGGTAGGCCTTGTTCGGGGGCAGCCAGGTCGCCGCGTCGCCGTCGCCCTTGGCCATGTTCGCCGGACCGTCGACGGCGATGAGGTTGAGCGGGTCGTTGGCAAAGTTGCGGCGCTGACGTTCGCTGAGCTGCTGGGCGCCCTTCTGCCAGGCGTCCGACAAGGCAACCACGTGCTCGATCTGGATTGCGGAGGACGTGTCCTTGCCGCGCACGAAGTTGATGGTCTTGCCGGTGTACGGGTCGTTGACCAGGGTGCCGGACTGCACGGTGCACCGCTTACCGCCATCGTTGAACACGGTGTTCGTCAGATCTCGTTTCAAGATGTCGTTGCGGGTATCGCACGAGTTCGAACCCAGTTCGACATCAACATCATCGGTCCAGGCGGGACCGAACTCGTCACGCGAGTACTCGGTTTTCGGTGCACGCCCCTTCACCGGCAACGCGTCGAGCATCGCGATCGTCTGCGCAGCATCAGCATTCACTGGCGTCGCCGGATTCTGCGTTGGAGACGGCGCGGTCGTCGTTGACGCGGCCGACGAGGTCGATGTCGTCACGCTGTCCGCGGCGCTCGCATCCCCACTGTCGCAAGCGGTCAGCGYCATGGCAGCAGCCGCGGCGAGTGCGCACGCTGCGAGAGCGCCGCGTGCGTGGACCCGTCGGCGGGTCGGTCCGGCATGGCGAGCGGTCACGGTGATGTCCTTCGACTGGGCAGGGGTTTGCGCGATGCGCCGTGTTGTCAGTGGACGCTGATGCGCTTCCCCCGGGAGTGGCGTTGAGAATCTGTTCTATCAGGGTCCCCCGACAACGCTGACGGGCAGGCTCTCTCGTAGTTGCTCATTGAGGCGCTTGCGCTGCAGAAACGTTAACTGCAGCAGCGGAAGCTGGGGGTGTCGGGGAGTGCCGCAGGGGTAGCGTCCGGTTCCCTGCAGCGGCGTGCAAATATGGACGCAAACCGGACAGGGCGGGGGTGCTGCCGGCGTCCTGAGGTGAGGGGGAAATGTGCAGCTTTCGAAGGGGTCGAAGACCGACCTGGCGGATGTCCGATACACCGTCGGTATCACGACGGCCTCTGCAGTGAACGTCGTCGACATCGCCGCGGTCCTCCTCGGCATCGATGGCAGAGTCCGTAGCGACAACGACTTCGTGTTCTTCAACAATCCGAAAGTCGATGGCGTTGCGCTGGTCTCGGACAACCAGATCTCGGTAGATCTGGGATCCGTGCCGGCGGATGTGCACCGAGTCCTAATCACCGCGAGCACCGAGGCGCAAGGCAAGACGTTTCGGGATGTTCCGGGGCTGTCCGTCGACGTCGTCGGTGCCGGCCCGCAGCTGTCGTTCATCCCGCCCGGGCTGAGCGTCGAAACGGTGTTGCAGGTGGTGGCCTTCTACCGGCGCGGTGCCGGGTGGAGACTCGATGCGATCGGGCAAGGTTACGGAGAGGGCCTGGCGAAGTTCGCGACCGAGTACGGCATCGTCGTCGACGACCCCGGCACGGACAACGCGGTACCGGTCGCAACCCCACCATTGCCTGCACCGATGCCCGCCCCCGCGCCTGTGCACACCTATGCCTCGACGCAGCCGGCGCCCGCGCAGGCACCGACTCCTGCGGCGGCGCCGATCAGCTTCGAGAAGGTGAAGATCTCACTGACGAAGGACTCGGCGAGCAAGACTGCGCGGATCGATCTGCGTAAGAGCCAGGGAGATCCGAATTGGGTGCTGACTGTTGGCCTCGAGTGGGACGGTCGCGGCGCACAGTATGACCGCCACGGCAATGTGAAGCGGTATGGGGAAGGCGATCTCGACGTCTACTTCTTCTGCCGTAATGAGGAGACGAACAAGTACGTCGTGATCAGCGGCGAGAACAGGCACCGGGGGAGTCTCGCCAAGTGGCCTCACATGCACCATTACGGTGACAGCAAGGGTCCCGGCAATGGCAACAAGCCGGCGACTGAGCAGGTCCGCGTACTCCCACAGGAGAACGGGGATTTGCTGGTGAACGTCTACCAGAGCATCGACAACGGCGCCGGCGCCATCGACTCGTTCGGCAAGCCACGGGTCGCGATCCGCTACGGGCGCGCCGGCCACGACGGACTTCCGGGCTCGGATGCCGACGAGATCCTGGTCTACGTGGGCAACGGCCAGGACTCCTACTGGGCGACGGTCGCGCACATCGACGTCCAGGATGGAGTGCTCACCGTCGAAGGAGAAACCCGATACAGCCACCCCGGCAGTGAATGTATGCCGGTGCTGGACACGGCCGGCAACTGGGTTCGCGAACCCTCGGATGGGCCGGTGGGGCGAAGCAAGAAGGAGCATCGCGGGATCGGGTTGACGAAGTACACCGGACGGTGCCCCGACCAGGAGTACACCCAGTATCAATTCTGACAGTGGAATGTTTCGCGCAACCGCGCGTCTACCTGCATACGCGACAG